>NZ_JBEBOW010000066.1:0-18772 GCF_040396215.1 Diaphorobacter ruginosibacter | reverse complement strand
ATCCCGATTGCACTCCAACGCGGCTGCGTAGAGATCGTAAACACGTTCTGAGCGGTGCGATAGGTGTGCAATAGCCCGCACTGTGCGGCAGCCCCGTGACGAAAAGCGCCATGCCCCGGGATATCCGTGAAACGAAACACGGCATCGCGCAACGCCGTACCCCGTGATGTAGTCCATCAGGCCGACTCGCCCAGCCACCCACGCGAACAATCCCTGTGTTCGTTAGACTGGCGGAGCCGGCGCAAGCACCGCGTCCGCACCCGGGGGTGCTGGCGCCAACCTGATGAAAGATCGCCATGAAGAACATCCTCCCGGGTGCCCTTTTCCTGCTTGCCTGCGCTTCGCCCGCCTTCGCCGCCGAACGCTCTGCGGCCTGTGAAGCCAAGCGATCCCACATCGAATCGCAGATCTCACACGCAACCGCCCACGGCAGAAGCCGGGAAGTCGCCGGACTCAAGCGGGCCCTCGCAGCAAACAAAGCCCATTACACCGACGCTTCCCTCGCCAAGGAGCGCGACGCTCGCATCCGGGATGCGCAGCGCAAAGTAGCCGAACGCGAGAAAGGCCTCGCACAAGCGGAACACAAGGGCGACGCCGGGAAGATCGCGGCCAGAAAAGCAAAGCTCGAACAGGCCCGCAACGATCTGATCGAAGCACAAAAGCCTATCGGACCATGAACCGGCATCCATGGTTCGCTCCCGGAAGTCCCGGACTGCTCCGGCGCATCGCCAGCGGCGGAAATTCCCCATTCATGAGAGCGTTGGATTTATGCATCCTTCTGAAATATGGGCATGACGAGTCTTGGCATAAAGCAGATAGTCGATATGATGTTTATCAACCCCTTGCAATCAAGGTACGACGCCATCAAAGCAGATCGAGGTGTCGTATGAGCATGTGGCCGCCGTAAGGGCTGGCTTGTTGGCTGCGAGCACTGCATGGCAGTGCCAGCCTTTGCTGCGGGAGAACGGTGGTCTGCGAACCTCTTGCCGCTCGAACCAGCCGAAGCCTCATTCAAATCTGAAACACTCCCGAAGCTTTAATGAAGGAGAGGGCAATGCAGTTGTTTCCAGGAAGACCCGCCATCACGCAGTCGTTCGCTTTCAACATTCGGCAAGGCATTGCGGCAGCGATGTTGCTGGGAATGTCCACAGCAGCCTTGGCGGTAGCCAACGTAAACGAGGTCTACGGCACCTACAACGGGTTTTGGCATGCCACCGGACCGGATCCCGCGAATGCCTCCAATGGACGAAACGACTTGCTGGCTTTCCGGGCCGACGGCGTGTTGTATTCCACGGGGGTGAATGATGCCTTGCTGACAAGCAACAGCGTATCGTTCACGGCTGCCCACTTCATGGCGTTCAACCCGGACCCGGCCAAGGTTCCGGAGGACGGCGGGCTGAACGCGCTTCCGCTGGCCGACACCTACGACCCAGAGAAAACACGTGCATCCTACCTGTTCGATGGCGAGCATGGGCTGGATCTGAACACGGCGCTGTTCAATGTTCCCCCGACTGATCTGACCTTTCACGCAACCATCGCGAACGCGAGCGTCATCTCGGACAACGTTCCCGACGTCGTGGTCACCCAGGTAGGTCAACCTTCCGCTACAAAACCTGACTATTTCTATTTCATCAATGCCGATGGAGATGTCGTTGGCGACAAGTTGTCCATCGTCTTTAGACCCGACAACGTGCCTTCAACGGGAACCCAGACCTGGCAGTTCTGGCATCCTGACGACACCGAGAATGTCGGCCTGCGTGGAACGCGCGACCTGCGGATGAGAGCCTATCATCTGTCGGATTTCGGCATCACCGCAGACAATTTCGCTCAAGTGGCGGGCTTCGTACAACATCTGAGTGGTGAATCCGATGTCGCCACCGTCGCCTATAACCAGCAGGCCGTGCTGGTTCCCGCCTCCCTGGAAGTGACCAAGGACAACTACCTGAGCCAAGTGGACGCGGGCGAAACCGTGAGCTATGTGGTGACCATCACGAACAACGGCGGGGTGACCGCCACGGGCGTCAGCTGGACAGATACTTTTTCGAACCTGCTGGTCAACAGCATCACGGCGAACCCACCTGACGACCCAGGTGCCAACGCGGGGATCTGCACGGGCATGACCTGCTCAGGCATCGTCCTGCCAGGGGGTGCCTCGGTGAGCTACGAGGTAGAGGCCACGGTCACGGGATCATATGGCTCCACCGCCTCCAACACCGCGACCGCAACGGGCGGAGGGTGTCCGACGGATCTCCCCACAAGCGGCGAAGTGACGGCTGTGTGCTCGGCTACCGACGCTGATCCTATCGAGCCGCCAGACTCCGTGCTGACAGTCACCAAAACCGACTACCATGAAGAAGCGCTCAAGGACAGCCGGATCATCTACCACGTCACCATCACGAACAACTCTGCTGTCGCGATCCAAGGCGCCAGCTGGACGGATACCTTTTCGGGACTCACCATCGACAGCATTACGCTTTTCAAGCGCTTCCGCGCGGATGGCTCCGAGCCAATATGCACCACGAGCGGCTGCACCAATATGTCCATCGAGCCAGGTGGCTCCATCACCTTCGCGGTCGCAGCCACCATCACGGGCAATGCGGGTACCGACGCCGTCAATACCGCCACGGCGATCGGCGGCGGTTGTGTCACAGGCGATGAAGAAGGATGCAGTGCCACCGATACCGACCAGATCACCGAGCCCTCGCTGACAGTAACCAAAACCAACAACGCCGATAGCGTTGCCGAGGGTCGCACGGTGGTCTATACCGTCACCATCACCAATAACGGCACGGCCATGGCACACAACGTCAATTGGACGGATACATCCGTGGAGGGCTTGACGATCAGCAGCATCGACGTAGCGCAGGCAGACGGCGCCGGCAGCGAAGGCGGCACCTGCACGGCAGCAGGCTGTACGGATGCCTCGATCGCCAAGGGAGGATCCGTCAGCTACACGGTCAGGGCGCAGGTGAGCGGTACCGCGGGCGGCAATGCGGTCAATACGGCCAGTGTGACGGGTGGCGACTGCTCAGCCCAGCAACCCGCCGAGAAATGCACTACCACGGATACGGATGTCATTGTGCCGGCCCCCATTACCACCACCGCGCCCGTGCCAGTGGATTCGCCCGCAGTGCTCGCTCTCTTGAGCCTGATACTGGCCGTATTCGGATGGCGGGCGATGAGGACGCGGCAAGGTTGAGTTGGTCTGCACCGAGCGAGCCGCAGGCCAACGAGATCTCTTCAGCGTTGACCAAGAAAGCGGCTCGCGATTCAAGCATTTGAAAATGGAAAAGCCGCTACGACACCCTCATAGCCCAACCTGAGGAACCCGCGAGCCACTGATCCGCTGGGCGGAGTGCGGGGTTTGCAGGCATGGGTTTACCAGCCTGTCGGGTCCCGGATGATTGCGCACGTTCTTGACGAATAAATCCGGGGCTTTCATCTTCCAAACTTTGAGCGCTTGCACTGGGGCTTCATACCACAGTGCCTTTTGCGGCATTGCAGGCTTGGTCGGGCGGTGCTCAATCACCAACGCTTGGCACAACTGATCGGACTCGTGCGCCCCTATCGGCTGGCACTGCGACTGCCAAACAACCAGTCTGTGAACTCTTTGCCGTTATCCGTGAGGATGATGCGAATCTTGAACGGCGCAGCCTTGCGTCGGGTGCGCAGATAGATGACCAACTCCTCCTGCGCCGCATTGAGTGTGGTTTGCAGCCGATGTGCCGTATGGCTGGCGTCCTGCACGGTGCTGCGGCGGCGCCATTTGCGCACGGTGTCCACGCCACCAATACCGTATTGCTGTGCCCGCTCCCTGTCTGTGCCGCTGGCCTGCTGCAACGCCAAGCGTGTGGCAGGCGCAGTTGTGGCGTTCTTGTGCAAGGCAAGCAAGATGACCGCTCTCTTCTCTCTTTACAGGGACTTGCCAGGTTGGCGGAACCGCCTGTAGCACTTCACGGCCATGGAGTAAGGGGCGCTTATTTTCAAGCAGCCAATCATCCGGGACCTGACATATAGGCTCCCGCCTGCCTCAAACGAGAGCTCATGACAGGCTCTAATATTCAACCCTCTTGATCAGATCGTATTTGTGCGAAGTGATGAATCCGTACAGCACCCAGCCAAAGAAGGTCACAAGAGCCCCCCAGTAAACGGCCTCTTCTCCAGCGCTGTATAACGCATAAAAGCTGTACAAAAGAGCCACGAATGCGATCACCAGGGTCAGCTTGAGTTCACGGTCTCCCGCCGCGGCGCTTTTGAGCAATACTGCAATAGCCGCCATGGACAATATATAAGGGACAAGATTTGTCACCACCGCCAAATTCACCAGAACATCAAACTGCTTGACCAGAGTCGGACTGATAGTCATCAAGGTTAGCAGCGTCTGGGAAACAGTGATAATAATCATCCCAAGAACCGGCGCATCCGCTTTGGTTACCTTGCCGAAAGCGGGGATGAAATATCCTTCATCGGCGGAACTTTTGAACACCTGCGCCACAGTGAATTGCCAGCCCAGCAAGGAGCCAAAGCAGGAAATAATCATCAATCCGATGACTACCTGGCCTACCAGAGGGGTGAACATCTGTGAGAACACCAAACCAAACGGTGCGGCAGAACTGGCAAGTTGGGCGTTGGGAACGATACCTGCCACCACATTGGTCGATGCAATATAGATGATCGCCGTTCCCAATGTGCCCACCAAAACAGCGATTGGTACATTTTTCTCTGGATTTTCAACCGCATCGGTATTGGCACAGGCGGATTCCAACCCAAGGAAAGCCCACAAGGTGACGGAGATGGATGCCGTGATGGCATTCCAAAAGGGCAGCTCCTTGGGATTCCACGCGGATCGGTACAGGCTTGGATCAAACCAGAACCAGCCGAACAGCGACAACCCCACCACGGGAAGGATGATGCCCCAGACCGTGACTCCGCTTATTTTCCCGGTGATGCTGGCCCCGCCAAAATTGGGAATTGTGGCCATCCACAGGATCACGATCGTCGCCAACGCGATGTGCAATGGCGCAAGCTGCCAACTGAAGAAGGTGGTGAGATAACCCACGGTGGTGGTGGCGATGGCCACATTGGCAATGACCAACGATACACCGTAGGTGTAATTGGTAAGGAAGTTGCCAGCCTTGCCAAAGGAGTATTCCGCATACCCCCCCATCCCGCCGCCCTTGCTGCTGTAGCGTCCACACTTGGCAAATGCATATGCCAGCGCCAGCGAACCCAAGGCGGTCACCAGCCACGACAAGATAGAGATCGTGCCCACCTCGGCTAGCTTGGTGGGCAACAGGATAATGCCCGAGCCCATCATGTTCACGATGGTCAAAGTGGTCAGCTGGACCACTCCCATTTTTTTTGAGCTGCTCATGGGAGATTCCTTAGCGTTTCACCACATAGCCATAGGCACGGCGTGAGCCATCGGCTTCGGTTTGCAAGTAGACGCCTTGGATTTCTGGCTCAAAACCCGGGAGCTGGTTGATGCCATCTTCCAGTGCCAGAAAATATTGCAACGCGGCGCCACCCCAGACTTCGCCGGGCACCACACACAGCACCCCAGGTGGGTAGGGTAGCGCGCCTTCCGCTGCAATCCGCCCCTCGATGGCCGACAACGGTACGAGCTCCACATGATTGCGCACCAGCTCAGCATTGGCATCGTACGGATTCATGGCCTGGACCGGTAACCCAGCCTTGCGGAACATGGCTTTTTGCAAAGCCTGCATGTTGTAGCTTTTGTAAAAATCGTGCATCCGTTGGCAAACTTGGCGGATGGTGTAGCCTTTATAAAACTCCGGGTGCTTGTGGAAGATCGTGGGCAGGACCTCGAGCATCGGGCTATCCAGCTCCACGTGACGCTCAAAACGGCATAGGTAAGACACAAGGTGCTGCATCTTGGAGAGCCGCTCTGATGGCGTGAGCAGGAATAGAATGGAATTCAAATCTGCTTTTTCAGGCACAACCCCGTTGTCGCGCAGGTAATGCGCCAGCACGGAAGCGGGAACACCGAAGCTGGAGTATCCGCCGCTTTGGCTATCAATGCCGGGAGTGGTCAGCAGTAGTTTGCAGGGATCTACAAAATATTGGTTGCTTGCATACCCTTCAAATGAATGCCAGCGTTCATCCGGCTGGAATTTGAAGAAGCGTAAATCGTCAATGATCATTTCGGTGTCGTACTCTGCCCAGGGACGACCATCCACCATGGTGGGAATGAAGGGGCGGATGTGTTTGCAGTTGCGCAGGATGAGCTTGCGTGCCTCGACCCCGACGCGTACACAATCACGCCACAGCTGGCGCCCCGCAGCACCCGCATGCATTTGGGCATTGACATCCAGGGCAGCGAAGATGGGATAGAACGGACTGGTGGAGGCATGCATCATGTAGGCGTTGTTGAGGCGCTTGTGCGTGACATAGCGCTGCTGCCCCTTGATGTGCATGTCCTTCTTGTGGATCTGTGACGACTGCGAGAAACCTGCTTGCTGTTTATGCACTGACTGGGTCACGAAGATGCCGGGATCGTTTTCCCCCAGCTCCAGCAAAAGTGGTGAGCTGGCCTGCATCATGGGAATGAATTGCTCATAACCCACCCATGCCGAGTCAAACAAGATGTAATCACAGAGGTGGCCAATGCGGTCTACGACCTGGCGCGCGTTGTATACGGTGCCGTCATAGGTGCCAAGTTGAATCACAGCCAAACGAATAGGACGTGCTGCATCCGCCCTCTCCGGTGAAACTGCACGGATAGCATCACGGATATAAGCTTCATCGAAGCAATGCGCATCAATCCCCCCAATGAAACCAAATGGATTGCGTGCTGTTTCCATATATACCGGAAGTGCTCCAGATAATATCAAGGCACCAAGATGAATGGATTTATGGTTATTTCGATCAAACAGCACCAAGTCATCTTTGGCGAGAAGCGCACTGGTGACGATTTTATTGGAGGTGGATGTGCCGTTGAGAACGAAATAGGTTTTGTCTGCGTTGTAGATACGTGCCGCATTCATCTGTGCATCCAGTGCCGCACCTTCATGAATCAGCAGATCTCCCAATTTGACATCGGCATTGCACAGATCGGCACGAAACAAGGTTTCCCCAAAGAAATGGAAGAACTGCCGGCCCAACGGATGTTTGGTGAAGAACTGCCCGCCTTGGTGTCCAGGGCAGTCGAATGCCGAATTACCGTGCTTGACATAATCATTAAGCGCACGAAAAAAAGGTGGATACAGTTCACTCACATATTTATCGGCTGCCACCGTGATCTTACGACCATAGTGATGACGATTCCCCCGATCAATCTGAATGACTCCGCTCAACCTGGTAAATAATCCTTCTGGGACCTCTTCATCATCTTGAAGTGCGATGAAGAAAGGGATGTCAAATCCAGTGCTTTCAATCTTGACGATCAGCTCTCGCGCCTGCTCCCGGGAACTAACCACAGCCGCCACATTGGTGAAATCGGTCTTATATACATCGATTTTTTCATAATCCGTGATAAAGCTTTCCGCAACAGAGTCACTGACAGCAATCTTGAGATTTTTCATGGAATCTCCCTGATATGAAAATATCGGACTTTAATAGAAAAGTGAAATATACCGATTCAACAAGCGACAGAGGTTAGCACTGAAAAAAAATTTCAACGTACAAAAAACTCCTACAAAAGAGTACCTTTTTTGTTTTTAAATGTAACAAGCAAATCAACAGCGCATTACATTGCATATTTGTCTGATGGCTGAATTTGTATTGATTCCTTTTGTATATTGAGGAGCGTGCTATTGTTTTTATTCAACTCTTCGTCAAAAGACAAAGCTGGAGGAGGTTTCTTGGAGCAGCTTGTATGTACAACAGGTGCCGTGGGAGAGCCTGGATAGAGTGTGTTGGGAACCTTCTTCACTCTAGGCGAGCGGCAGCCGAAGTAGAGGGGGCAATACCTCGAGAGTCCTATCCAACGGATGTCCGCGATAAGGGACGGAACCATGCAGCGCCCTGGCTGGCACCAACCAGCTCAGCACACGCCGCCGCACGAGCACGGCCTGCGTGAAGTCTTCAATGCGCCACGTTGGCTGCTCCGCGCAAGCGCGCCGTGGCGGCTTCTGCCCAATGCGCTTCTTGAGCAGAGGTGGTCTATCAGCCAAATCGGCGCTGGCTGGATGCAGGCTGCTTCAAGGCGGTGGCGCCGGTCCCGCAGCACTCCATCATCCACGTGACACAAGGTCTCAGCGATAGCCCATGGTGATGAAGGATGCGGGCAGCAATGGATGAAGACTTCGACATAGGCTGATCTCCCAAAGCATGCCAAAGCGCACCCAACCACGCCAGAAACACAAAAGCCCGTCCAATTTCTTGAACGGGCTTCTGACAATGTTTGGTGGCCTGGGGCGGAATCGAACCACCGACACGCGGATTTTCAATCCGCTGCTCTACCAACTGAGCTACCGGGCCTCACTAAGCAAGACTTGAATTATATACAGAATTTTTGGCTCTTTTTTCAAATCGCCGAAAAAATCTGCTTTTTGCGATTCTTCGTCATCCTCGTTTGTTGCGGCCCAAGTCTACACCGAGTTGGCGCAGCTTGCGGTAAAGATGGGTACGTTCGAGCCCTGTTTTTTCTGCCACGCGGGTCATGGAGCCTCCTTCACGGGCCAGGTGGAACTCGAAGTAGGCTTTTTCGAAGCCGTCACGGGCTTCGCGCAGGGGGCGGTCGAGGTCGAATCCCTGGTGCGAGAGCGGACCTTGCTCCGCTTCAGCCATCATCGGCATGGCGACCGATAGCGATGCGCCTGCCACGCCACTGGCGGCAGCGCCGTTGACCACGCGTGCGGCCTGAGGAAGGGCCGCGCCTTGCGGAGCCGCATTCGTTGCCGCGTTCGATCCACTGGCGCCGTTGCGCGCCAGGCCTTGCTCCACTGCCTTGAGCAGCTTCTGCATGGTGATGGGTTTTTCCAGAAAGGAGAATGCGCCGATGCGTGTTGCCTCTACCGCGGTATCGATGGTGGCATGGCCGCTCATCATGATCACGGGCATGTTGAGCATGCCTGCGGTTGCCCATTCCTTGAGCAGGGAGACGCCGTCGGTGTCGGGCATCCAGATGTCAAGCAGCACCAAGTCGTAGACATTGTCGAGACGAGCGTTGCGAGCCTGGGTGGCGTTCTCGGCCAGATCCACGCTGTGGCCCTCGTCGTTCAGGATTTCCGACAACAAGTCCCGGATACCCAGTTCGTCGTCTACCACCAGAATGTTTGCCATTTGTTTTGATACGCCCTTATTGCACGATATGCGCGTGTTGTTAAAGTGCTGAAGCGATGTCGAGGGGGAATGATAGCGACACTTGTGCCCCTTTCACCACATCGTTTTCCACACGATTGACCAAATCGACACGTGCACCGTGTTCGTCTGCTATTTTTTTCACCACCGCAAGCCCCAATCCCGTGCCGCGCGGCTTGGTCGTGACATAGGGCTCGAATGCCCTTTGCAGTATATGTGCCGGAAAGCCCATCCCCGAGTCTGACACAGTCAGGCGTACGCGATTGGATGAGTCGCTGATGGCGGTGCTGATACGCACGGGCCTGGCCGGCTCGCCGCTTTGCTCCGCCGCCTGCTGCGTGGCGTCCTGGGCATTTTGTAAAAGATTATGAATCACTTGCCGCAGTTGCTGCGCATCACCATGGATGTGCGGATTGCGCGGGTCCAGGTCGGCCTCGACCGTCACCGTGGCGGTTTCCGCACCATACAAGTGCAGTACGTCATTGACCAGTGAATTGAGATCGAGCTGCTGGAGTTCCGCAGCGGGCAGGCGCGCGTAGTCGCGGAATTCATTGACGAGCCGCTTCATCGCATCGACCTGCTCGACGATGGTCTTGACCGACTTGTTGAGCACCGCCTGCTCCGGCGCGGGCAGCTTGCCTTCGAGCTTGATTTCCAGGCGCTCGGCCGAGAGCTGGATGGGCGTGAGCGGGTTCTTGATTTCGTGGGCAAGGCGGCGTGCGACCTCGCCCCAGGCCTGTGCACGCTGGGCGGAAACGATCTCTGAGATGTCGTCGAACACGAGCAGGCGCGTTCCCTCGGGCAGCTCGGCGCCGCGCGCGACCAGGCTGGTGCCTTGTGCCGCGCCCACGCCGGAGGGCGTGGCGTGCAGTTCGAAGGGGTGCTGCCAGTGATCCAGGCCGTGGTGGCTGCGCTCGCGGTGGAATTCGTCGAAATGCTTTTGCACGGAGGCCGCGAATTCGGCCAGACCGGGCACGTCGACCAGGGGCCTGCCTTCGAACGCGGCCATGGGCGCGCGCAGGATGCGGGTGGCTCCAGGGTTGGAGGAGATGATGGTGCCGCCCGCGTCAAGCACGATCACGCCCGCCGTGAGGTTGTCCAGGATGGTCTGCAGATTCGCGCGGGCGGCGTCCACGTCGCCCATGCTGCGCTCGACCGCCGCGCGGGCGTCGGCGAGCTGCTGCGTCATGATGGCAAAGGAACGCGTCAATCCACCAAGCTCGTCATTGCTTTGTATGACCGCCTTGGGGCTCAGGTTTCCGGAGGCCACTTCACGCACGCCATCGGCGAGCAGCAGCAGGGGCCGCACGAGCTGGTTGCCAAGAAGCACCGCCAGCAGCACCGCTCCGAACACGGCAAGGAACAGGCTCAGCGTGAGCGTGCCGATGTACATGCGGCGCAATCCGCCACGCGCCAATGCGCGCTCCTGGTATTCGCGGTTGGCCTCCTGAACGGCGATGGCGTTGGCGACCAGCGTGGAAGGCAGCAGCACGGTAGCCTGCAGGAAGCGCGGTTCGACCAGCAGGCCGACGGTGGGACTGTTGACCGCCACCAGGGCTTTCACCCGCACGTTGTCCGCATCCTTTGCCGCGCCGATGTCGTCCAGTCCTTCGATCTGGAACGAGGTGCGCTCCTGCCGCAGGTTGCGCAACTGCTGCGGCGTCGGGCGTTCGGGGTTGAGCGAGAAAAGCGATTGCCCCGCGCTCGCGACGGGCTGGCCCGACGAATTCCACAGGACGATGTCGGACGCGCCCAACTGGTCCCGGATGCGGTCGAGCACCACGCCGGCGGCGGCGTCGGGCACCTGCGCGAGCTGGCTGCTGGCCTCTCGCGTCTTGGAGGCGATGTCGGAGCCCATGGTGTCGAGCGTGGCGCGCGCAAGGCTGACGCCCGAGGCCAATGCGCCCTCCACGCGCACGTCGAACCAGCTTTCGATGGAGCGCGACACGAACTGATAGGACACCACATAGATCAGCAGGCCCGGGATCACCCCAACGACAGCGAAGATACCCGCGAGCTTCATGAGCAGGCGGCTGCCGAACCGGCCTCGCTTCAGGCGCATCGCCAACCGTACTGCGCCCCAGACCAGCACCGCCATCAATACCACCGCCACGAGCACGTTCACGCCGAGCAGCCATGCGAAATTGCGCTCGTACAGATCGCGGTTGTTGGTGGCGAGCGTGAGGAGGAACAGCAGCACGAGCGCGATGGCGCACATCACCGCCGCGCCGATGCCGAGCGCATAGCGCACCGTGCGCGCGCGGCTGGCCTGCTTGCGGGCGGCCTCCGAGAGCGGCGCGGACTGCTCCTGGATCATTCTTCGCTCTCCACCGAAAGCCCGGTAAGCCGCACGCTGCGCGAGAGCAGCAGGTTCCAGCCCGATCGCCCCACGGTGCTCAATTGCAGCGGCCGCGGCAACTGCGAGGTGTCGAGCCGGAACTGGAAGTTGAGAATCTGCTGGCCACTCTGGTCCAGCAGGTCGGCGCTCGCCACATTCCAGCGCGTGATGCGCTGCATGACGGCCAGCGCATCGCCAAGCTCGTCGAAATTCTGCCCCAGCGACACCCCCAGGCCGCTATCGGCGAAAGGAGCGGAAGACTGGCTCAGGCGCCAGCGCCGCGTCAGCGGCTGATAGCTCAGGCGCATGTGGCGTGAAGCCTGCGCAACCACGTAGTCCGACCAATACCAGCGTTCGCGCACCAACTGCGCCTCGGCAACAAAGTACATGGGGATGCCCTTGTAGAGCGCATCCTCCACCTGCTCGGGCAGTTCGAAGCGCATGGCGGCGGTCAACAGCAGGCCCTCGTGCGACTGGGCCAGCCGGAATTCCTTGATCTCCCCGCGGCCCGCACCCGACTGCGCCTGGGCCGCGGCCCCGATGACCACCAGCGCGATGGCCGCAAGCGCCATGCCCAGGCGCGAAGCAACCATCCTGCCGCGCAGCTTCAGCTCACGCAGCCAGCTTCTGCAAAAGTGCGTAATAAAAGCCGTCATGGTCACCGTTTACATTCTGGCGGAGCTTGTCGCCTCCCGCGGAATGGCCGGGCACTAAATGGCCGGGCGACTTGAGTAATTGTGCGTGACTGTTGCGTGAGAGAAACGCTTTGACCTGATTCTGTCCTTCCTCGTGAAAGACGGAACAAGTGCAATAAAGCAGCCGTCCACCGGGTTTCAGCAGGGGCCACAGCGCATCCAGCAAACGCTCCTGCAACCGCGCAAGCTGCGCGATATCGCTCTCGCGGCGCAGCCAGCGCGCATCGGGATGACGGCGCACGATGCCAGAGGCGCTGCATGGGGCGTCGAGCAGGATGGCATCGAACATGGCCCCGCCGTTGGCCTTGTACCACCAGTCGCCGACGCTGGCCGCATCCGCCACGATCACGCCGGCCTGCAGTTGCAGGCGCTCCAGCGTCTGGCCGATGCGCCGCGCTCGCTCACCATCCATCTCCAGCGCCGTCACCCGCAGGGGCGACGAGGGCGATGACGCGCCGACCATTTCGAGCATATGCGCGGTCTTGCCGCCCGGAGCCGCGCAGGCGTCAAGAACCTGCAGCGGCGCCGACAGGTCCATGCCATCGAGCAGCAGCGGCGCGGCCAGTTGCGCGGCGGCATCCTGCACCGAGACATCACCCGCATCGAAGCCGGGCAGACGGGACACGGGCGCGGGCTGCGCCAGCTCGATTCCAACGCCGCCCACGCGCACGCCCGCAAGCCCGGCCTCTTCATCCAGGCGCATCAGGTAGCGCTCCGCCGTACCGTGCCGCTGGTTCACCCGCAGCGTCATGGGCGCATGCGCGTTGTTGGCCAGCAGAATCTGCTGCCAGTGCCCGGGGTAATCCTTTTGCAGCCTGCGGATCCACCATTCAGGGTGATTCCACTGCGCCACCGGATCCTTGTCGGTGGCCCGCACCAGCGCATCGCGCTCGCGCAGGAAGCGGCGCAGGCACGCGTTGATGAACCCCGCCTGCCCGCGCGTTGCCGCATGGCGTTTGGCGGCCTCGACCGTCTGGCTGACCAGCGTGAACGGCGGATAAGGAGCGCCCTCCTCCCGCCATGCCAGGGCCAGCGCCGTGCACAGCAGGTTGTCCACGCGCGGCGGCGGATTGCGGGGCGCGAGCGCCTTGCGCAGCGCCTGTGCGCGCCCTAGCTGGCGCAAGGCCTGGAACAGCAGGGCCTGCACGCCGGGGCGCAGATCTTGCTCCACCTGCCCGAGCACCGCCGTGGCCGACTGCCCGCCACGGACGGCCTGCAGGCATTGCGCTGTCGCGTCGAGCTGCCGCCACAGCGCAATGCCCTGGTGCGGCGGCGACGCGTCGCCCCGGCCAGGCTTGCCCTGCGTGCGCTTGCTGGAAGCGGTGCTCTTGTTTGACTGTGTCGACATATGCCGGGAAAACCCATCAGGATGAAGTGCCGCGCATCGAAGGCCCGATGCGCCACACCGGCGGGGCAGATCAAAGCATCTGCGCCTGCCTGAAGCCGAAGACCCAGGCCAGCAGATTGGCTGGAAACTGCGCCACGGCCTTGTTGTAATGATCCACCGCCGCATTGAATTGCGCGGTTGCGGTGTCGATCTGCGAACGCTGCATCTCGCTGCGCTGGATCAGCGAATTCAGGGACTGGACTGCGTCGGTGGACTTGCCGCCCTGTCCCTGCGCGGCCACCGTGCCCGACACATCGACGAGCTGCTGCCACATGGCATCCAGCACCCGGCTGCCCGCCACCAGCGCCGCACCGGCGCTTGCATCCAGCGGCCGGGCGCGCATCACGGCGAGCGACGCCGCATATTGCGTGCATGACGCGCGCAAGGCTTCATGCAGTTGCGCGTCCTCCGGCTGGCGCGGCCCCATCACCGCCGCATCGTACTCGGCGAGCAAGGCGATGCGCCGCAGCAGCTCCGCATCCAGCACGCCAAATGCCTGGATGGCCGACGAGCGCAGTCGCACCAGCCGGTTGTAGGCGCCCACCGCCCAGAACAGCAGCACGGCCAGAATGATGAGCCAGCCCGTAAGAAACATAAACAAGACGATTGCGCCCGGTCCGGCGCCTGGTTTCAGGAAACGATCCGGGAGAACGGCGCAGCGCGCGCCATAAAAAAACTCCCGCACCGCTTGTGCAATGCACAGCTGGGCGGGAGTTTATCGGACCGGGGCTCAATCGGTCATGAATGCACCCCGGCGGTCACGATGGATGTTCGGTGCGAGGATCACTCCGCAGCCGAAGAGCCTTCGTTGTGGGCCGTGGGCTCGGCGGTGTCGTCGGCGCTTTCAACGGCGGCCATTTCAGCGGCTTCCGATTCAGCGATCGCACGGCGTTCCGCTTCGTCCATGGCGTCCTTGGCCTTGCGTGCCTGGTGGTATGCCAGGCCGGTACCCGCGGGGATCAGGCGGCCGACGATGACGTTTTCCTTCAAGCCACGCAGCTCGTCGCGCTTGCCCATGATGGCAGCCTCTGTGAGCACGCGGGTCGTTTCCTGGAACGAGGCCGCAGAGATGAACGAGTCGGTCGACAGGGATGCCTTCGTGATACCCAACAGGATGTTGGAGTACGTCGCAGGAATCTTGTTGTCCTTCTGCATTGCCTCGTTGGTGTTGAGGATCTCCGAGCGCTCGACCTGCTCGCCGGCGATGTAGCCGGTCTCGCCCGGGTTCTCGACCACGACGCGGCGCAGCATCTGGCGAACGATCACCTCGATGTGCTTGTCGTTGATCTTCACGCCCTGCAAGCGGTACACGTCCTGCACTTCGTCGACGATGTAGCGCGACAGCTCCTCGATGCCCAGCAGGCGCAGGATGTCCTGCGGATCCGCGGGGCCGTCGACGACCAGTTCGCCCTTGTTCACCACCTGGCCTTCGTGCACCAGCACGTTCTTTTCCTTGGGCACCAGTTCGTCCCAGACCTTGCCTTCCGGATCGGTGATCTGCAGGCGCACCTTGCCCTTGGTTTCCTTGCCGAAGGAGATCGTGCCGGTCATTTCCGCCAGCATGCCCTTGTCCTTTGGCGAACGCGCCTCGAACAGTTCGGCCACGCGCGGCAGACCGCCGGTAATGTCGCGGGTCTTCTGGCCTTCGACCGGAATACGGGCCAGCACTTCGCCGGGGCCCACGTCCTGGTCATCGCGCACCTGAATCAGCGCGCCGACCTGGAAGCCGATCGTCACCGAGTGATCGGTGCCCGGAATCTTCACTTCCTGGCCGTTCGCGTCGATCAGCTTGACCTGCGGACGCACCACCTTGGCGGAGCCGCGACGCTTCGGATCGATCACCACCAGCGTGGACAGGCCGGTCACCTCATCGACCTGCTTGGCCACGGTGAGGCCTTCCTCGACGTTCTCGAACTTCACACGGCCAGCGTACTCGGTGATGATCGGACGGGTCAGCGGGTCCCAGTTGGCGAGAATCGCGCCAGCCTTGATCTGCTGATCGGCCTTGACCGTCAAAGTCGCGCCATAAGGCACCTTGTGGCGTTCGCGCTCGCGGCCGTTTTCACTGATGACGATTTCACCGGAACGGGAAATCACCACCAGCTCACCCTTGGTGTTGGTCACATAGCGCATCGTGCTGTTGAAGCTGATCGAGCCGTTCGACTTGGCTTCCACGCTCGAGGCGATGGCCGCACGCGAAGCCGCGCCACCGATGTGGAACGTACGCATGGTCAGCTGGGTGCCCGGCTCGCCGATGGACTGGGCGGCGATCACACCGACGGCTTCGCCGAGGTTGATCAGGCCGCCGCGGCCCAGGTCGCGGCCATAGCACTTGGCGCACAGGCCGTAGCGGGTCTCGCAGGTCAGCGCGGTGCGCACCTTCACCTCGTCCACGCCCTGGGCTTCGAGCTCTTCGATCGTGTCTTCGTCCATCATCGTGCCGGCGGGCGCCAGCACGGCGCGGGTCTCGGGATGCAGCACGTCTTCAGCCGCCACGCGGCCGAGGATACGGTCGCGCAGCGATTCGATCACTTCACCGCCCTCGACGATGGCGCGCATCAGCGAACCATTGTGGGTTCCGCAGTCCTGCTCGTTCACCACCAGATCCTGCGTCACGTCCACCAGACGGCGCGTCAGGTAGCCGGAGTTGGCCGTCTTCAACGCCGTATCCGCCAGGCCCTTACGAGCGCCGTGGGTGGAGATGAAGTACTGCAACACGTTCAGGCCTTCGCGGAAGTTCGCGGTGATAGGCGTCTCGATGATGGAGCCGTCAGGCTTTGCCATCAGGCCGCGCATACCCGCGAGCTGACGGATCTGCGCCGCGGAGCCGCGGGCGCCGGAGTCGGCCATCATGTAGATCGAATTGAACGATTCCTGATCGACTTCGTTGCCGTGGCGGTCGATGGTCTTTTGCTTGGCCAGCTGCTGCATCATGACCTTGGAGACTTCGTCACCGGCCTTGCCCCAGATGTCCACGACCTTGTTGTAGCGCTCGCCGGTGGTCACGAGACCGGAGACGTACTGCTGCTCGATCTCTTTGACTTCCTTCTCGGCGCGGCCGATGATTTCCGCCTTTTGCGGCGGCACCAGCATGTCGTCCACGCAGATGGAAATACCGGCGCGCGTGGCCAGGCGGAAGCCGTTTTGCAGCAGCTTGTCCGCGAAAACGACGGTTTCCTTCAGGCCGCACTTGCGGAAGCTGGTGTTGATCAGCTTGGAGATTTCCTTCTTCTTCAACGCCTTGTTGAGGTTGGAGAAGTCCAGGCCCTTGGGCAGGATCTCGGAGAGCAGTGCGCGGCCAACGGTGGTTTCCACCAGGTTGGTCTGCGGCTCGAACTCGCCGGTCGCCTTGTTCTTGGTCCACTCGACCAGGCGCACGCTGATGCGCGTGGCCAGTTCAACCTCGCCCGCGTCGAGTGCGCGCTGCACTTCGCCCACGTCGGCGAACACCATGCCTTCGCCCTTGCCGTTGATCTTGTCACGGGTTGCGTGATAAAGACCCAGCACCACGTCCTGCGAAGGAACGATGGAGGGTTCGCCCGAAGCCGGGAACAGCACGTTGTTCGATGCCAGCATCAGCGTGCGGGCTTCGAGCTGCGCTTCCACGGACAGCGGAACGTGAACAGCCATCTGGTCACCGTCGAAGTCGGCGTTGAAGGCCGCGCAGACGAGCGGATGCAGCTGGATCGCCTTGCCTTCGATGAGGATGGGCTCGAATGCCTGAATACCCAGACGGTGCAGCGTAGGCGCACGGTTGAGCATGACAGGGTGTTCCTTGATGACCTCTTCCAGGATGTCCCACACGACAGGCGTGCCGGCTTCCACTTCCTTCTTGGCGGCCTTGATGGTCGTGGCGATGCCCATCGCTTCGAGGCGCGAGAAGATGAATGGCTTGAACAGCTCCAGCGCCATCAGCTTGGGCAGGCCGCACTGGTGCAGCTTGAGGTAGGGACCCACGGTGATCACGGAACGGCCGGAGTAGTCCACGCGCTTGCCCAGCAGGTTCTGGCGGAAGCGGCCGCTCTTGCCCTTGATCATGTCGGCCAGCGACTTGAGGGCGCGCTTGTTGGCGCCGGTCATCGCCTTGCCGCGACGGCCGTTGTCGAGCAGCGAATCCACCGCTTCCTGCAGCATGCGCTTTTCGTTGCGCGCGATGATTTCCGGAGCCTTCAGCTCCAGCAGGCGGCGCAGACGCGAGTTGCGGTTGATGACGCGGCGGTACAGGTCGTTCAGGTCGGAGGTCGCAAAGCGGCCGCCGTCCAGCGGCACCAGCGGACGCAGATCGGGAGGCAGCACAGGCAGCACTTCCATCACCATCCAGCCGGGCTTGATGCCGGACTTCTTGAACGCTTCCAGGAGCTTCAAGCGCTTGGCGTTCTTCTTGACCTTGACTTCGGAGCCGGTCAGGTCATTGCGCAGACGCTCGATTTCCGCATCGATTTCGATGCCTTCGAGCAGGTCCTTGATACCTTCGGCGCCCATCTTGGCAACGAACTCATCACCGTACTCTTCAACGTTCTTGTCGTACTCGTCTTCCGACATGATGCTGAACTTCTTCAGCGGGGTCATGCCGGGGTCGGTCACCACATAGGCTTCGAAGTACAGCACGCGCTCGATGTCGCGCAGCGTCATGTCCAGCACCAGGCCCAGGCGCGACGGCAGCGACTTCAGGAACCAGATGTGCGCGCAGGGAGCGGCCAGGTCGATGTGACCCATGCGCTCGCGGCGGACCTTGGTCTGCGTGACTTCGACGCCGCACTTCTCGCAGATCACGCCGCGGTGCTTCAGGCGCTTGTACTTGCCGCAAAGGCATTCGTAGTCCTTGATGGGACCGAAGATCTTCGCGCAGAACAGGCCATCACGCTCCGGCTTGAACGTGCGGTAGTTGATCGTCTCAGGCTTCTTCACCTCGCCGAAAGACCACGAACGGATCTTCTCGGGCGAAGCCATGCCGATCTTGATGGCATCGAAATGCTCATCGGGTGTGAATTGCTTGAACAGGTCGAGTAACGATTTCATGGACTCTTTCCCTTTTCAAATTAAGAACGTTCCAGTTCGATGTCCAGGCCCAAGGAACGGATTTCCTTG
>NZ_JBEBOW010000065.1:0-19299 GCF_040396215.1 Diaphorobacter ruginosibacter | reverse complement strand
GCAAAGCCGCTGTCGCGGCGCGAGGAGATCGTAAACACGTTCTGAGGGCCCTGGCGGCGCTTTCCGCGCGCCAGGCAGACACATTCCCGAGCGAGAACCGCGTCTGTGGTTCTCGCTCTTTTTTTGCGGCTCCTGGTGAGCCATGGCCTGTCGCTTTTGCGCGAATGTGTCGAATTCCCTTGCGAGGGGGCGCCTTGTCCATTTCTTTTCAATTTATGGAAGCTATCGCCTTTCAAATCTGCATTTGGCGCTATCAAATTGTTTGAATCAACAGATATTGTTGATGAGTTGCTAAATGTTAAAAATTATCAAATTCTCTCAACTATAAGCATCTACTCATCTATCGGTATGCGTAACTGATATAAACGCTCTAATTTTATCAAAAAACACTTTTTGTTTCATTTGTGAGCAACCCCCGGAGCATCGGATGGTTTGGGGCTTACACGGGCTTGAAGCCAAGAGTGACGAGTGGTTATGACGGTTATTCAACAGCTCCGTGGGCGTTTGCCATCGTGCGCGCATCTTTGTCTTTTTTTCTCATCGGCTGCCGGACGCGGAGGATTGCGATCCAGTCCAGGCCATATGGCGTCGCGCCTGTTGCGAATGGTTGCATTCATCGTGGCGATGACCTCGGTCCCGGCATCCGTATGGGCACAGGTGTGCGCCGCGCCGGGCAAGGATGGGGCGGTGTCCGCCTCCGGCGTGGTCAACGACTATTTCATCGGGCCTGACGCCCTCATTGCGGGTGCCGATTCCATGGCGCTTGGCGCACCGCTCGGCGATGGAGCGGGCAATTCGCCATCGGTTGGCGATTTGCTGCTGGTGATCCAGATGCAGGATGCGTCCATCAACAGCAGCAACTCGAATGCCTATGGCGATGGCTCGGGATCGGGACAAGGCTCTACCAGTGTAGGCAATACCGGGCTTTATGAGTTCGTGACGGTGACCGCCGAGAACAATGGCACCGTGACTTTCGCCCCCGCCCTGGGCAATACCTATCGCAACGCGGCCGCGACGAGCACGGCGGGCCAGAAGCGCTACCAGGTCATCCGCGTGCCGCAATATGCTTCGGCTACTGCCCAAGGTGTGACGGCACCCGCCTGGGACGGTTCACGCGGCGGAGTCGTTGCCATGGACGTGCGCGGCACGTTGACCTTGGGTGACTCCATCGTGGAAGGCCAGGACAACCGCGCCATCTTCGCCGCGGGCAAAGGCTTTCGGGGCGCTGCTGGAAACTATGCCACGAGCGGCGGCTCCAGGGACAACTGGGCGGGGACATTTGCGTCTTTCCCCGGTGATGGCGGCAAGGGCGAGGGCATTGCGGGCACTCCGCTCAAACTGGCATTGAGTTCGGCCTTCGGGTCGAAATCCACCAATAGCGCGACGATTTCCAACCTGAAGCTGCTGACCACTACCGCCGAGGGCTATCCGGGCGGATCGCGCGGGCGCGGCGCTCCGGGCAATGCAGGCGGAGGCGGCAACGACGGCGCGGGAGCGTCCTCTAACATCAACCAGAACAACTCCGGCGGCGGTGGTGGCGGAAACTATGCGGCAGGCGGGGTCGGCGGGCGTCCATGGAATCTGCCCCTTGTCGATGTCTCGGGGCGCGGCGGCGCGGGCTACATGGGCACCGTGGGATATGGCCGGGTGTTCATGGGCGGCGGCGGCGGCGCGGGAGCGACGAACAACAACACATCCGACACGGGCACTTACGAAAACAACGGCATCAGCTGCAACGTCGCGGGGCTGTGCTCGTCCGGCGCGGCGGGCGGAGGGATCGTCATCCTGCGCGCCAGGCTGATCAATGGCGGCGGCGTGATCGACGTGCGCGGCGGCAATGGCTACAACGTGCAGCAGGACGCGGCCGGCGGCGGCGGCGGGGGCGGCTCCGTGGTGATCTACACCACCGAGGGCGGCTCCGCCTCGGTCAATGCCAGCGGCGGTGACGGTGGCAATGCATGGGGCTCGAATACCAGCGGCATCTCGGAGCGCCACGGACCCGGTGGAGGAGGCGGTGGCGGCTTCATCGGTTTTGCTCCCGCGAGCTTCGTGCTGGCGGGCACCATCAATGGCGGCACGCCGGGGCGGACCAGCAATGGAGCCTCGGATACCTACGAGGCCAGTGGCAACCAGGGCGGCATCGCGTCGTTCCAGCCGCCCAGCCTGCCCGGCACGCTGCCTGGCGCGGACTGCAGCACGGATTTGCATCTGAGCAAGACCAATGGCGTGGACATGGTTCAATCGGGCCAGGCCGTGACCTATATGCTCACGGCCACCAATCTCGGGGCGCAGGCAAGCAGCGGACAGATCACGGTGGCCGACGTCCTGGCCTCGGGGCTTTACGTCCAGGACGGCCCCGTGCCCACGGGCGGCCCGCAGGGTGCGAACTGGTCGTGCTCGGCGCTCGGCAATGTGCTGACCTGCACCAGCGCAACGACCATTGCCGGCAGCGGCGGCACGAGTTCCTTCAGCATCACGGTGGGGGTTAGCGCCACCAACGGCATGGCGGCCGTCAACAAGGCGAAGATCGGCGGCGGAGGGGATCCGAACAAGCCCGTTCCCCAGGCGAACGACGTCGTCGCCTGCACGGCCAACGATCAGCCTGCCGGATGCGCGCTGGACGTCGATACCGTGTCTTCGCCGCTGTTGTCGCTCTCCAAGACGGACAACACGGACACCGTGCTCGCGGGCAGCGAGACGGTCTATCAACTGACGATCTCCAACCTGGGCGAGCAGCCCAGCAGCGGGGTCATCGGCGTGGCGGACAAGCTCCCCGCCGGCACGGTGTACAACGGCACGGCGTCCTCCAGTGACGGCGGCTTCAGCTGCGCTTACGACTCCTTCAGGCACGGCATTCTTTGCACCAGTTCCGCTTCGTATTCGCTGGGCAGCGGCATGAGCGTGGTCATCAGCATTCCGGTGACGGTCAGCGCCACCGCGCCGGGCGCACTGATCAATCTGGCCAAAGTGGGCGGCGGCAATGATCCGACCAAGCCCAATCCGGCGGACATCGCAGGGGCGGCGGCCTGCTCGTCGCAGTCCGCGTCCGATGTGGTCAGCGGCTGCGCGGTCGATATCGATACCGTCAGGCGCGTGGCGCTCACCCTGAGCAAGGACGACGGCCAGCCCTATATCAACATCAATGGCAACACGACCTACGTGTTCAACGTCACGAATTCGGGCGACTACGCGTCCCAGGGCGTCATCAGCTTCCGGGACGTGCTGCCTTCACCAATGACGTGGCCGGCCACCCTTGTCAAGGCGGGCGCCAACGCGGGCGACTGGAACTGCACCAGGGTCGGCAATACGGAAGTCACCTGCACGTCGGAGACATCCATCCCCGTGGGCGGCGTCAGTGTGTTCAGTCTCCAGGCCAATGCCGGCGCGATGACGAGCGGGGCGCAATACCTGAACAAGGCGCGCATCGGTGGAGGCGGCGATCCGCTGCTGACTTCGTCCACGCCCAGCAACGCCGAGGTGAGCGCGTGTACCAGTGACAATATTCCATCCGGCTGCGCCATCGACCTGGATACCGCGCAGAGCGCGCCGCAGATACGACTGGCCAAGACCCACGCGGGTGGCTCCAAGAATCCCGGCGACACGGTGACTTTCACGCTCACGGTGAGCAACACCGGAGGCACGACCACAGCCAGCGGCACCGTCCGGGTGATCGACGTGCTGCCCACGGGTTTCTCGAGCCTGGCGGCGGCGGCGACCCAAGGCATCTTCAACTGTTCGACTTCCGGGCGAAACCTCACCTGCAACAACACCGGCGGCCCGCTGGCCGCCAATGCGACGGCGGCGATCACGTTCACCGCCGTGATCGCGTCCAGCGCGACCAATCCACTGCTCAACAGCGCGCAAGTGGGCACCAACAATACCGACCCGCAGAATTCGACCTATCCCACCACGGGCACTGCTGGCGCATGCACGGGCAATGGCGTTCCCTACGTGGGCTGCGCCGTGGACTCCGTCGAGCTTGACGCCGACCCGCAGATCACCAAGGCGCAGAAGGCGGGCGCTGCCGCCACGGGCTTCCAGACGACCCCCCTGGCAGTGGGCGTGGGCTCGTCCGTGCAATTCCAGATCGTCGTCTCCAATGGCGGCGGCGCGGCCATCAGCAACGTCGCCTTTGCTGACGTGATCCCGGCCAACTTCACTTCGCCTGCGCTCATTTCCGCCACTGGCGCGGGTGGCGCGGTCGGCTGCAGCGCCGCCAACGTGACGCTGGAAGGCAACAAGCTGGGCGGCACGGTCTCCAGCCTGCCCAAAGGCGCGAGCTGCACGATCGTCGTGCAGGCCACGGCGTCCACCGCCGGGGCCAATGTCGTCAACACCGCCACGGTGAGCGTGCCGGCGGGTGTCAACGACACGAATACCGGCAACAACACGGCAAGCGTCAGCACGACGATCCAGCAGCCTTCGATTACCGCGGCCAAGACGGCATCGGCCAGTCCGCTGGTGGTCGGCGCGAGCGGGCAGTATTACCGGATCAGCATCACCGTCGCCAACGGGCCGACGACCGCGCCGCTGACGATCGGCGACACCTTGCCGACGGGCATCACGCTCGCGGGCCAGCCCACCTGGTCGGGTTCGGGTTCATCGCTGGGCGACTGCGCGAACAGTTCGGGCGGCAGCATCGGCCCCAACTGCACGCTGGCCTCCGGGCTGGCGAACGGTACCTACACGATGGAAATTCCCATCAACGTATCCAGCGCCGCCATCGCCGGCGGAGCGCGCAACACGGCCAACCTTGGCGGCGGCGGTGATCCCGCGTGCACGGCCGCGTCGACCACGGATGCCTGCGATCCCTCCACGGGCGACGTGCCCGCGCAGCGCAAGGCCGATCTGAGCATCACCAAGACTTCCGGGCAAGGCACGAGCTATGTGCCGGGCAAGGCGCTGAACTACACGATCGTCGTGACCAACAACGGCCCGAGCAATGTGGCCGGCGCGACCATCACCGACCAGGTGCCGGCCGACGTCACGGTGAGCCAGTGGGCGTGCGCGGCGGGCGGCAGCGGCACGAGCTGCGGTCCCACGGCGTCGGGCAGCGGCAACAGCGTGAACCTTACGGGCGTGGATCTGCCCAGCGGCGCCTCGGTAACGATCACGATCACCGGCCAGGCCAGGCTCGGCGCCACCGGCGACATCGTCAACACCGCGAAGGTGACGCCTCCCGATGGATGGAGCTGCACAAGCGCGCCCTGCGAGAAGAGTTCGAGCGTGACCAGCACCAATAGCGGCACGCCCGCCCTGAGCGTCGCCAAGCAGGCCACGCCGAGCACGTTCGCCGTCGGGCAGGCGGGCACGTACTCGATCATGGTGACCAACACGGGCACCACCAGCACGAGCGGCACCATCACGGTGGCGGACGCCATGCCTGCAGGCATCACCATCGCCAGCGTGAGCGGCGATGGCTGGACCTGCTCGGCCACGAACGGCACCAGCCTCAGCTGCTCGACCGCCGCGGTCCTGCAGCCGGGCGCCGCCGCCCCCGTGATCCTCGCCGAAGTCAACGTGGGCAACGACGCGGCGACGCCCGCCGTCAACACGGCCAGCGCCATCGGCGGTGGAACGGACTGCACGGCCCAGGCGCCCTGCGACGTCACGATCAAGACCAACATCGACCGGCCGCAACTGGACGTCTCGAAGGTGCTGAATGGCAGCTTCGTCGTGGGCCAGCCCGCGAGCTACACCATCACGGTCGCCAACAACGGCGCGGCGGCGACGCTGGCGGGAACCATCACTGATGAGATTCCCGAAGGGTTGGTCATCGGCAGCCTGACGGGTTCGGGCTGCAGCGCAAGCGGGCAGACCGTGACGTGCGAGATCCCGGCCGGCAGGCCCGCGGGCAGCACGATGAGCTTCACCATTGCGGTGACTCCGCAGGCAAGCGTGAACGGCCAATCGCTGGTCAACAAGGCGCAGGCCCAGGGAGACACGGGTGATTCCACCTGCCCGGACGAGGCGCATTGCACCGGCACGACCGACAATCCGGTCGCTGCCCCGCAACTGAGCCTCACCAAGGCCAGCAGCGTTCCGGCCTTCACCGTGGGCCAGGGCGCCAGCTACCAGCTCGTCGTGACGAATACCGGAACAGCGGCCACCACGGCCGGGGTCACCATCAAGGACACCGTTCCCGCGGGACTCACGATCGACGGCGCATCGCTCACGAGCGGCTGCTCCGTGGTTCCCGAGGGCAGCCAGACGGTGGTGTGCACCGTGGCGAGCCTGGAGGTCAACCAGTCGGCAACCTTCGATATTCCGGTGACTCCGCAGCCCAGCGTTGACGGGCTCACGCTGATCAATCAGGCCACGGTCACGGGCGGCGGTGATCCGCTGTGCGCGGATGGCGCGGTGGCCAGCAGCCTTCCCGAACGCTGCGCGCCCCAGACCAGCACCGTGGTCGACGCACCGCACCTGAAGGTGGTCAAGTCTACGGACGTGGCCGAATTCTCCGTGGGTGTGGCGGCGCACTATGTGCTGACCGTGACGAACGTGGGCTCCGCGTCCACGAGCGGCACCATCACCGTGAGGGACCGCATTCCCGCAAGCCTGACGCTGGGTGACCTGCCCAGCGGTTGCACCGCGCAGGACCAGTTGGTGACCTGCGAGACGACGAAGGTGCTTGCCGCCAATGATCAGGGCGCGGACAGCGAGGTGAGTTTCTCCATCGAGGTGACGCCGCAGGCTGCTGCTTCGCCGCGGGTGAGCAATCATGCGAGCGTGTTCGGCGGCGGGGATCCGGTCTGCCCGATGGCGCAGGACTGCCATTCGCGCATCACCACCAATGTGAGCGCGCCGACGCTGCAGCTCGCAAAAACGTCGAACGGTCCCTGGATCGCCGGCCAGAGCGGCGCCATCTACACGCTCACGGTCGGCAATGCCAGCGCGGCGGTGGCATCCGTGGGGACGATCACGGTGTTCGACAGCCTGCCCGAAGGGATCACGGCGGCAGGCGGCACCTATGGAAACTGGGTCTGCACCGTCGATGGGACGGGTCGTGGCGTGAGCTGCGAGAGCGTGTCCACGCTGGTCATCGCCGCGGGCGGCAACGACGCCATCGAACTGCCCGTGACCGTGGCTCTCGCCAGCGGCACCAGCGCGTCCGTGACCAACAATGCGTCGGTGGCGGGAGGCGGCGACCCCTTCAATGCGGGTGTGCCGCCGCAGCCCGGCAGTGCCTGTGCGGCCCTGGATGCCAACCAGCCGGGCCATTGCGCGAGCACGGTCACCACGGTGCAGACCGCCTCGTCGCTGGCGGTGAGCAAGTCGCTGGAACTGGTCAACGGCGCCAGCGTGCCGGCGGGATACGCGGCGGGGCCTGGTGATGTGCTGACCTATGCCATCACCGTGCAGAATGCGGGCGGCGCTCCGGGGAGCGCGAAGCTGACGGAGACGGTGCCTGCGGGCACGTCCTACGCAGGCAGCAACGAGGGCTGGAGCACGTCGCCTGCATGCCAGGCGGCGCAAAGCACCTGCGAGCAGGATGTGCCCGTTGCCGGCAACGGGCAGGCGACGGTGCGGTTCACCGTCCAGGTGGCGGGCACGTTGCAGGCCGGCGAGATCGTCAACACCGTGCAGGGCAACGGAGCCGCATGCGCGGACTGCACCGTGACCACGCCGGTTCGCCAGGCGGACATGCAGGCGGGCGCCAGCGCGTCGGGCGCCGGCAGCATCGGCACGCCGGTGACGATCACCAGCACCTGCACCAACAACGGCCCCTACCCGGCAGTCAACGCGACCTGCGAGCTGACCCTTCAGGGCATGCCTGCGGGCACGGTGCCGCAGTGCGCGCCGGCCCTGCCCGTGGCGGAACTGGCGGTGGGGACAGCCATCACGTGCACGACCCGTTTCACGCCGACGTCGGCGGGGGTGTACTCGGTTCAGGTGACGGCGGGCAACCAGTTGCCTGATCCGGACATGGACAACAACAGCGGCAGCACCGTGATCACCGTGGGCTCCTCGACCGGCGGCGGCACGGCTCCCGGTGCAACCGTGGCGGTGCCGGTGGACTCGAAGTGGTGGCTGCTGGCGCTCGGGGTGTCGATCGCGCTTGCCGCAGGCCTGCGCAGGCAGCGCGGCCGCCGCGCCCGGTAAGGCATGCGTCAGCGAGCAGCCCGTCATCCGCTGGTGACGGGCTGCTTTTTTATGTGCGGGCATTTCGGCGTCTGCTATGCCCGGGACGGCGAATGCATGACAATCGCACCATGAACTGGCTAGATCAAGTGAAATGGGACGCGCAGGGCCTGGTGCCCGTGATCGCGCAGGAAGCCGCGACCGGTGACGTGCTGATGTTCGCGTGGATGAACCGCGAAGCGCTTGCAAAAACCGCCGAACTGGGCCGCGCCGTGTATTTCAGCCGCTCGCGCAACAAGCTGTGGTTCAAGGGCGAGGAGTCGGGCCACGTGCAGACGGTGCATGACATCCGCATCGACTGCGACAACGACGTCGTGCTGCTCAAGGTCACGCAGACCGGCCACGAGCCCGGCATCGCATGTCACACGGGACGCCATAGCTGCTTTTACAGTCGCCTGCAGGAGGGCGAGTGGCAGCCCGTCGATCCGGTCTTGAAAGATCCCGGCTCCATCTACAAATAAAAAGCTGAACGACACCATGAGCACCGAAGATATGAATTCCGTTGACGTGCTGGCCCGCCTGGCCGACGTGATCGAAAGCCGCAAGGGCGGCGACGTGGATAAAAGCTATGTGGCGCGACTGCTCGCCAAGGGGCCTGATTCGTTCCTCAAGAAAGTGGGCGAGGAAGCCACCGAAGTGGTCATGGCCGCCAAGGACGTGGACCATGGCGCCGACAAATCCAAGCTGACGTACGAAGTCGCCGATCTGTGGTTTCATTCGATGGTGGCGCTGTCCTATTACGGTCTATCTCCGGCGGACGTCGTCACCGAGCTTGCGCGCCGCGAGGGCCTGGGAGGCCTGGAGGAAAAGGCCCTGCGCAAGGCCGAGCAACGCGCCATTGATGAAGGGGGTTCAACTTGAACAATCGAAGCAACGACATCATCGACGTGGAGCCCGACCAGCGCGCCGAAAACCTCAAGGCGGTCGGCTGGGTCAGCTACATCCTGCACCTGATCGTCGCCGTCGCGGCCGTGGTGCCCAGCGCACAGCCCAGCATCGCGCTGTTGCTGGTGGCGCTGATCATCGATCTGGTCAAGCGCAGCGATGCCGACGGCACCTGGCAGGCAAGCCATTTTTCATGGCGCATCCGCTCGGTCATCTGGGCGGGCGTCCTGTATGTGCTCACCTCTCCGCTGTGGCTGGCGTTCTTGCTTCCGGGCATGATCGCATGGGGCCTGATTTCGCTGTGGTTCCTCTACCGCATCATTCGAGGCATGCTTTCGATGAGCAAGGGGCAGGCGGTCGATGCCTGATGCGGAGCACGCAGGCGGCAAGGCGCTGAATCTCGCGCTGCAGGGCGGAGGAGCGCATGGCGCCTTCACCTGGGGGGTGCTGGATGCGCTGCTCGAAGACGGGCGCGTTTGCATCGACGGGGTGAGCGGCACCAGCGCGGGCGCGATGAACGCGGTGGCGATGGCCCATGGCTTTGCCGTGGCCGCGCACGAGTTCAAGGACCCGGTGCAGGCGCGGATTGCCGGAGCGCAGAAGGCGCGCGAGACACTCACGCGGCTTTGGGAAGGCGTCGGCGCCATGGGCTCGACCATGTTCTGGGGCGTGCCCATGCCGGCGGCCGGAGCGCTGATGACGGCGCTCTCGCAATGGCTGTCGCCCTATCAGATGAATCCGCTCGGGATCAATCCACTGCGCTCGCTGCTGGAAAAGGAGGTCGATTTCGAGATGATCGGCGCGACCAACTCCCACCAGGTCTTCGTCTGCGCGACCAATGTGCGAACCGGGCGCGGAGAAATCTTCTCAGGCAAGCGCCTGAGCGCGGATGCCGTCATGGCCTCTGCATGCCTGCCCATGCTGTTCAAGGCGGTCGAGATCGGCGGCGAGCACTACTGGGATGGCGGCTATTCCGGCAACCCGGCGATATACCCGCTCATCTACCAGACCCGCTGCGCCGACATATTGCTGGTGCAGATCAACCCGGTCATCCACGAGCATCTGCCCGATGATGCGCAGGAAATCATGGAACGCGTGAATGAGGTGACGTTCAACGCAGGCCTGCTGGCGGAGCTTCGGGCCATCGAGTTCGTGCGCCGCCTGCTGGCCGAAGGCAAGCTCGACAGCAAGCGCTACAAGAACGTGCTCATGCAC
Organism: Diaphorobacter ruginosibacter; assembly: GCF_040396215.1. Taxonomy (GTDB): domain Bacteria; phylum Pseudomonadota; class Gammaproteobacteria; order Burkholderiales; family Burkholderiaceae_C; genus Diaphorobacter_A; species Diaphorobacter_A ruginosibacter_A. The sequence goes on along the minus strand of NZ_JBEBOW010000065.1, from coordinate 9,057 downwards.
CGGATCGACGGAGGATCGGTGCTTGCGCCGTTCGGCGCGGCCAGCAAGATGCGCTCGGACCTGTCCTTCGTGCGCCAGCTTTTCACGCTGGGACGCCAGTCCGGAACGCAGTGGCTGCAGGCGCATCTCGAGGACGTGGGCGTGCGCCCGACGCTCAAACTCGCGGACAATATGTGATGCGTTGACCGGCCATCGGCGAAAATGCGCTTCCTGCGGGGAAGGCCCGCGCGGACTTCCGGATTTCTCCGTTATTTCACTTCACCAGATATGCACGATCCAGACTGTATTTTTTGCAAGATCATCGAAGGCAGCATTCCCTCCAGGAAGGTGTACGAGGACGAGCAGGTCTATGTGTTTCATGACATCAATCCCTGGGCTCCCGTGCATTTTCTGATGGTGCCCAGGAAGCACATCCCCTCCATGGCGCAGGTGGCGCCCGAGGACACAGCGCTGCTCGGGCACATGATGGCGCTGGCGCCCCGGCTGGCCGCGCAGGAGGGATGCAACCCCTATCCGGAGGGTGGATTCCGCATGGTGGTAAATACCGGAGACGAGGGCGGCCAGGAGGTGCATCACCTGCACATGCACGTCATCGGCGGCCCGCGCCCCTGGAAAAAAGGCTGAACCGGCCCTGGGGAAAGTTGGGGCAAATGGCCGTCTTGACACGTACGGCGTCTAGAATGGTCTGTATTCGTTAGGAGATCAACATGGGATCGTTTTCTATTTGGCACTGGCTGATCGTGCTGCTGATTGTGGTGATGGTTTTCGGAACCAAGAAGCTCAAGAACATCGGCTCGGACCTGGGCGGTGCGGTCAAGGGCTTCAAGGACGGCATGAAGGACGGCCAGGCCGAAGCCGATGCCAACACCAATGGCAGCGCCGCGGCGGGCCAGGTCACGAACAACACCGCTGCCGACAAGTCGACCATCGACGTGGAAGCCAAGCAAAAGAGCTGAGGCATCGAAGCCGGGCGACTGAGATAGCTGAATGATTGATATCGGCCTTTCGAAAATGGCACTCATCGGCGTGGTGGCGCTTGTCGTCATCGGGCCCGAGAAACTGCCCAAGGTGGCGCGCACGGTGGGCACCCTGCTGGGCAAGGCGCAGCGTTATGTGAATGACGTGAAGGCCGAGGTCAACCGCTCCATGGAGCTCGATGAACTGCGCAAGATGAAGGAAAACGTCGAGTCCGCGGCGCGCGATGTCGAACAATCCGTCCATACCAGCGCCAAGGATTTCGAGAAGGACTGGAACGAGGTCACATCCTCGATCAACGCCTCGGGCTCCGACGGGACTGAAAACGCCGCGCCCGAATACGACTGGAGCACGCAAAGCGCAGTGGTGCCGGCATACAGCCACCCGCGCAAGAATTGGCGCCTCAAGCGCGGCGCCGTTCCGCAGTGGTACAAGTCGCGCACGGGCGTGCGCACCAAGGCCCAGTCGGGGGCGGCGCGCGTGGCGAGGTTCCGTCCGCGCAAGCCGCTCTGAAGCACTACAACGTGCGGCAATTCATCTTGCCGCCATGCCTTGCGCGTGATCCGCGCGTGAGCGCATGTTCCGATTTCCGCATGGGGGCCGGCGAGGCTCCCATACTTGTTTGATCATGGCAGACCTTCCACCTCCCAAAGAAGACGAACTGGCCGGCACCGAGCAGCCCTTTGTCCAGCATCTCATGGAGCTGCGCGACAGGCTGCTCTACGGCATTTACGGCATCGTGGTGGCCGTGGCGCTGCTCGCCATATGGCCCGGCCCGGATGGCCTGATCGATTTCATCGCGCATCCCATCAAGATGCACATGCCTCCCGATGCCAAATTGATCGCGGTGGGGGTGTTCTCGCCATTCATCGTGCCGCTCAAGGTGCTGGCGATGGCGGGAGTGCTGCTGGCGCTGCCGTGGCTGATGTACCAGGCCTGGGCATTCATCGCGCCGGGGCTATATTCGCACGAGAAGAAATTCGCGCTGCCGCTGATCATCTTCGGCAGCCTGCTGGCCTATTCGGGCATCGCGTTCGTGCAGCTTTTCGTGCTGGAGCGCATGTTCGGCTTCATCCAGCATTTCACGCCCTCCAGTGTGGCGGCCACGCCGGACATCTCTTCCTACGTCGAGGCCATTCTGTCGCTGTACATCGCGTTCGGCCTGGCGTTTCAGGTGCCGATCGTCGTGATCCTGCTGGTGCGCATGGGCATTGTCGAGATCAGCAAGCTCAAATCGTTCCGCGGCTACTTCATCGTGCTGGCGTTTGTGGTGGCGGCGGTGGTGACGCCTCCGGACGTGCTGTCGCAGGTGTCGCTGGCCGTGCCGATGATTTTCCTCTACGAAGTGGGTATTCTTGGCGCGGCCTGGTTCCAGAAGAACGCCGGGAAGGCCGAGGAAGAGGAGGGCTCCGAAGAGGGCGCGGAGAAGGGCGACAAGGCAAATTGATGGCTTGATCGGCGCGATCCTGGCCGAGCCGTTCAGGGGCCGGGGCATCGGAGCAGAAAAAAGGGCGATCCGCTGACGCGGACCGCCCTTTTCTTTCTCGGCTTGCCTGCACGAATGGCGGATGCGGGCACGCGCCCTGTCGATGCGGATATTGCGCCGCTGCCGTCAGCGCTGCGTGCGGCGGGGTGTCGGCGGCCTTTTGCCGGGGATGATCTTCACCTCGGCATTCTGGTCGCCGCGCTGCAGTTTGAAGATCGCCTCCACGCCCGGCTTGAGCGCTGCCACCGCGGTGAGCAGTTCAGACACATTGCGGATCGGCTTGTCGTCCACCTGCACGATGATGTCGCCGGGGCGCAATCCGGCCTGGGCGGCGGGGCCGTTTTGCAGGACGCCTGTGATGATGACGCCTTCCGAGGTCTTCACGCCGAAGGTCTCGGCAAGCTCGGGCGAGAGTTCGTTCGGCTCGGCGCCGATCCAGCCGCGCGTGACCTGTCCGTCCTTGACGATGCCGTCCAGCACCAGCCGGGCCACGGAGACAGGAATGGCGAAGCCGATGCCCATGCTGCCGCCCGAGCGCGAATAGATGGCCGTGTTGATGCCCAGGAGGTTGCCATGCACGTCGACCAGCGCGCCGCCCGAGTTGCCGGGATTGATGGCGGCGTCGGTCTGGATGAAATTCTCGAACGTGTTGATGCCAAGCTGGCTGCGTCCCAGGGCCGAGACGATGCCGCTGGTGACCGTCTGCCCGACGCCGAAGGGGTTGCCGATGGCCAGCACGCGGTCACCGACGGCGAGGTGGTCGGAGTCGCCCAGCACGATGACGGGCAGTTTCTCCAGGTCGATCTTCAGGATGGCGAGGTCGGTGTCGGGATCGGTGCCGATCACCTTGGCCTTGGCATGGCGCGAATCGGTCAGGGTGACTTCGATTTCGTCGGCGCCTTCCACCACGTGGTTGTTGGTGAGAATGAAGCCGTCGGGGCTGACGATCACGCCGCTGCCCAGTCCCACCTGCGCCTGGCTGCCCTGGTCGCCGAAGAAGAATTCAAACCAGGGGTCGTTGATGCGCGGAGACTGCGCGGCCTTGCTGGTATTGATGCTCACGACCGCCGGGGATGCCTTGCGTGCGGCCGCGCTCAGGCTGTCCGGCGCCGATTCGGAGCGGGGGGCCGGGGGCGCCTCGATCAGGTTGATCCCCGCGCTGCTGCGAGATGTGCCGCGCTGCAGCCAGCCGGGCTGCAGGGTGGCCACGACGAAATAGGCGGCCAACAGGACGGTGACGACTTGCGAGAACAGCAGCCAGAAGCGCTTCATGTGTTCGTTTCTATAACAGCAAAAGCAGCATTGTCGCGCGTTTGGCCCCGCAGGCGGGTGACGCCGCGCGCCGGGCGGTGGCGGATGTCCTTCAACCATCCGGTACAAGTGGTTGTTTTCGAGGCTGCCGTTTTGCTTAGGTGAAAACCCTTAGTATGTAACGAACTGCCACGGCGCCCGTTCCGTGCAATCCCCCTATCCCCGACGGATTGCCTGCCCTCCAGACACCCAGCCGGTGCATCTGAGAGGGGTGGAGCCGGTGGCGCGATCCTTCCGCCAACAGTCGTGCAGTTGTTCGTTCGAACTACTGATCCACGCAATGACCCAATCCATTCCGGCGGCTGCGTACGCACTCGGCGCCGCGCCGCAACGCTCTCTCAACAAGAAGGACTACCAAACGCTCGGCCTCTCGGCGCTGGGCGGAACGCTGGAGTTCTATGACTTCGTCGTCTACGTGTTCTTCGCCAATATTCTTGGCGCGCTGTTCTTTCCCGCCGACATGCCTGACTGGCTGCGCCAGTTGCAGACGCTGGGCATTTTTGCCGCGGGCTATCTGGCGCGCCCGATCGGCGGCGTGATCATCGCGCACTTCGGCGACAAGCTGGGGCGCAAGCGCATGTTCACTCTGTCGATCTTCCTGATGGCTGTGCCCACGCTGGTGATCGGCTTGCTGCCGACCTATGCGGCGATCGGCGTGGCGGCTCCGCTGCTGCTGCTGTTGATGCGCGTGATGCAAGGCGCGGCCATCGGCGGTGAAATGCCCGGTGCATGGGTGTTCGTCGCCGAGCACGTCCCCCAGCGCAACTACGGCCTGGCGGTGGGCACGCTGACCGCGGGCATCACTGGCGGCATCCTGCTGGGATCGTTGGTGGCCGTCGGCATCAACACGCATTACAGCGCGGCGGACATCAATGCCTACGCGTGGCGCATTCCGTTCATCCTGGGTGGTGTGTTCGGCCTGGTGTCGGTGTATCTGCGCCGCTTTCTCGAGGAAACCCCGATCTTCAGGGAGATGGCCGCGCGCAGGAAGACCGCGAGCGAGCTGCCGGTGAAGACCGTGCTGCGCGAGCACCGCCCGGCGATGCTGCTGGTGGCGCTGATGACCTGGGTGCTCTCCACGACCGTCGTGGTGGTGATCCTGATGACGCCCACCTATCTGCAGAAGGTTTTCCACATTCCGCCCACCTTGTCGCTGCAGGCCAACGTGGCGGCCACTCTCACGCTCACCATCGGCTGCGCGCTGTGTGGCTGGGCCACCGACCGTATCGGAACCAAGGCGGTGATGCTGATCGGCTGGGGCGGCCTGGCCGTGACGGCCTACTGGTTCTACATGAATCTGCCAGGCACTCCCGCGTCGCTGGTGTGGAACTATGCGCTCGTCGGCCTTTTCTGCGGCTCGATCTCGCTGCTGCCGATCACGGGTGTGCGCGCCTTTCCCCCGGCGGTGCGCTTCACGGGGCTCTCGTTTGCCTACAACATGGCCTATGCGGTGTTTGGCGGCCTCACGCCGATCATCATCAGCGTGTGGCAAAAGTACGACCTGATGGCGCCCGCCCACTATGTGGCGGCCATGGGCGTTCTGGGTTTCGTTCTCGGCTTCTGGCCGCTGGCCTCGCGCGGCTGGCAACCCGCGCGGGTAAACGCCGCATCGGAGTGCGCCTGCTCATGCATCTGGGACAATCCGGTGCATGAGCACTTCAAGGCACACCCTGCTGTCGAGTTTCAACGAACTCCTCCAGCCCGAGCGTTTCAAGGACTACGGCCCCAACGGCCTGCAGGTCGAGGGGAAGGATTCCATCGAGCGCATCGTCAGCGGCGTGACCGCCAGCCGTGCGCTGATCGAGGCCGCCATCGCGCGGCGCGCGGATGCGATCTTCGTTCACCATGGCCTGTTCTGGCGCGGCATGGATGGGCGCATCACCGGCTGGATGAAGCAGCGCGTTCAACTGCTGCTGGCCCATGACATCAATCTTCTGGCCTACCACCTGCCGCTGGATGCGCACCCTGTGCTTGGCAACAATGCGCAGCTCGGGCGCGTATTGGGACTGCAGGCAGATGGCCGCTTTGGCGATCAGGACCTGGGATTCATCGGCCCGGGAGAATTTGCCGATGCGCGAACCCTGGCCGACCGGGTCCAAAGCGCATTGGCGCGCAGCGTGACCCTGGTGGGTGAGTCCGCGCGGCCGGTTCGCCGCGTCGCCTGGTGCACGGGGGGCGCGCAGGGCTTCTTCGAATCCGCCATCGCCGCCGGTGCGGACGTGTTCATCACCGGCGAGATTTCCGAGCCGCAGGCGCATCTGGCGCGGGAAACCGGCGTGGCTTTCATTGCGGCGGGGCACCACGCGACCGAACGCTACGGCGCGCCGGCGGCGGCAGGCCATGTGGCGGCCCTGCTTGGGCTGGAGCACCAATTCATCGACATCGACAATCCCGCCTGAGGCGCCCTGGCCGTGCAAGAGCCGCGCGCTCCTTTTCCTTTCTTTGACCCGCCCCTCAAGAGCAATCCAGCATGAAAGCAGCAAAGCCTCTCGTCGTCACGCAGGGCGATCCCGCGGGCATCGGCCCGGAAATCATCGCCAAGGCGTTTCGTGATGCGCCGGATGCGATGCGGCATTGCTTCGTCGCCGGTGACATCGCCACCATGAGGCGGGCCGCCCGCTGCGTGCTGCGCGGCGCGGACATGGAAATACCCGTCGCGCATATCGAAACGCCGGCCGAAGCGCTGGATGCTCCACCCGGGTGCGTGCCGGTCCTGCAGTTGCCCGGCGTGGCGCACGACGTGCCGTTTGGCCGGATCACCGAAGCTGGCGGCAGAGCCGCCGCCGCCGCCGTGGTGTGGGCGGCGCGGGCTGCGCTCGCGGGAGAGGTTGCCGCCATGTGCACGGCTCCCTTGCACAAGGAGGCGCTCTCTTTGGCGGGGGTGAGCTATCCGGGCCATACGGAACTGTTGCAGGCGCAAGCCGCGCGTTTCGTGGGCAAGCCGGTCGAGCAGATGCCCGTGCGCATGATGCTGGCCAACGATGAACTGCGCACGGTGCTGGTCAGCATCCATGTGTCGCTGCGCGACGCGCTGAATGCTGTGACCCGCGACAGCGTGATGCAGACACTGCGCATCACCCACGATGCTCTCGGGCGCGCGCTGGGGTTTTCGCCGCGCATCGGCGTGTCGGGACTGAACCCGCATGCGGGCGAGGGCGGCCTTTTTGGCCGGGAGGAGATCGACATCATCGAGCCGGCCATCGCCGCCGCCCGGGCCGAGGGGATCGATGCGAGAGGTCCGTTCGCTCCCGACACGATCTACATGCGCGCCCGCAACACAGCCCAGCATCCGGGCGAGTTCGATGTGGTGATCGCCATGTACCACGACCAAGGGTTGATACCGATTAAATATCTCGGAATCGACAAAGGCGTGAATGTCACCCTTGGCTTGCCCCTCATTCGAACCAGTCCCGATCATGGAACCGCATTCGATATTGCCGGAACCGGAGTGGCGGATGCAACCAGCCTGGTGGAGGCGGTCGAGGTTGCGAAGCATCTGGCGGGGATGGAGAAATGAAAAGCCGTTAAAACAGTTAATTATTGACAATTATCAAAGACAAAACGCCGCTCAATAGAGCGGCGTTTTTGTTGGGGTGTTGTAAAAATAACAAATCAACGCTTGAGGTTGTCGCGGATTTCGCGAAGCAGAACGATGTCTTCCGGCGTGGCTTCGGGGGCGGGCGGCTCTGCCGGGGCTTCGCGCTTGAGGCGGTTGATCTGCTTGATCATCAGAAAGATGATGAATGCCAGGATCAGGAAGTTCACCGCGACGGTGATGAAATTTCCGTAGGCAAAGACTGGCACGCCGGCCTTGCGCAGGGCGTCCAGGGTGTGCGGCGTCCCGTCGGGTACCGAGCCGAGTGTGAGGAAGAGATTGGAGAAGTCGAGCTTGCCAAAGATCAAGCTTACGACTGGCATGATGAGGTCGTTCACGACCGAGTCAACGATCTTGCCAAAGGCGCCGCCTATGATCACACCCACCGCCAAATCGATCACATTGCCCTTGACCGCGAATTCACGAAACTCTTGCATGAAGCTCATATATGAAATCCTTTGATATAGATGAAAACACTGAACTATTGCCTAGCTTAAGGGTGATTGCTATGGTGCAGTAACCATTTTCACTCCGCTACAATTTATTGTTGACCTTTTTAGCGATGCATATTGAGGACCCCCATGAGTGAATCCCGGATTGATTCCAGCAAACGGACGTGGTTAATTGCGTCCGGCTGTGCTGGTGCTGTGGGCGGCGTTGCTGTTGCCGTTCCTTTCGTAAGCACATTTCAGCCGTCCGAAAAGGCCAAGGCCGCGGGCGCTCCGGTTGAGGTGGATATTTCGTCTCTCCAGGAAGGGGAAAAGCTGACGGTTGAATGGCGCGGCAAACCCGTGTGGATCGTCAAGCGAACCAAGGAGCAGCTCGCGGAGCTGCCATCGCTCGATTCGCAACTGGCGGATCCCAAGTCGGAACGCCATCCCGACGAATTTACTCCTCCTTATGCGCGCAATGAGGCGCGTTCGATCAAGCCCGAGATTCTAGTGGTGGTGGGCATCTGCACGCACCTGGGCTGCTCGCCCACGGATAAATTCCATGCCGGGCCGCAGCCGTCGCTGCCCGATGACTGGAAGGGCGGCTTCCTCTGCCCCTGCCACGGCTCCACGTTCGACATGGCCGGCCGCGTGTTCAAGAACAAACCCGCTCCGGACAACCTGGAAGTGCCTCCGCACATGTACCTGTCCGACACCCGGTTGCTTATCGGCGACGACAAGAAGGCTTGAGGGAGAACATCAATGGCTGCATATCGAGAATTCAAGGAAGTTTCTCCCAACGCGTCCGCGATGGCCAAGGCAGGCAACTGGCTGGAAAACCGCTTTCCAACCATGTTCGATGCCTATCGGGTACACATGTCGGAGTATTACGCGCCGAAGAACTTCAACTTCTGGTACATCTTCGGCTCGCTCGCACTGCTGGTGCTGGTGCTCCAGATCGTCACCGGCATCTTCCTGGTGATGCATTACAAGCCCGACGCCGCCAAGGCGTTCGAGTCCGTCGAATACATCATGCGCGACGTGCCCTGGGGATGGCTGATCCGCTACATGCACTCCACGGGCGCTTCCGCGTTCTTCATCGTCGTCTATCTGCACATGTTCCGCGGTCTGCTGTACGGCTCCTACCGCAAGCCGCGCGAGCTGGTCTGGATCTTCGGCTGCGCGATTTTCCTGTGCCTGATGGCCGAGGCCTTCATGGGCTATCTGCTGCCCTGGGGCCAGATGTCGTACTGGGGCGC
>NZ_JBEBOW010000064.1:0-19488 GCF_040396215.1 Diaphorobacter ruginosibacter | reverse complement strand
CTTCCCGACGGCCCTGCAACAAAAACAGAGCCGCTACGCGTGGTCCGCTGCCCCCGAGGAGGCGCTTTTTGTCTTGGGGCGGCCCTACAACAAAAAAGGGCTGCGCAACAGCGACAGCCCCTTGTCAAAATCCGGCCCGCGAAGCGGGCGGCTCACATCCCATTCACATCTGGATCAGTGACGGATCAGGTGATCGAACGCCGACAGCGCAGCCGTGGCGCCGGCGCCAGCGGCGATGATGATCTGCTTGTACGGCACGTTGGTGCAGTCGCCCGCGGCAAACACGCCTGGCACATTGGTCGCGCCCTTGGCATCGATGACGATTTCGCCGAATCTGGTGAGATCCACCGTGCCCTTGAGCCAATCGGTATTGGGCAACAGGCCGATCTGCACGAAGATGCCTTCGAGTTCGATCTTGCGGATCTCGTCGTTGGTGCGGTCCTTGTAGGTAATGCCGTTGACCTTGGAGCCGTCGCCGTTCACCTCTGTGGTCTGGGCATTGAGGACCACGTCCACGTTCGGCAGGCTGGCGAGCTTCTTTTGCAACACGGCGTCGGCCTTGAGCTCAGGCGCGAATTCCAGCACCGTCACATGGGCCACGATGCCGGCCAGGTCGATGGCCGCCTCGATCCCCGAGTTGCCGCCGCCGATCACCGCCACGCGCTTGCCCTTGAAGAGCGGGCCGTCGCAGTGCGGGCAGTACGTCACGCCCTTGGTGCGGTATTCCTCTTCGCCCGGCACGTTCATGTTGCGCCAGCGCGCGCCGGTCGAGAGAATCACCGTCTTGCTCTTGAGCGTTGCGCCGTTTTCCAGTTCGACCTCGACCAGGCCGCCTTCGGTGGCGGCAGGCTTCAGGGCCTTGGCGCGCTGCAGGTTCATCACTTCGACGTCGTAGTCATTGACGTGCTGCTCCAGCGCAATCGCAAACTTCGGGCCTTCGGTCTTGCTCACCGAGATGTAGTTCTCGATGTCCACGGTATCAAGCACCTGGCCGCCGAAACGCTCGGCGGCAACACCCGTGCGAATGCCCTTGCGCGCCGAATACACCGCAGCAGCCGCGCCAGCGGGACCGCCGCCGACGACGAGCACGTCAAACGGTTCCATTGCGTCGATCTTGGCGGCCACGCGAGCCTGCGCGCCGCTGTCGATCTTGGCGACGATCTCCGCCAGCTCCATGCGGCCCTGGCCGAAGTTCTTGCCGTTCAGGAACACGGTGGGAACGCCCATGATTTCGCGTTCCTTGATTTCATCCTGGAACACCGCACCGTCAATGGCGGTATGCGTGATACGCGGATTGAGCACGCTCATCAGATTGAGCGCCTGCACCACGTCCGGGCAGTTATGGCAGGACAGCGAGTAGTACGTCTCGAAGTGGAATTCGCCGTTCAGGTTTTTCACCTGCTCGAGCAGATCAGCCGCTTCCTTGGAAGGATGGCCGCCCACCTGCAGCAACGCCAGCACCAGCGAGGTGAATTCATGTCCCAGCGGCACGCCGGCGAAACGCAGGCCGGTATCGATGCCGGGGTTGGTGATCAGAAAGGAAGGCTTGCGCACATTGGGCAAGTCGTTCTTCTCGACCACGGTAATCTTGTCGGAAAGCGCCTTGATTTCGTTGAGGAGTTCGCGCACTTCGCCGGAAGTAGCGCCGCCGTCCAGCGTGGCCACCAGCTCCACCGGACGCTGCAGGCGCTCCAGATACGCTTTCAATTGGGTTTGAAGAGTGGTGTCAAGCATGGATATTCCTCGATTTCGTCTAGTTTTGGGATGAAAAAAGCCCGGGCGCCAGGAGGCCCCGGGCGTCTCAACAGTTCAACTGTCCAGTTGCGGTGCGGATCCGCTTAGATCTTGCCGACCAGGTCGAGCGAAGGAGCCAGGGTCTTGGCGCCTTCTTCCCACTTGGCGGGGCAGACTTCGCCGGGGTGAGCGGCCACGTATTGGGCAGCCTTCACCTTGCGCAGCAGGTCGGTGGCATTGCGGCCAATGCCTTCGGCGGTGATTTCCACGGCCTGGATCACGCCTTGCGGGTCAACGATGAAGGTGCCGCGGTTGGCCAGGCCCTGGTCGGGACGCAGCACTTCGAAGTTGTTGGAGATTTCCCATGTCGGGTCGCCGATCATCGTGTACTTGATCTTGGCGATGGTGTCGGAGGCATCGTGCCATGCCTTGTGCACGAAGTGGGTGTCGGTGGACACGGAATAGACTTCCACGCCCATCTTCTGCAGTTCGTCGTAGTGGTCAGCCACATCACCCAGCTCGGTCGGGCACACGAACGTGAAGTCAGCGGGATAGAAGAAGAAAACGGCCCACTTGCCCAGCACGTCCTTTTCCGTAACGTCAATGAACTTGCCGTTCTTGAATGCGCTTGCCTTGAAGGGCTTGATTGTGGTGTTGATCACGGCCATTTGTGTTTCCTTTCAGTTGATTGATTGGCTAAGAACGGACTCAAGTTTAGGTGCATTCATGAGATTGATCCAATAAATTGACTTCATGACTTTGATTTACTAAATCTATCAAAATCAATTCTTGATCGTTATTCATGAAAAGAGCATCCGCCTGCTCTACCTAAGTCACTTGCGGTCCATCGGTGCTATTTTCAAGCATCTGCCGAGGGCGCAGCTCATTTGCGAACGCAACTCAACATCACACGCAGCCAATCCACATGTGAATGGACATTGTCTTGCATCAACAAGATTGGTTCGTGACAATGCGCCCATTGAAAAGAAGGAGAAAGCCATGAAAGGCGACCCACAAGTCATCGCGCACCTGCAAGCGCAGCTGAAAAACGAACTCACCGCGATCAACCAGTATTTCGTGCACTACCGCATGCTCAAGCACTGGGGCCTCGACAAGCTGGCCAAGAAGGAATACGAAGAATCCATCGGCGAGATGAAGCATGCCGACAAGCTCATGGACCGCATCTTCATGCTCGACGGCCTGCCCAACCTGCAGGACCTGGGCAAGCTGCAGATTGGCGAGAATGTGCCGGAAATCCTGGAGTGCGACCTGAAATCGGAGCGCGGAGCCCAGGCCACCGTCAAGGACGGCATCGCCTATTGCGAAACGGTGCGCGACTACGTCTCCCGCGATCTGCTGCAGGACATCCTGGAAGACACGGAAGAGCACATCGACTTCCTTGAAACCCAGATCGAGCTGGTGGACAAGGTCGGCGTGCAGAATTACCTGCAGTCGCAGATGGGCGACGCAAGCTGACCGCAAAGCCCCCCGCTTCCAAACACATCCGGCGCCTGCTCATGCAGGCGTTTTTTTGTCGCTTCCCCAAGATAAAAAGCACCCCTCGGGGGGCAGCGGCTCTGTTTTTGCACAAATCCCGGGACTCCGCCTACGGAGCGAAGCCCTGCCCGGGCGCACCGGCCCGCAGCGCGCGGCATTGCCCTACCGTTGATCGCCCTCGGGCCTGGCAAGCCCGTTCACCACCGCGCGCAGCGGCTCTATCTGCCGGTAGATGAGCGCCAGCTGGTTCAACAGCAGCCGCATGGGATCGGCCTTTCCTTCCGCATGTTCCTCCAGCGCCCTGGCGGCCGAAATCTCTTCCTGCGGCAACAATTCCGTGCGGTCCTGCAAGGCGCGCGCAATCGCGTGGAGCTCGCGCACGGCGTCACCGCCCGCCGCCATCAGCATGCCGTCATTCAATACGGGATCAATCCGCCCACGATGTGCGCCGAGCGCGGAGACGTAGTTGAGCAACGTGTGCGAGAGCACCAGCACGCGTTGCGCCCACTGCACATTCCGGCGCGCCCAGTACGGCTCCTGCATCAGTTGGCTCAGCGAGCGCGCGAGCGCCGCATCCGCATTGTGCGAGCTGCGGCGCGCCACCCGGTAATCCAGGTCATCGTCCTTGCCGTCGGCATACTGGGAGAGTATCTCCTGCAGGTAGGCCGCATTGGCGGCGATCGCCTGCGCGGCAACGGCATTCAGGCGCCGGCCCTGCCAGTCAGGCAGCACGAGCAGCATGGCCGCGGCGGAAATCACGCTGCCGATCACGGTGTCCATCAACCGGGGCACGATCAGCTCATAGGCCGCGCCCATGCTCTGGTTGAAGCACATCAGCACCATCAGCGTGATGGCGGCCGTGCCGATGACATAGCGCTGCGTTCGTGTGATGAAGAACACCACGCCGGCCAGAACCGCCATCAGAGCCTGCATGGCGAGCCCAGGGAACAGCTTCATCAGCGCCCAGCCCACCACCAGTCCCAACACGGTTCCCGCGATCCGCTCGGATACGCGGGAGATGGTCGCTCCGTACGTAGCCTGGCAGACGAACAATATGGTGAGCACGATCCAGTAGCCCAGACGCGGATCGGTGAACTGCATGGCTGCCAGGCCCACGGCCAGCGCGCAGCTCAGCCGGATGGCGTGGCGCATCAGGGACGAATCCAGGTTCAACTGGCCCGCGATCCGTGTCCACCCGTCCTTGAAGGAGCGCGCGGAGGCATCAAACAAGGTCACGTCGCCCAGCAGCGAAGTATCCAGTGGCCCCATGGCCAGCGTGAGCTGCGCGTCCAGCGTGGTGAGGTTCTTCGCCAGCGCACGCAACGACCGGAGGGGACGGCCCCATTCCTTTCTGTTCTGGGATTCCAGAAATCCAATCGCATCTTCAAGATCACCCATCGCATGCGCCACTTCCAAGCCACGCTCGAACGGTTTTCCCGAGCGCAGCGCCTCGGCGAGCCGCGCGCAGGTGACCGCCTGCAGCGACAAAACGCGCTGCACGCGAAACAGTACATCGCTGTGAAACAGCTCATCGGCCCAGTCGTTATACAGATAGTGCGACGAGCTCGCGCGTTCGTGAATATCCTGCGCAAGAAAATAAAGATTCAGATAGCGCAGCAGCCCGCCCCGCGGCGCACGCCCCGCCCGCATACGGCTGAGCAGCCGCTCCTTCATGACATTGAGCGCCGCCACCACACGCCCATTGGCATGGGCCAGCCCCATGCGGCGCAAGCGCACGTCAACGCCGCGCACCGGCTCGAACAGGCTGGCCTTGAGTTGCAGGTAGCCGCTCAACTCACCATAAAGCTGCGCGAGCCCCATGCGCAGCGGCCGCAGGGCAAACGCCATCTTCCACAGCACCGACAGCACGCCATACCATGCGGCCCCCGCCAGTAGCAGCGCGGGAACCATGTGCGCACGGGATGGCACGCCTGGCTGCGAGGCGTCCTGCCCCACGCTCATCGCGGTATAGAGCGCGAGAATGACGGATGCGGTGGACACCGCCCTGTACCGCTCGCCCACCGCGCCGAGCATGGTCAGGACGAAGGAGAATCCACACAGCGCCAGCCCCAGGCCCAGAGGCGAATGCGCGCAGGCCTCGATGCTGAAGGCCACCAGCGCGAATCCCAGCAAGGTGATCAGCAGCGTGCGCAGCCGCCCCAGCCAGTTGTCGTCCGTCTCGGCCAGCGCGCAGGCAATCACCCCCAGGAAAAGCGGAACCACCCAGCGCACGTGGCCATTCGTCCAGCACCACCACATCGCGCCGCCAAGAGCCACCGAGACGCGCAGCGCGTAAAGCGAGGCCTCCTGCCCGCGCACGCGCCGCAGCCAGCTTCCCAGTGCGAAGTCCCGTCCCGACAACTGCATAGATTCACACCATCGCGCCCACTCCAGGACGCACCGTCAGCCCGTATTGCGAAGAGCGGCAGCGATGCCGTTGATCGATATCTGGATACCCGTCTTGATGCGGTCGTCCGCCTGCCCCAGGCGCCAGCGGCGGATCAGCTCGACCTGCAGGTGATGCAGCGGATCGATGTACGGAAACCGGTGGCGGATCGAACGCGCGAGCGCCGAGTTGTGCGCCAGGCGCTGCTTGTCGCCCGTGATGCGTACCAGCGCGTCCGAGGTACGCTGCCACTCCGCCTCGATGGCGCCGAACACCTTGCGCCGCAGCCGCGCATCGCCCACCAGTTCGCTGTAGCGCGAGGCCAGCTGCATGTCGCTCTTGGCAAGCACCATGTCCATGTTGGAGAGCAGGGTGCGGAAGAAAGGCCACTGGCGGTACATCTTCTGCAGCAGCGCGAGCTGCATCTTCGGGTCCTTGCCCGGAGCCTCGATGAACGCCTCCACCGCCGCGCCGAAACCGTACCAGCCCGGCAGCGTGAGACGGCATTGACCCCAGCTGAATCCCCAGGGAATCGCCCGCAGGTCTTCGATCTTCTGGCTGGCCTTGCGCGACGCGGGCCGCGACCCGATGTTCAGCTCGGCGATCTCGCGGATCGGCGTCGCGCTGAAGAAGTAGTCGGTGAAGCCCGGTGTTTCGTATACCAGTGCACGGTACGCCGCCATGCTCGATTGCGACAATTGCTCCGCCGTCTCCAGAAACGCCTTGGTCGCGGGTTTGGTCGGCTGCAGCAGCGTGGCCTCCAGCGTGGCGGCCACCAGCGTTTCGAGATTGCGCCGCCCGATCTCGGGGTTGGCATATTTCGAAGCGATCACCTCGCCCTGCTCGGTCAGCCGGATCTGGCCGCGCACGGTTCCCGGCGGCTGCGCGAGAATGGCTTGATAGCTGGGACCGCCGCCCCGGCCCACCGTGCCGCCGCGGCCGTGGAACATGCGCAACTGGATGGGCGTGCCCGGCTGCTTGGCGCTGAGTTCGTCGAATACGGTCACGAGCGCATTCTCGGCGCGGTACAGCTCCCAGTTGCTGGTGAAGATGCCGCCATCCTTGTTGCTGTCGCTGTAGCCGAGCATGATGTCCTGCTCCGCGCCGCTTGCGCGCACCAGCGCCGCGTAGCCGGGCATCCCGTACAGCTCGCGCATGATGGGCGCGGCATTGCGCAGGTCGTCGATCGTCTCGAACAGCGGAACGACAATCAGGTCGGCACGCCCCGACTGGTCCAGAGTGCCGCGCATCAGCCCCACTTCCTTTTGCAGCAGCAGCACTTCGAGCATGTCGCTCACGCTCTCGGTGTGGCTGATGATGTAGTGACGGATCGCCTCGTCGCCATAACGCTGACGCATCTTCAGCGCCGCCTCGAAGATGGCGAGTTCGCCAGCCGTGTGCGCGGAATACTCGGCACCCATCACGCGCAGCGGCCGGGCGTCGCACAGCAGCATCAGCAGCAGCTTGCGGCGCTCACTCTCGGGCAGCGATGCATAGTCGGGCGCGATCCGCGCCTTGGCCAACAGCTCGGCCACCACGCGCTCATGCTGGTCCGAGCTCTGGCGCAGGTCCACGGTTGCGAGATGAAAACCGAATACCTCCACCGCGCGGATCAGCGGGCGCAGGCGCTCCAGCGCCATCGCCGATGCTTTGTGCGAAAGCAGCGACGCCTCGATCACGCGCAGATCGGCAAGAAACTCCCGGGCATCGAGATACGGGTTCTGCGGCGCGATGGCGTGGCGCGCGGCCTCTCCGCCGGTCAGGGATTTCAGCGTCGCGGCCAGGCGCGCATAGATGCCGGTGAGCGCGCGGCGATAGGGTTCGTCGGCGCGGTGTTCACTGGTATCCGGCGAGCGGTCCGCCAGCGCGACCATCTCGCCCGAGACCTGGACCAGATTGGCCGAGAGCGACAGCTCGCGCCCCAGGTGATGCACTTCGGTCAGGTAGTGGCGCAGCGCCACGTCGGCCTGCCGCCGCAGCGCGAGCTCCAGCGTCTCGGCGCTGACATTCGGATTGCCGTCGCGGTCGCCGCCGATCCACTGGCCCATGCGCAGAAAGCTCGCCACATGCTGGTGGCCAAGTTCGCGTTCAAGCTCCGCATACAGGCGCGGGATCTCGCGCAGAAAGGTGTATTCATAGTAGGACAGCGCGTTCTCGATCTCGTCCTCCACGGTGAGTTTGGAGTAGCGCAGCAGCCGCGTCTGCCACAGCTGCGCAACACGCGCGCGAAGCTGCGAATCGTTGGCCGCCAGCTCTCGCGGCGTGATCGGGTCCTTGGCGCTGTTGTATAGCTGCGCGCGCACGAGGATGTCGTCGCGCGCGGTCAGCAGGTCGGCGATTTCGCGCTCGGAATCCAGGATGCTCTTGCGCTGCACCTCGGTGGGGTGCGCGGTGAGCACTGGCGCCACGTAGCTTTTGGCAAGCGTCTGCGCCACCGCGCGCGGCGCAATCCCCGCCCAGCGCAAGCGCGCCAGGGCCACTTCGATGCTGCCCTCCTGGGCGCTTCCGGCGCGCTCGTGAATGGCCCGGCGGCGGATGTGATGGCGATCTTCCGCCAGATTGGCGAGATGGCTGAAGTACGTGAACGCGCGGATCACGCTCACCGTCTGATCACCCGTCAGCCCCTTGAGCAGCTTCTTGAGCGCCTTGTCGGCCTCCTGGTCCGCGTCGCGGCGAAAAGCCACCGACAGCTTGCGGATCTGCTCCACCAGATCGTATGCGGCAACGCCTTCCTGCTCGCGGATGACGTCGCCCAGAATCCTGCCCAGCAGGCGGATGTCCTGGATGAGCGGGAGGTCCTTGTCGGTCTTGCGGGCTACGGGGGCACTGCCAGTGGCATCGGATTTGCGTGCGGGCGCGGACATGCGGAAAGTTACTCCTGAACTTCGAGGCTTGAAGGCGGCGCGGAGCATTGGGGATGCTCTTGAGCCAAATCAAATCAACCGCACCAGAATGTACTGGTACTGCAGCCGACTGCTGCAACGCAACATGCTAGCATCCCAAAGCACCGTTGAAAGGCGCTCGCGCGCCAATATGTGAAAGTCATGACAATAAATTCCAAGCAGCCCACCGCCCCATTCGTGATCGCCACGCGCGAAAGCCGGCTTGCCATGTGGCAGGCCGAGCACGTTCAGGCGCTGCTCGAGGCAGGCGGCCACAGCATCCGGCTGCTGGGCATGACCACCAAGGGCGACCAGATCCTGGACCGCACGCTCTCCAAGGTGGGCGGCAAGGGCCTGTTCGTGAAGGAGCTCGAGCTCGCGCTCGAGGAAGGCCGCGCCGATCTGGCCGTGCATTCGCTCAAGGACGTACCCATGGAACTGCCCGAAGGTTTCGAGCTGGCATGCGTGATGGAGCGCGAGGATCCGCGCGATGCCTTCGTCTCGCCGCAATACGCTTCGCTGGCCGAACTGCCGCGGGGATCGGTGGTGGGAACCTCCAGCCTGCGCCGCCAGGCGCTGCTGCGGGCGCTGCGCCCCGACCTGAAGATCGAGCCGCTGCGCGGCAATCTGGACACGCGCCTTCGCAAGCTCGATGAAGGCCAGTACGCCGGCATCGTGCTCGCGGCAGCAGGCCTGAAGCGGCTGGGACTGGCATCGCGCATCCGCCACATCTTCGAGCCCGAGGAAATGCTGCCATCGGCGGGCCAGGGCGCGCTGGGCATAGAAATCCGCTCGGGCCGCACCGACCTCGGGCAGGCGCTCGCGCCGCTCGCGCACCAGCAGACCTGGTTGACCGTGACCGCCGAACGCGCCGTGAGCCGCGCCATGGGCGGCAGTTGCTCCGTGCCGCTGGCCGCGCACGGCCGCTGGAGCGGCAACACGCTGCGCCTGGAAGCCGCCTGGGGCGACGTGGCCGGCAAGCTGCCGCTGATCCGGGTGCATCAGGAATCCTCAGACATCACAGACCTCGCCTCCGCGGACGCCTTGGGCGTGGCCGTGGCAGAGCGGCTCAAGGCCGCGGGCGCGACCGTCAGCACACCCTGACCCGCCATGACCAGCGTTCTGATCACCCGCCCGTCGCCCGAAGCGCAGCGCTGGGCGGATCGGCTTCGCGCGCAGCAGATCGACGCACAGGCGCTGCCGCTGCTCAGCATCTGCGCGGTCAGCGATCCCCGGTTGCGCGCGGCATTGAGCGACGCGCGGCGCCGCATGCGGCATTTTGATGCGCTGATGTTCGTGAGCGGCAACGCAGCCAGTGAATTTCTCGCACAGGACGTGGACTTGTCCGCTGGCAACGCAGCGCCCACGCTGCCGCGCTTCTGGTCCCCCGGCCCCGGCACGGCACGAGCGCTGGTGGATGCGGGCGTCCCGGCATCCCTGATCGACGGCCCGGCGGCCGACTCCAGCCAGTTCGACTCCGAGAGCCTGTGGCTGGCCGTTGCGCGCCAGGTCAAGCCCGGCGCCCGTGTCCTCATCGTGCGCGGAGCCAGCTCGCCCACGGGCACGGGCACGGGCGGCAACGGCCGCGACTGGCTGGCCGCACGGATCGCGCAGGCCGGAGGCGAAGTGGAATTCGTCGCCGCCTACGAACGGCTCGGCTCGCAGCTCTGCGACGCGGACAAAGACCTTGCTGCGCGTGCGGCCACCGACGGAACACTGTGGTTTTTCAGCTCATCCGAGGCGATACAGAACCTGCGGCGCCAGATGCCCCGCGCCCGCTGGGACCAGGGACGCGCCCTGGTGACCCATCCGCGCATTGCACAGGCAGCCCGCCAGGCCGGATTCGGGCGGATCGACGAATGCCGGCCTACACTCCACGAAGTGGCCGCCTTTATAAAATCCATGCCATGAGCCTCGAGCCCCAACACACCATCCACGAAGACATTCCGGCCGCGCCGCCGCCGCCGCGCCCGGCCTCTGCCGCGCCAGCCGCCCACGGCGGCGGCGCAGGCGGCTCGCGCCTGCTGCTCACGGCCGTGGGCATCGTCGCCGTCGCCGGGCTCGTCAGCAGCGTCATGCTGTGGCAGAAGCTCTCCAACATACAAGAGCAGTTGGCCCGGCAGACGGCAGACTCCGGAACGCAGGCCATCGAGGCGCGCACCATGGCGCGCCAGGCGGCCGACATCGCCCGCGATGCTGCCGCGCGCCTCTCGGTCACCGAAGCGCGCGTGGGTGAAGTGGCGCTCCAGCGCACGCAACTCGAAGAGCTCATGCAGAGCCTGTCGCGATCGCGCGACGAGAATCTGGTGGTCGATATCGAGTCCGGCCTGCGCCTTGCGTTGCAGCAATCCCAGTTGACCGGCAGCCTCGAGCCCGTGATGGCCGCGCTCAAGAGCGCCGACCAGCGGATCGAGCGCGCCGCCCAGCCGCGCCTGGCGCCGGTGCAGCGCGCCATTGCGCACGACCTGGAGGAAATGGGCAAGTCCGCCGTGACCGACACCTCCGGCCTGCTGGGCCGTGTGGATGACCTCACGCGCCAGGTTGACGAGATCCCGCTGCTCAACGCCGTGGTATCCGCATCCGCCATGCGCCACCGCAACGCCAGCGCCCGCGCCGCCCCGGATCAGGCGGATGCCGCCGACGCCGACCAGCCCCGCTGGAAGGCCATTCTCGGCAGGGCATGGGAGGCCATCGCCGGCGAGGCTCGCGGGCTGGTCCGCGTCAGCCGCATCGATCAGCCCGATGCCGTGCTGATCGCGCCGCAACAGGCTTACTTCCTGCGCGAGAACCTCAAGCTCTCGCTGATGAACGCGCGGCTTGGCATTCTCTCGCGCCGTCTCGACTCCGCCCGCATGGATCTGGCGACGGCCAAGTCCGCGCTCACCAAGTATTTCGACCCCGAGTCCCGATACACCCAGCGCGCGATCGAAACCATCTCGCAACTGCAGACCAACATGCAAAGCATGGCACTGCCGAGGCTGGACGAGACGTTCGCGGCGCTCTCCACCGCCGCGGCGGGCCGATGATCTCGTACGGAAGGCCCTGATTCATGCGCGCAGCTCTCTGGCTTCTGGCTCTGTTCGGCGTCGCCGTGGCGGTTGCCCTGTTCGCAGGCAACAACCAAGGCACCGTCACCCTCTTTTGGCCGCCCTACCGGGTGGACCTCTCGCTCAACGCGATCCTGGTTCTTCTTCTGGGCAGCTTCGCGGTTCTGTACGCGGCATTGCGCGGCACGGCCGCGCTGCTGGAGCTGCCGCACCGCGCCCGCCGCTGGCGCCTGCAGCAAAAGGAGCGCGCCATGCATGCTTCGCTGCTCGACGCCATGTCGCAGCTTCTCGCGGGCCGCTTCCTGCGCGCGCGCAAGGCCGCCGAATCGGCCATCACCCAGGAAAGCGACCTGTCGCAGACGGCGCCCGTGCCGCATGGCCGGCAATTGCGCACGCTGGCGCACATCGTCGCAGCAGAAGGTTCACACGCGCTGCAGGACCGCACCACGCGCGAGGCGCATCTGCAAAAGGCGCTCGACAGCATCCCTCCGAACGCCCCCATCTCCGAGCAGGAACTGCGCGAAGGCGCGCAACTGCGCGCCGCTCGCTGGTCGCTCGACGAGCGCGACGCTAACATGGCGCTGGACCGCATGGCCACGCTCTCGGCCGGAGCCGCGCGCCGCACGCTGGCCCTGCGCGCCAGGCTCAAGGCCTCGCGCATGGCGCATTTGCCGCATGAAGCGCTCGATACCGCGCGGCTGCTGGGCAAGCACCGCGCCTTCTCGCCCGCCGCCGCGGAAAGCATCGTGCGCGGCCTGGCCATTGAAGTAATCAACGACGCGCACGATCCGGCGCAACTGCAGCAAGCCTGGATGTCGCTCGATCCCAATGAGCGCGCCATGCCCGAACTGGCCGTGCATGCGGCGCAGCGCCTCTCGCAGCTCGACGGCGATGCGTCACAGGTGCGCCACTGGCTGCTGCCGGTGTGGGAGATCCTCACCAACCCCGACCAGTCGCTCTCGGACCATCAGGCGCTCAAGCTGATCCACGTGCTGCAAAACAACCTGGGCGGCATCGACGCAGCCTGGCTCGCCCGCGTCGAAAGCGCACAGCAAGCCAATCCGCGCGATGCAAGGCTGATGTACCTCTCGGCGGTCGCCTGCCTGCACCTCGAGCTGTGGGGCAAGGCGCAGCAACTCTTCACCCAGGCGGCCCCGAGGCTCGCGGACAAGCAACTGCGTGCCAGCGCCTGGCGCTTTCTCGCCGAGCTGGCCGAGCAACGCCATGACACGACAGCGGCGGCCGACGCCTGGAAACAGGCGGCGATTGCAGCGCTGTAGCGAAACGGAATTTGTTCACTCCCACACCGCTCGCGCCAGCGGTCTTGCGGGAGCGGGCGTCAACTGGTCCAGGCGACCGCGGACGCAGCCATCCGTGCATCGAATTCAGCCCCCTGCGCGAGCAGCCAGTCGCAAAAAGTCTTGACGACAGGATCATGCTGGCGTTCCGAACGCGTGATCAGGAAATACCCCGGCGTCGGAAGAACCACCGGGCCGAACGGCGCGACCAGACGGCCCGCGGCAAGATCCGTGGTCACCAGCGGAGAGTAGCCCATGGCCACGCCGATCCCGTCGATCGCCGCCTGCAGGCAGAAATAGAGATGCTCGAGCTGCAGCGATTGCGCCGGCACCACGCGGCTGTGGTGCGCCATGGTCAGCCACTCGTCCCAGGCCGTGATCCGGGCGGGGCAATGCAATATGGTGTGATGCCGCAGATCGGAGATGTCCTTGAGCGGCAGCCGCTCCAGCAGTTCCGGTGAACACACGGGAAACGCGGCCTCCGACACCACGCGCGCCTTGTGCAGGCCGGTGACATCCTGCGGTTCACGGCGAATCACCACGTCGATGTTGGCCGGCAGGCGGCTCATGGGCTCCAGCCCCGTGCTGATCTGCACTTCGATGTGCGGGTGCTGCGCGCGAAACTGCGCAAGGCGCGGGAAAAGCCAGCGCATCGTGATGGTGGGCAGCGCATTCACGCGCAACACCTCATGCGCGCTGATGCTGCGCGAGGCCGACGCGATCGCCGCCAGCGCCGGGCTGATCGAGTCCAGATAGAGCCGGCCCTGATCGGTCAGCGCCACGGACTTGCCCAGCCGCCTGAAGAGCGGCACGCCCACCCACTCCTCCAGCGCCTTGATCTGGTGGCTCACCGCGCCATGCGTGACCGACAGTTCATCCGCCGCGCGGGAAAAGCTCAGCAGGCGTCCCGCGGCTTCAAAGGCCCGGATCGATGAGAGCGGCGGAAGTTTGTGCATTCTGTGAATTTAACTAACAAGACATACCAGTTTATATCGTTTGATTTGTCAAACCTCTCCCGGTTTAATTTCAATCCAGCTAGTCGATGTGAATATTTTTGAATCAACGCTGAGCCGACGCCCACACCGACACACGCAAGAAAAAACTGCACCGCACATCTTCCGGAAGAAAGGACCTCATGCTTTCAGGCAAACGCATTCTCGATCTCAGTTGGGTTCTCGGCGGCCCATTCGCAGGGCAGCTCCTCGCGCAACTGGGCGCCGAAGTCATCAAGGTCGAGACGCTGGACGGCGACTACGCCCGCCGCGTGCCGCCCATCCTCGATTCGGGAGACACCCCGTTCTTCCTTTCGGTCAATCGCGGCAAGCAAAGCATCGCCCTGGATCTCAAATCACCCGCGGGCAAGCAGGCATTCGACGATCTCGTACGCAAGAGCGATGCGGTGATCTACGGCTTCGCGCCATCGGTTCCCAAACGGCTCGGCCTTGATTTCGAAACGCTCCAGGCCGTCAATCCGCGCATCGTCGTGGGCCAGTTGATCGGCCTGCACGACCAGGGAGAATGGGCCGACGCGCCCGCCTTCGACCTGATGCTGCAGGCCCTGAGCGGCGTGATGAGCATCACCGGCGAGGAAAACGGCAGGCCGGTGCGCTTCGGCTATCAGGCGGCGGACCTCGTGGGCGGCCTGTATCTGGCGCTCGGCACGGCCGCAGCGCTGGCGAAGGCGCAGGCCACGGGCCAGGGCGAAGCGGTGCAGGTCTCGCTGTTCGACGCGCAGATCGCCATGCTCACCTGGCAGGCGCAGGGCTGGCTCACGGGCGGCCCGCTGCCCAAGGCCACCGGAGCCCGCCACGCCATGATTGCGCCCAGCGACATCTACCTGACCGGCGACGGCAAGTGGATCGCCCTGGCGCCCACGGGCGACCCGTTCTGGATCAAGCTGTGCGAGACCATCGGCAAGCCGGGCCTGCCGGCCGACCCGCGCTTTGCAAGCGGCGCGGCGCGCATCGAGAACATCGAGGCGCTCACGCAGGAACTGGGCGACGCCATACGCACGCGCACTGCGGATGAATGGATGGCCGTTTTCAAGCAGGCGCGTGTTCCGGCCGCGCTCGTCAACAACGTGAAAGAGGCGCTCACCCATCCTCTTTGCGCCGCGCGGCAGATGGTGGAGAGCGTCGCGCACCCGCATTCCGAAGGCGTGGTGAAGCTGCTCGGCAATCCCTTCAAGTTCGCGGGCATGCCCGATCTGGCCTATCCCCCCGAATTTGCACAGGACACTGCACAGGTGCTGCAGCGCATCGCCGGCTATCCGCCGGAAAAGGTGGATGAACTGGCACGCAGCGGGGCCATCCGCACGAGAGCAGCCGCCGCCGCATGAACAAGGAAAAAACAAGCTCATGACATCCCAGCACACACCCATGGACAATGCCCGGCTCGTCGCCGCGTTGCGGGAATTCGCCAACCGCGTGGTCGCGCCGCTGGCCGCACGCGCCGCGCAGGAACAGCAGTGGGCGGGCGACGCCATCCGCCAGGCGTGCCGCGAAGGCCTGGGCGGTATCGAAGTGCCCGCCAGCCACGGCGGCCTGGGCCTGCCGTTCCAGGCGCGCATCGACGCTGCGCGGACGCTGGCCGCTGTCGATTTCGGTTTTGCTTTCGGTTTCATCAACCATCACAACGCGATTCTCCGCATTGCGGAAAGCGGCAGCGCGAAAGCCCGCGAGGAGTACGTTCCGGCCATGCTGCGCGGCGAACTGATCGGCTGCACGGCCATGACCGAAGACGGCGCCGGAAGCGACTTCGCCGCCATCCGCATGTCCGCCAGCAGGGTGGACGGCGGCTGGCTGCTGAACGGCGCAAAGCAATGGGTGGCCAACGTGCAGGGCTGCGAGATCGCCCTGACCTTCGC
This sequence comes from Diaphorobacter ruginosibacter, assembly GCF_040396215.1. GTDB lineage: Bacteria > Pseudomonadota > Gammaproteobacteria > Burkholderiales > Burkholderiaceae_C > Diaphorobacter_A > Diaphorobacter_A ruginosibacter_A. The sequence goes on along the minus strand of NZ_JBEBOW010000064.1, from coordinate 3,778 downwards.
GCAAACCGACCCCGCGCGGGGAGCGGCGGGTATCGCCTGCTTCATCGTGCGGCTCGGCACGCCGCAGTGCCGCCGCATCACCCACCGCCAGATGGACGGCATTGCCATGGGCGGCATCGGCGGGTTTGAACTGCAGGGCTACATCGCCACGGACAGCGACGTTCTATACGCGCCGGGCACGGGCTTCAGGCAAGCCATGGCGGGAGTGAACAAGGCGCGCGTTCACATCGCAGCGATGGCATCGGGCATGCTGCGCGGCGCGCTGGAGCAGGCCACGGCGCATGCCTCGTCCCGCATGGCATTCGGACAACCGGTACTCAATCAGCAGGGCCTGCGCTGGTCGTTGATCGACGTATCCATGCGCGAGGACATCCTGCAAATGCTGATCCAGCGCGCAGCGGACCTGATAGCGGGTGGCAGCGAGGATGCCGTCGAAGCCGCGGCCATGGCCAAGCTGTATGCCGGCAACGAGACGCTGGACGCCATCGCCAGTTGCATCCAGGCGCTGGGCGCGCGCGGACTGGACCATGGCGAGGGACTCACCCGCAAGCTGCTGGCGGCCAAGGCGCTCTGTCTGGCGGACGGCTCCAGCGAAATGATGCGCGAGCGCCTGGGCGCATCGCTGGCGCAGCGCTACGCGCGCCATTACCCACGGGAGGAAGCGTCCTCCCCCGCGCAGCCTCAAGGCCCGGGCCCGTTGCAATCCGCCAACCGGTTCAACGCCGTGTTCATTACCAGGCACGAAGGCGGAGCCAGCGAGGCCGCCTTGCGCACGCTGAGTCCATCCGAGCTGCCCGATGGCGAAGTGCTGGTGCGCATCAGCCATTCCACGATGAACTACAAGGACGCGCTCGCCATCACCGGGAAGTCGCCCGTGGTGCGCAAGTTTCCGATGGTGCCGGGCATCGATTTCGCGGGCGTCGTGGAACGAAGCGCCGACCCGCGTTTCCAGCCGGGCGATGCCGTCCTGCTCAATGGCTGGGGCACGGGCGAACTGCATTGGGGCGGCCTGTCGCAATATGCCGCGACACGCGCGGACTGGCTGATCCGCCTGCCGCAAGGCATGAGCGCCGAGCAGGCCATGTCCATCGGGACGGCGGGCTATACCGCCATGTTGTGCGTCATGGCCCTGCAGTCGCACGGCCTGACGCCCGAATCCGGCCCGGTGCTGGTGACCGGCGCCAATGGCGGCGTCGGCAGCATTGCGATCGCGCTTCTGTCGCGGCTTGGCTTCATGGTGACGGCATCCACCGGCCGCATGGAGGAAGCGCCGCATCTGCGGGCACTGGGCGCGAGCGCGGTCATGGACCGGCAGAGCCTGAGCGCGCAAGGCAAGCCGCTGCAAAAGGAGAACTGGGCTGCGGCAGTGGATGCGGTCGGCAGCCACACCCTCGCCAATGTGCTTGCCGCCGTGCGCTATGGCGGCGTGGTCGCTGCCTGCGGCCTCGCTCAAGGCATGGATCTGCCCACGACCGTCGCGCCCTTCATTCTGCGCGCGGTGACGCTTGTCGGCGTGGACAGCGTATACGCCCCCATGGAGCGCCGCCAGGCCGCCTGGGAGCGTCTGGCCACGGAGTTGCCCGCGAGCGTTCTTGCCGGCAATACCCGCCTGATCGGGCTGTCCGAAGTGATTCCGCTTGCCAGCGATCTGCTGGCCGGAAAAGTGCGCGGGCGCATCGTCGTCGACGTGAATCGCTGACGCGGCATCGAACGCGCCCGAAAAACCATAAAACCTCAAGGAGACAACATCATGCAACGCAGCACCTTCGTACGCAGCGCCGCGGCGCTCGCCATCGCAGCCGCCAGCCTGGGCGCCATGGCGCAGGGCGGCTATCCCGGCAAGCCCATCCGGCTGATCGTGCCGTTTCCCCCCGGCGGCTCCGTGGACTACGTCGCGCGCACCATCTCGCAGAAGCTCTCAGAGAACATCGGCCAGAGCGTGGTGGTGGACAACAAGGGCGGAGCGTCCGGCACCATTGGCACCTACGAGGCATCGCGCTCCGCGCCCGACGGCTACACGCTGCTTTTGGTGTTCGACTCGCATGCGGTGAACAACAGTCTCTATGACATCAAGTACGACACGTTCAAGTCGTTCGACTACATCAGCCTCATAGGCACCATGCCGATGGCGCTGGTCACCTCCAAAAAATCCGGCTTCACATCGACCGAGGCGCTCATCAAGGCCGCCAAGGCCCATCCAGGCCAGATCAACTACGGCTCCTCGGGCGTCGGCGGCTCCAACCACCTGAACCCGGTCGCGTTCGCGCGCGCCGCGGACATCAAGCTCACCCACGTACCCTATCGCGGAGGCGGCCCCATGCTGTCGGCATTGCTCGCAGGAGAGGTGGACATGGTGATCGGCAGCCTGCCGACGGTCATCAACTATGCCAAATCCGGACAGGCCAACGTGATCGCCATCGGCACGCGCGAGCGCATCAGGCAGTTGCCCGAGCTGCCCACCATCGACTCCGGCGTTCCCGGCTACACCGCGCAATCGTGGGTAGGGATGATGGCACCGGCCGGGCTGCCCAAGCCCGTGTCCGAGCACATCCAGTCCGCCCTGAAAAAGACCCTGGCCGATCCCGCCGTGAAATCCAAGATGGAAAACGACGGATTCAACATCGTCAACAGCAGCCCCGCCGAATTCGAGGCGCTGGTGCGCAAGGAATCCAGCCGCTGGGCGGAAATCATCAAGGCGGAGAACATCAAGGTGGACTGATTCACCCGGCATGCGCCCCCGAAGCGGCATGACGCCGGCCCTCTTGCGGGCTTGGGCCGGCATGCCGCTTTGGCGCTTTCATGGCCTGGCGGACATAGCCTCAGGGAATCCCCTCGCAATCAGGCACGGAATTTGTGATCTTGAGCAATCAGGTCGATAGTAGGAAGCATCAGCATAACGGCATCTGCAAGCAATAATCTCTATTTCGTAAACTGATTACGATTAGTAGAATATTCACCTTGGCTTCAGGAGACACCCGATGAATGCGCCCATTTCCGCTGTGGCACTGAAAAAACTGCCCGAGCCCGCCGCCATCCAGCAATTGCACCACTACGCCTACAAGGCCCGCGACGCCGAGGAGACCCGGCATTTCTACGAAGACATCCTGGGCCTGCCGCTCTACCACATCATCCAGAGCGACTACGTGCCGTCCACCGGCGAGTACTGCCCCTACACGCACTTCTTCTTCCGCCTGCGGGACGGCTCGTTCATTGCGTTCTTCGACATCGGCGACGATGAAAAGGCCCTGCCCTCGCCCAATACGCCGCTGTGGGTGAACCACATCGCGTTCCGCGTGGACACGGTGGCGGATCTCGAGCGCACCAGGACGCGGCTGCAGGCCCATGGCGTGGAAGTGCTCGGCATTACCGACCACCACATCTTCAAAAGCATTTATTTCTTCGACCCGAACGGCATCCGCCTGGAACTGTCCGCGCAATTGGCGGGCGATGCGCTGATGGCCCGCGAAAGCAAGACTGCCCACGCCCGGCTCAAGGAGTGGACCGCTCGCAAAAACCAGTGGCGCAAGGAACGCGCCGCGGGCTTGGCCAAGGGGTCGCTCAAGCCCGAAACCAATGACCGGCCGGAACTCGTCCCCCCCGAGCAGGAGTCCTGAGCCGCGGCGGGCCACTTCATTCACCGCGCGCACGAGCGCCAAAAACGCACGAAATCGCAGGAGCGCGCGAAAAGAATAAAATGGAGCGAACCCTCCGACCATTGCCTCGACGGCATCCCACGGGATGCCGTTTTTCATTGCATTGCCATGAGCGACAACAAGAT
>NZ_JBEBOW010000063.1:0-19643 GCF_040396215.1 Diaphorobacter ruginosibacter | reverse complement strand
GCTGGCGGGGCGTCCCGGCAGGTTCAGGGTGGCGTCGGCCTTGGGTGTGGAGGCGATCAAGGCTCCGCGTTTCCAGACCTTGAGGCGCGCGGAGCGCAGGCGGATGGCCTCTGGCGCGGATCGTGCCTGCAGCAGCACCATGTCGGCGTGGCAGCCCACTTCCAGGCCGTAGTCCTCCAGCCCCATGATCCGGGCGGGCGTGGTGGTCACTGCGTCGAAGCATTGGCGCATGGCGTTCTGGCTGGTCATCTGTGCCACATGCAGGCCCATGTGCGCCACTTCCAGCATGTCGCCGCTGCCCAGGCTGTACCACGGGTCCATGCAGCAGTCCTGGCCGAAGGCGACGGCTATGCCGGCGGCCAGCATTTCGGGCACGCGGGTCATGCCGCGGCGTTTGGGATAGGTGTCGTGGCGGCCTTGCAGCGTGATGTTGATGAGCGGGTTGGCAATGGCCGAGACGCCCGCCTCGCGCATCAGCGGCAGCAGCTTGGAGACGTAGTAGTTGTCCATGCTGTGCATGGAGGTGAGATGCGAGCCGTTCACGCGGCCATGCAGTCCCAGGCGCTGGGTTTCGAACGCCAGGCTTTCGATGTGGCGGCTCAGGGGGTCGTCGCTTTCGTCGCAATGCAGGTCCAAGCGCAGGCCGCGTTCGGCGGCGAGTTCGCACAGCCAGCGCACGCTTTCGGCGCCTTCGCCCATGGTGCGCTCGAAATGCGGGATGCCGCCGACCACGTCCACGCCCATGTCGAGTGCGCGGACCAGGTTGTTCTTGGCGCCTTTGGCGCGCAGCACGCCGTCCTGCGGGAAGGCGACGAGTTGCAGGTCGATATAGGGCTTGACGCGTTCGCGCACGTGCAGCAGCGCCTCCGTTGCGAGCAGGCGCGGGTCGCAGACGTCCACGTGGCTGCGGATGGCGAGCAGGCCGCGCGCCGCCGCCCAGTCGCAGTAGGCGAGCGCGCGCTCGACGATGGCGTCCTGCGTGAGCAGCGGCTTGAGCTCGCCCCATAGGGCGATGCCTTCGAGCAGCGTGCCGCTTTCGTTCACGCGCGGCAGGCCGTAGCTCAGCGTGGAGTCCATGTGGAAGTGCGCATCCACGAACGGCGGCGTGACCAGCATGCCCTCGGCGTCGGTTTCCTGCGCCGCCTGCGCGGCGAGCGCGGGCTGCACGGCCACGATGCGACCGGCCTGCACGCCGATGTCGATGTCTTGCCGCCCATCGGGCAATGTGCAGTGGCGCACGATCAGATCCAGCATGTCAACGCTCTCCCTTGCGATATGGTTTCATCAGTGCCTGCGGGTAGCTGGCGCGGCGCGCCATCACCACCAGCGCCAGGATCGACAGCACGTAGGGCAGCATCAGGTAGACCTGATACGGCACGAGTGCGCCGCCTGCGCCCTGCTGCAGCCGCAGCTGAAGCGCATCGAAAAAGGCAAACAGCAGCGCGCCCAGCAGCGCCTTGCCGGGACGCCATGATGCAAATACCACCAGGGCCACGCAGATCCAGCCGCGTCCGTTGATCATGTTGAAGAAGAACGCGTTGAAGGCGGACAGCGTCAGGAACGCACCCGCCAGCCCCATGATGGCGGAACCCGCCACGATCGCGCCGGTGCGCACCCAGACGACGTTGATCCCCTGGCTCTCGGCCGCCTGCGGGCTCTCGCCCACCATGCGGATGGCCAGGCCCAGCGGCGTGCGCATCAGCACCCAGTACAGCACCGGCACCAGCAGCAGCGCAACCAGCGTGAGCGGCGTCTGCGCATTCAGCACCGGCACCGGCAGCCAGTCCATGGCCGCGAAGGGCTCGATGGTGGGAGGTGTATCGACCTTGGGGAATTTCACACGATAGGCATAGTAGGACAGGGCGGTCGCCAGCATGGTGATGCCCAGGCCGCACACGTGCTGCGAGAGGGCCAGGCCCACGGTGAGGAACGCGTGCAGCAATCCAAACAATCCGCCCGCCAGCATGGCGGCCAGCACGCCGGCCCACAGGCCATGGCCGCTGTAGACGGTGAACCAGCCGGCAAAGGCGCCCGCCACCATGATGCCTTCGATGCCCAGGTTGAGCACGCCGGCGCGTTCGCACATCAGCACGCCGAGCGTGCCCAGGATGAGAGGCGTTGCCACGCGCAGCACGGCGACCCAGAACGGCAGGCTGGCCAGGGTGTCCATGAGTTCCTGCATCAGCGGGCCCTCCATTGAATGCGGTACTGCGTCATGAGTGAGGCGATCAGCACCGCGATGAGAGCCGCCGCGACGATCACGTCGGCGATGTAGGTGGGAACGCCCACGGTGCGGCTCATGCTGTCCGCGCCCACCTGGATGCCCGCCACGAGAACGGCAGAGGCCAGCACGCCCAGCGGCCTCAGGCCCGCCAGCATCGCGATCACGATGCCGGTATAGCCATAGCCCGGCGAGAGATCCAGCGTCACGTAGCTCGCGCGGCCCGCGACTTCGATCGCTCCCGCCAGCCCGGCGACCCCGCCGGAAATCAGCGCGGTCATCACCATGGTGCGCAGCGTGTTCACGCCCGCGAACTTCGCGGCCTTGGGGTTGGCGCCCGTGGCGCGGATGTCGAAGCCCGGCACCGTGCGCTCGAGCAGCAGCCACAGCGCCACGGCCAGCGCCACGGCCCAGATGAGGCCGGTGTGCAGGCGCGTGCCTTCGAGCAGGCGCGAGAGTTCAAGATCGGGCTGCAGCGCCACGGTCTGAGGCCAGCCGAGCGCCATCGGGTCCTTCATGGGGCCGTCGAGCAGCGCGGATACCGCCAGCGCGACGATGAAGTTCAGCAGCAGCGTGGTCACCACTTCGTCAACGCCCAGCCGGGCCTTGAGCAGCGCCGGTCCCAGCAGCATGAGCGCGCCGGCGAGCGCCGCGGCCAGCATCATCAGCACGAACAGCATGGGAGCGGGCCAGTCCAGCCCCGTGCCGCCGTGCATGCCGCCCACGGCGACGGCCGCCAGCGCGCCCGCGTAGAGCTGGCCTTCCGCGCCGATGTTGAAGAGCCGCGCGCGGAACGCCACGGCCACCGCCAGGCCGGTGAGGATCAGCGGAATCGCGCGCGTGAGCGTTTCGCTCCAGGCGAACCTGGAGCCGAAGCCGCCCTGGACCAGCAGCGCGAATGTCGCTCCCACGGGTTTGCCGGCCCACATCACGAGCAGCGCGGCAGCCAGCAAGGTTGCGGCCAGTGCGCACAGCGGCGCGATCACCAGCGCCGAACGTGACAGCGCCTGTCTTTTTTCCAATCTCATGCCGGAACCTCTGCCACTCCTGCCATGGCCAGCCCGATGCCCTGGCGCGTCCATGCTCCGGCATCACGCGCGGGTGTGAGACGGCCTTCGTGCATCACGGCGATGCGGTCGCCCATGAGCATCACTTCATCCAGATCGTCCGAAATCAGCAGCACCGCCGCGCCCGCGTCGCGCGCGGCCAGCAGCTTCTGCTGCACATAGTTGACCGCGCCGATGTCCAGTCCCCATGTGGGCTGGTGGGCAACGATCAGGACCGGCGCCGCTGCTCCATCCGATGCGCTGAGCGCGCGTCCGAGCACCAGCTTCTGCATGTTGCCGCCCGAGAGCGAGCGCGCGAGCGCATCCGGGCCGCCGCCGCGCACGTCGAAATCCTCGCTGGTCTTTTGCGCCTTCAGGCGCGCCGCCGCGCGCCGCACGAATCCCCAGCGCTTGAGCGCGCCGCCCGGCTGGTGCAGATACTCGGAGACCGCGTTTTCCCAGACCGGCAGATCGCCCACCACCCCCGTGCCATGCCGGTCCTCGGGGATGCGCGCCACGCCTTGCGCCACCAGTTGCGCCGGTTGCGCGGGCAGCGGCTTGCCGTGCAGCAGGGCTCGCCCCTGCATGACCGGTTCCATGCCGCTGAGAACGCCCGCGAGCGCGACCTGCCCGTTGCCGGAGACACCGGCCACGGCCACGATCTCGCCCGCCGCTATTTCCAGCGACGCGCCGCGCAGCGCGTCGCGTCCGGGCGGCGTGTGCACGCCGTCGAGCTGGCAGACCACATTGCCGCGCCGTGTGGCGGGGCGCCGCTCTCCGGCCTGCACGCTGCGGCCCACCATGGCGGACGCCAGGCCGGCCTGCGTGGCGCCGGCGCTGGGCATCTGCGCGACCAGCCTGCCGTGGCGCAGCACCGCGATGCGGTGCGACACGCGCAGCACTTCCGCCAGCTTGTGGCTGATGAAGATGATCGACAGGCCCTGCGCGACCATCTGCGCGAGCGTGTCGAACAGCGCCTCGCTTTCCTGCGGCGTGAGCACGGCGGTCGGCTCGTCGAGGATCAGAATGCGCGCGCCGCGGTACAGCGCCTTGAGGATTTCCACGCGCTGGCGCTCGCCCACGCTCAGCGCGGCCACCTTGGCGTCGGGATCGGCCGCCAGTCCGAACCGGCGGGATACCTCCACGAGCTTCTCGCGCGCCGCAGCCCGGTTCGATCGCAGCGAGCGCAGAGGCTCGCTGCCCAGCATCACGTTGTCGAGCACGCTGAGGTTGTCGGCCAATGCGAAGTGCTGGTGCACCATGCCGATGCCGGCCGCCAGCGAGGCGCGCGGATTGCCCGGCGGCAGCGCCTGCCCATGCACGCGGATGCCGCCTTCATCCGCCACGTAGTGGCCGAACAGGATCGCCATCAGCGTGGATTTACCCGCGCCGTTCTCGCCCAGAAGCGCCAGCACCTCGCCCGCGCCCAGCGTCAGCGAGATGTCGTCATTGGCCGTCAGGGAGCCGAAGCGCTTGGTGATGTGGCTGAGTTCCAGCACCGGCGCGGGGCTGCCGTTCGCGCCGGTCTTTGCTGCCTGCTGCATCAGGGCCTGGGCTGCGCGTCGTTGACCTTCACGGTGAACTTGCCCGCCAGGATCTCGGCCTGCCTGTCAGCCACCTTCTTCTTCAGGTCGGCGGGAACCTTGCCCTCGAACGTGCCCAGCGGCGCGAGCGAGGAGCCGTTGTGCTTCATCATCGAATAGGGGCCGAAATCAGCGGCCTTGAACGTGCCCGCCTTGACTTGCCTGATCGCTTCGTCCACGGTGGGCTGCATGTTCCACAGCGCGGTTGCGACCACCGTGTCCGGGTATTGCTCCTGCGTGTTGATCACGTTGCCGATGGCCAGCACCTTGCGCTCCTTGGCGGCATCGCTCACGCCGAAGCGCTCGGCGTACAGGATGTCCGCGCCCTTGTCCACCATGGCGAAAGCGGCCTCCTTGGCCTTGGGCGGGTCGAACCAGCTGTTGATGAAGGTGATGCTGAAGCTCACCTTCGGGTTCACCGCGCGCGCGCCATCCATGAACGCATTCATCAGGCGGTTCACCTCGGGGATGGGAAAGCCGCCGACCAGGCCGATCTTGTTGGACTTGGTCATGCCGCCGGCGATCATGCCCGACAGATAGCTCGGCTCCTGGATGTAGTTGTCGAACACGCTGAAATTGGGCGCGACGGGCTTGCCCGAGGAGCCGGCCACGATGGCGATCTTCGGGAAGTCCCTGGCGACCTTGCGCGCAGCGGCTTCCACGCCGAACACTTCGCCGAAGATGAGCTGCGCGCCGCCGTTGGCGTACTCGCGCATCACGCGCTCATAGTCGGGGTTGGCCACGTTCTCCGTGGCCTTGTATTCGATCTCCCCGCGCGCCTCGGCCGCCTTCAGCGCCAGATGAATCCGGCTGACCCATTGCTGCTCGAAAGGCACGGTATAGATACCGGCGACCTTGAGCTTTTCCGCCGCGAAAACAGGGCTGCCTGCCAGGCTGGCGAGGGCGGCAAGGCCTGCGGCGGCCAGTGTGGTTCGGCGGGAGAGGGACTTCATCGGGCACTTCCTTTCAGCGAATAGAAAGATGAAAAATCTGGGCAAACCCTCAATTATTCCGTGCTCTATTCCAGGCGGGCCTGGAGGCCAATGAATTCCGTTGATCCCATGACGGAAATGTATAAGGCGAAACGCTTATATATTTCTGTCCAAGGGGTAGACGGGCCGTTTCACCCGGTCGAATGCAAAGCGCGAGTAGTCCGACGTGGTCACGCCCGGGCTGTCGCATTCCACCAGTCCCGCGGAAAGAGGCACGAAGACGGGCCTGCAATACATGCGCGATTTCAAAAGCAAGTAACGTGCCTTGGCCGGATCGATGCCGACGCAATGGAACACGCCCAGGTCCCAGGGCTCGTGCGTCTGCTCGGTCACCACGATTTGCGCATCCCCGATGTCCAGCAGCGCCGTGCGGCCCATGTGGCACTCCATGCCGTTGTAGATGGGGCCTGAAACGACATACCTGCCGTCGCCGAGCCGGCGCACGGTGCCGCGCAAGGCCAGCGGCGTCTTGTGCATGCCCAGGTGCGCGAGCGAGCGCTTGTTGCCGAGCGCGATGTCGATCATGGAGCCTTCGCCGGCCGCGAACATCTGCGCGACGGCCTCGGGGTCGCACAGCGGCCCGACCGCGATGCCGTCCATGCCCAGCGAGAGCGCGGTCTGCAGCACGTCCATGGTGTCGCAGGTGCCGCCGGACATGCAGTTGTCGCCATGGTCGAGCAGCAGCACCGGCTTGCCCTGTGCCGTCCCGGCCAGCTGCATCGCGCGAGCGAGCGATGCTTGAAGCGGCTCGCTGTCGTAGACGAACTCGCTGCGGCGCCGCCAGATCATGTCGCCAGCGAACGCGTCGATCGTGGCCTGCTGCACCGCGGCGGTGCCTTGCTCGACGGTGGCGACCACGCTCATGCATGGCGCGGGGATGTTGGCCAGCGAGAACCCGCCAAACACGGTGACCGCGGCGAGCCCCAGCTTTTCCATTTCCCTGGCGCGTTCGCACGCTTGCTTCATCGGTCCGTTCAGGGTGGTGCTGCGCAGCGTGTGGCTCATGAGCGGCAGCGGCTTCCAGATGACCTCGTACCGGGCCTGGCCGCGCCACATCCGCAGCAGCAGGCGGCCCGCGTGGTCGCCGGTCTCGTACATGTCGATGTGCGGGTAGGTCTTGAAGCCCACGATCACGTCGGCGTTGCGCACCATCTTTTCGGTGATGTTGCCGTGCAGATCGAGCGCCACGCCCAGCGGAACGCCCGGCGCCGCGGCGCGAACGCGCTCCAGCAGGTCGCCTTCGCCGTCATCGCTGTTCTCGGCCACCATCGCGCCATGCAGGTCGAGCAGGATGGCATCGCAGCCGGCGGCCGCATCGACGATGCGGCGCGTGAGCTCGTCGTAGGCGGCGGCATGCACCGGGCCGCTCGGGTTCGCCATGGCCGATACGGGCGTGACCAGCTCGGCGCCTTCCGCCTCGGCAAGGTCGATGAAGGCCGCCATCGCGGTGCGCATGCCTTTGTTGGCGCGATATGCGTCGGCGCCGTAGGTGGGGGCAAAAGCCTCGATGGGCGTGGGAACCGGCGAGAAGGTGTTGGTCTCGTGGTTCAGGCGCGCAATCAGGAACTTCTTCTTCGGGGTACTCATCGCAACAAACTCCGGTGCCATCTCTCTATTCAATCTATGCCCACGCCAAGGTAGCGGTCCTTGACCGCGTCGTCCGCGAGGAACTCGCTGTTCGTCGCCTCATGCGCGATCGCTCCCTGCTCGATGATGTAGTGGCGATCCGCCAGTTGCGTGCAGACCTCCAGGTTCTGCTCCACCAGCAGGATGGAGACACCCGCGGCCTTGATGACCTTGAGCTGCGCGACGATCTCCTCGACGATCACCGGCGCGAGTCCTTCGACCGGCTCGTCGAGCATCAGCAGCCTGGGCGCGTTCATCAGCGCGCGGCCGATCGCCAGCATCTGCTGCTCGCCGCCCGAGAGCTGGCCGCCGCCATTGGTGCGGCGCTCGCGCAGGCGCGGAAAGATCTGGTAGATGTCGCCGAGCTGCCAGGGCGAATTCCTGCGGTGGCCCAGCATCAGGTTTTCTTCCACGGTGAGCAGCTTGAAGATGCCGCGATGCTCGGGCACCAGGCAGATGCCGCGCTGCGCCACCAGATGCGTGGCGAGCCGGCTGGTCACCGCTCCATCAAACCGGATCTGCCCCCGCGAGGGCAGCATGGCGCCCGCGATGCATTTGAGCGTGGTGGTCTTGCCCGCGCCATTGCGGCCGAGCAGCGTGACCAGTTCGCCGTCCCCCACATGCAGCGAAACGCCTTGCAGCACGTGGCTCTTGCCGTAGTGCGCGTGGATGTCCTCCACCTGGAGAATCGGTGCGCTCATGCCTTGCCTCCGGTGATCATGTTGCCCAGGTACGCCTTGCGCACCCGGTCGTCATTGCGGATCTCGTCGGGCAGCCCCTGCGCCAGAACGCGGCCCTGCTGCATCACGGTGATGGTGTCGGAGATGTCCATGACGATGTTCATGTTGTGCTCGATGAGGACCACGGTGTGCTCGTCCCTGAGGCCCTGGATCAGGCGCTTCATCTCGTCCAGGTCGTCGATGCCCATGCCCGAGGTCGGCTCGTCCAGGAAGATCGCCTTGGGCCTGGCGGCAAGCGCCATGCCAACCTCCAGCCGCCGCTGCTGGCCGTGCGAGAGATTGCCCGCGGGCGTGTCGGCAAAACGCTCCATGCCGATCCTGCAGAGCACGTTGGCGACGGTTTCGGCGCTGGACAGCCTGCCCGCGGGCGCGCGCCAGCAATTGAGCGCCTGCGACGGGCAAACGCCTTGCGCGGCCAGCCGCAGGTTTTCGCGCACGGGCAGCGTGAGGAACAGACTGGTGACCTGGAACGAGCGCGCCATGCCGCGGCGCACGCGAACGTGATCGGGCTCGCGCGTCACGTCATGACCGTCGAAGACGATCCTGCCGCCGCTCACCGCCTTGGTGCCCGTGAGCATGTGAAACAGCGTGGTCTTGCCCGCGCCGTTCGGGCCGATCACCGAATGCACCGTATTGGCGCGCACCTTGAGATCGACGCCGCCCAGGGCCACGAACTTGTCATAGCGCTTTTCCACGCCGACGGCTTCCAGCAGTACCGGGCTTTGTGTGCTCGCGCTGCTCATGCGTGGCCTCCTTTCGCCTTGGCGCCGTCCGCTGCGTTGCCGCTGCTCTTGTCATGGCCCCTTTGTCCGCGGGCGAGGCTCCACAGCTTCTGGAACAGGCCCCACAGGCCGCCCTGCAGCCCCAGGCTGACCACCATCAGCACCACGCCCAGAATCAGCAGCCAGCGCGGCCACAGCGTGGACAGCCAGTCGCCGAGCAGCACATAGAATGCCGCGCCGAACAACGACGCCAGCAGATTGCCGGTGCCGCCGATGACGGTCATCACCAGAATCATCTCGCTGGTGTGGTATTCGGCGTTGGACAATGGCGCGATGCCGGTCATCAGCGCATGCAGCGCGCCGGCCAGGCCCGTCACGGCGCCGGAGATCACGAACGCCTGGAGCTTGAGCAGGCGCAGGTTGTAGCCGACGGCGGCGGCGCGCTCCTCGTTGTCGCGCACGGCCAGCAAGGTGCGCCCGAAAATCGAGTCGCTCACGCGGCTCAACAGCCAGTACACGACCAGGAAGATCACCGCCACGAAGCCGTAGTACTGCCACGGCGTGGCAAGCGGCACGATGGTCTGCCCCGCCACGGCAAGGGACGTGCGCGGAATGTCCATCAGCCCGTTGTCGCCGCCCGTCAGTCCCGGCAGGCTGTAGGCCAGGAAGTAGAACATCTGCGCGAAGGCAAGCGTCAGCATCACGAAATAGGTGCCCCGCTGGCGGATCGCCACCCATCCCACGAGGGCCGCGCCCACGGCCCCCATCAGCACGGCGCCAGCCAGCGCCACCGGCATGGGAATGGGCAGGCGCGTGAGCAAAATGCCCAGCGTATAGCTGCCCAGGCCGAAGAACACGCCCTGGCCGAACGACAGCAGGCCCGTGTAGCCGAGCAGCAGATTGCAGCCCATGGCGGCAAGGCCGTAGATCAGCACCTCGCTGGCCAGCGAGCCGGACTTCATGAACAACGGCATGATGATGACGATCACCAGCGCAATCAGGAATTGGATATGTCTGGACATGGTGGAGCTTCCTGTGCCTCTCGCCTCAAACCGCACGGCCCAGCAGGCCATTGGGACGCAGCAGCAGCACGGCCGCCATCGCCACGTAGATCATCAGGCTCGCGCCCTCGGGCCAGATCGTGCTCATCAGGCTCTGCACGATGCCGATCAGCAGGCCGCCCACCAGGGCGCCGCTGAAGCTGCCCAGGCCACCCACCACCACCACGACGAAGGCCACGCCCAGCGCCTCCACGCCCATGAAGGGGCTCACTCCGCGGATCGGCGCGGCCAGCACGCCCGCCAGCGCGGCAAGGCCCACGCCCAGGCCGAACACCAGGCTGAAGATGCCGAATACGTTCATGCCCAGCAGCGAGACCATTTCCGTCGATTCACTGCCCGCTCGCACCACGCTGCCAAGCCGCGTGCCCTCGAGCACGTACCAGATGATGACGGCCAGAACGGCGGTGAAGCCGATCACGAAGAGGCGGTATTTCGGATAGACGAAGCTGCCCCACATGACCACGCCGTTGAGCAGGTCGGGCACGGCCACGCTGTCGCCCAGCGGGCCCCAGATCATGATCACCACCTCCTGGACCGCCAGCGCGAAGCCCACGGTGATCAGGATGTGGAACTCGTGCGGCTTGGCGTAGACATGGCGCAGGACGAGCTTTTCCGTCAGCCAGCCGATGGCCCCCACCGCGAACGGCACGACCAGCAGCGACAGCCAGAAGCCCAGGCCCCACTGGGTCATCTGATAGCAGAAGTAGGCGCCGAGCAGGTAGAAGGTGCCATGCGCGAAGTTCACGAAGCGCAGCAGGCCGAAGACGATGGACAGACCCACGGCCAACAGGAAGTACAGCATTCCGATGCCGATCCCGTTGATCGTCTGAAGCAGGTAAATGCTCATGGGGTTTTGCTTTGTGCACACGAAGCGCGGCGGCTTCGCTGGTTGGTCGTTGGGCGGCGCCGGTGGCGTCAGTCCTTCACGCGCCGCCGCGGCGACTGCCGTGAAGGACGCCACGGCAAGAGAGCGCGGGTCCGATCGGGTGGAATGCCCGCATGCGCCGGACGCACGCGGGCACGCCTGCGCAATCAGCCCATCTTGCAGCCGGTCTGGTCCACCGGCAGGAACGATTTACCCGAGCTCACGATGTCGGCGTAATCGTCCTTGTTCTTCATTTTCGACTTGGCCTTTCCCTTGAGCAGGTAATAGTTCTTCAGTACCTGGTGGTCGGCCTTGCGCACTTCTTCCTCCCCTGTGATTCCCTGGTATTTCATTCCTTCCATTGCGGCGATGACGGCCTTCTGGTCGACCGTTCCCGCCTTGATGATGGCGTCGATCATCAGCTTGGTGCAGATGTACGAGCCGGCGAGGCTGTAGTTCGGGTTGAACTTGAGCTTGTCATTGGTGCGCTTGACCAGATCCAGGTTCAGCGGCGCATCCACCGTGTGCCAGTATTGCGCGCCGAAATACACGCCGTCGCACAGGTCCGCGCCCAGCGATTCGAACTGCTCGAGCCCCGACGCCCAGGCGATCAGGATGGTCATGTTCTTGTTCATGCCGAAGCTCACGGCCTGGCGCAGCGTGTCCGATGACTGCTGGCCGAAATTCAGGATCAGCAACACGTCGGGCTTGGCGGCGATGGCGTTGGTGAGATAGCCGCTGAATTCCTTTTCCGTGAGCGAGTGGTAGCTGTTGCCCACGTGCTCGATGCCCTTTTCCTTGAAGATGTTCTTCGCTGCGGTGAGCAGGCCGTCGCCGAACACGTATTGCGGCGTGATGGTGTAGACGCGCTTGGCCTTGGGCAGCGACTCCAGCAGCGGGCGCACGGTCTGTTCGATCGCGCCGAATGTGGGAACGGACCAGCGGAAGGTGGCGCTGTTGCAATCCTTGCCGGTGATCTCGTCGGCGCCCGCGGTCGTGATGAAGATGCCGCCGGCCTTCTCCACTTCCTTGCCCATGGCCAGCGCCTCCGAGGACAGGATGCCGCCCGCGAAGAACTTCGCGCCTTGCTGCGAGGCGTCCTGCACCTTGCGGATCGCGGTGGCGGGCTTGCCTTCCGTGTCGAGCAGCGTATAGGCGAGCGGACGGTCCAATGCCTTGCCGTATTGCTCGATGGCGAGCTTCATGCCCAGATCGGCGAACTTGCCGTTGGCGGCGAAAGCGCCGGACATCGGCACGGGGCAGCCGAACTGGATGGCGTCCTTGGCCTGCGCCCATGCGCTGTGAGCCAGGCCGAGGGAACCCGGCAATGCGCCGAGAGCGGAAAGCTGCAGGAAATTGCGACGTTGCATGAGCGTGGTCTCCAGGTTGAAATCGAGGCCTTGCCGGCCTGCTTTGTTATCGGAGCACGATGCGTGCCAGGGTCCAACCGGCCATCGGCGCTCCTCGGTTCCTATTTATAGTGACAAATAGAACAAATATGACGCGTACAAACCCTAGAGAATGGTGATGGGTCCCGTTCGCGGTGCATACTGCACCAGGCACGTGAGCGCCCGCGCATTACCGCATGACGCATGTTTGGTGTCCGCAATACCACTTCGAAATGGCAACAAAGAAGACTTCACCGCTGGCGATCCGGCCGCTCAAGCGCTCCGATCTCGTCGCCCAGGAAATCAAGCGCATGATCACCGAGAAGAACCTCAGCCCCGGTGACCGGCTGCCGCGCGAGAGCGAGCTGCAGGCGCAGTTCGAAGTCAGCAAGGGCACGATCCGGGAGGCGCTGAAGTCGTTGGAGGTGCAGGGCCTGGTCACCATATCGACCGGCCCCTCGGGCGGCGGCACGATCGTGGAGGTGCCGCTCGATCGCACGCTGCAGTTCCTGCAGAACTATTTGTTTTTCAAAGAGGTCACCATAGACAACATCTACGCCGTGCGCATGCTGCTCGAACCCGAGCTGGCGGCCGGCGCGGTCGCGCATCTCACCGAGGAGGATTTCGAGGCGCTGGAGCACAGCATCAGCTGCTGCGACCCCGCTTCCAGCGGACATGACCTGATCATGCAGCGGCGCGAGGACGTGAACTTCCACGACATCCTGGCGGCAGCCAATCCCAACCCGTTTCTGCGTTTCACCTGCGAGCTGATCAACGAGATGATCCGCCAGCTCATCGTCTTCGGCAACCGCACGCCGCAGACCGAGCACCGGCGCTTCGGCGAGGAGAACGCCAGCTACCACCGCGAGATCGTTGCCGCCGCGCGGGCGCGCGACGCGCAGAGCGTGCATGCGCTGATGACGCGGCACATGCAGGATGCCACCCATGCGGTCAAGCGCATGAAGGGGCGCATCCAGGGGCGGCTGATTCTCGATGCCGATTCGCTGCGTAGCCCGCGGGTGTCCATGGCCGTCGAGGCTCGGGAGGCGCCTGCGAAGGCGGGGCGTGGGAAGGGGCGTCAGACTTCCTGAGTTTTCTGCTTGGCTTTGTGGGGGGCTGTGTTTTCTATTTTTGTTGTTTTGGTGACTGGTGGTGGGGGTGTGGTTAAGGAAAGCTTGTTGTGGGGTTGCTTTCCGGGGCCGGGAGTGCGCCCGGCGGCGCAGTAACTTTTTGGTCTTGCCCAAAAAGTCACCAAAAATGCGTTTTTGAATACCTGCGGCGGAACTCGCTTCGCGCTGGCGCGCTGCGCTCGGGCAACCGCCGCAAGTCAGTGAGGGGGAGGTGGGGGCGGCACTTTGCTTCGCTCGTGCGGGGTCATCTCCCGACTTCGGGAGATGATTGGGGCGCCCTTGAGCAGCTTACTTGCTGCTGGGGAAGCTGAACACCGTGCCTTCACGCACACCAGCCGACGGCCAGCGCTGTGTGATCGTCTTGCGCTTGGTGTAGAAGCGTACGGCATCGGGGCCATAGGCGTGCAGGTCTCCGAACAGCGAGCGCTTCCAGCCGCCGAACGAGTGATAGGCCACCGGCACGGGCAGGGGCACGTTCACGCCCACCATGCCGACCTGGATGTGGTCGGTGAAGTAGCGGGCGGCTTCGCCGTCGCGCGTGAAGATGCAGGTGCCGTTGCCGTACTCGTGGTCGTCGATCAGCTTCATGGCTTCCTGCAGGTTGCCGGCGCGCACCACGCCTAGCACCGGGCCGAAGATTTCTTCCTGGTAGATCTTCATGCCGGGCTTGACGTTGTCGAACAGGCTGGCGCCGAGGAAGTAGCCGTCTTCATGGCCGGGCACCTTCATGCCGCGTCCGTCCACGACCAGCGTGGCGCCTTCGGCAACGCCCGCATCCACGTAGCCCTTCACTTTCTCGAAATGCTGGCGGGTGATCAGCGGGCCCATGTCGTTGCCGTTGTCGGTGCCTGGGCCGACCTTCATGCGGGCGATCTCGACCTTCAGGCTTTCAATCACCTTGTCGGCTGTTTCGTCGCCGATGGCCACGACCAGCGGGATGGCCATGCAGCGTTCGCCGCAACTGCCATAGGCCGCGCCCATCAGCGCCTTCACCGCGTTGTCGATATCGGCATCGGGCATGACGATGGCGTGGTTTTTCGCGCCGCCGAGCGCCTGCACGCGCTTGCCGTGCTTGCAGCCTTCGGCGTAGATGTATTCGGCGATCGGGGTCGATCCGACGAAGCTCACAGCCTTCACGCGCGGGTCCTGCAGCAGCGTGTCGACCGTCACCTTGTCGCCGTTGACCACGTTGAGCACGCCCGGCGGCAGGCCGGCTTCCAGCGCGAGCTGCGCGATGAGCAGGGTGCTCGACGGGTCGCGTTCGGATGGCTTGAGCACGAAGGTGTTGCCGCAGGCGACCGCCATGGGCCACATCCACAGCGGCACCATCGCGGGAAAGTTGAACGGCGTGATGCCTGCGGTGACGCCCAGCGCCTGGAATTCGCTCCAGCTGTCGATGCCGGGGCCCACGTTGCGGCTGTGCTCGCCCTTGAGCAATTGGGGCGCGTAGCTTGCGTATTCCACGTTCTCGATGCCGCGCTGCAGTTCGCCATGCGCGTCGGCGAGCACCTTGCCGTGTTCGGCGGTGATGAGTTGCGCGATCCTGTCGGCGTTGTCTTCCAGCAGTGTCTTCAGCCGGCTCATGACGCGCGCGCGCTTGAGAGGAGGGGTGTTGCGCCAGGCGGGGTATGCCTTTTCAGCCGATGCGATGGCGTCTTCAACGGTCGCCTTGCTTGCCAGCGCCACGCTGGTGGTCGATTGGCCGGTGGCGGGGTTGAAGACCGGCTGCGTGCGCGCGGTGTCGGCGACGGTCTTGCCGTCGATGAAGTGGCCGACGGTGGAGGTGACGTTCTTGTCGTTGTTCATGGTGTCTTGGAAATCCGGGAAAAGGTGAAGCCGCCGCCGGGAGCGATGGCGGCGGCTCGGTGAAAAAAGCGGTGCGGGACCAGCCCTGTCAGGCGATGGACTGGATCGTCTCGCCCAGGGCGTTGATCAGGCGGTCGATTTCCGCGCGCTCGCTGATGAACGGCGGCGCGAGCTGGATGGTGTCGGCGCCGTAGCGCACGTAAAAGCCCAGCTCCCACATCTTCATGGCGATCTCATAGGGGCGCCTGGCGGGCTCGCCCGGCGCATGCTCGATCGACAGGCCGGCGGCCAGTCCGTAGTTGCGGATGTCGGCGATGTGCCTGGTGCCCTTGAGGCTGTGCACGGCGCTCTCGAAATAAGGGGCCAGCGCCTTGACGCGGCCGGGGCCGTCTTCCTTTTCGAGCAGGTCGAGCGCGGCCACGCCGGCGGCGCAGGCGATCGGGTGCGCCGAGTAGGTGTAGCCGTGCGCGAATTCGAGCATGTACTCGGGGCCGCCGGCGGCCATGAAGGTGTCGTAGATCTCCTTGCTGGCGACGCAGCCGCCCAGCGGCTGTGCGCCGTTGGTGACCTGCTTGGCGAAGTTCATGATGTCTGGGACCACGCCGAACGCATCGGAGCCGGTCATCGCGCCGCAGCGGCCAAAGCCGGTGATGACCTCATCGAAAATCAGCAGGATGTTGTTCTGCGTGCAGATTTCGCGGATGCGCTGCAGATAGCCCTTGGGCGGGATCACCACGCCAGCGGAACCGGCGAACGGCTCGATGATCACCGCCGCCACGTTGCTCGCATCATGCAGGGCGATGATGTCCAGCAGCCGGTCTGCCAGCGCGCGTCCGCCTTCGTCGGCCATTCCCTTCTGGAAAGTTCCGGCTGGCGGCTGCGTATGCGGCATGTGGTCGGCGGCGATGCCCTGGCCGTACATCTTGCGATTGCCGCCGATGCCGCCCACCGAGATGCCGCCGAAGTTCACGCCGTGGTAGCCCTTTTCACGGCCGATCAGCACGGTCTTGCTGCCCTGGCCCCTGGTGCGCCAGTAGGCGCGGGCCATCTTGAGCGATGTGTCGGCGGCCTCGGAGCCGGAGCCGGTGAAGAACACGTAGTCCAGGCCCTCGGGCGTCAGGTCCTTGATCTTGTTGGCCAGCGCAAACGAGGCGGGATGGCCGAACTGGAAGGCCGGCGCGTAGTCGAGCTGCTGGGCGGCTTTGCCGATGGCTTCGGCGATTTCGCGGCGGCCGTGGCCGAGGCCGGTGCACCACAGGCCGGACAGTCCGTCGAAGATCTTGCGGCCCTTGTCGTCATGCAGATAGGCGCCTTCGGCGCCCACGACCATGCGCGGGTTGGCCTTGAAATGGCGGTTTGCGGTAAACGGCATCCAATGCGCGTCGAGCCATGCGGCGTCGGTGCGGACTGCGTTGCTGGCGCTTGCGGGATTGTCGATGGTGGTGAAGCTCATGGGGCCTCCGGCGGGTTGGAACAGGACGTGGATCGGAAAGGGAAAAGAGCCGAATTGCGCGGGATTGCACAAGAGGGCGTTCGAGCATTGTTGATGGGGTAGATAATCCGGTAAATAGCGCAATATCACTGTTTACTTGAGAGTTTATGCAAGTAAAAAAATCACTCCCCGGCAAGCCGGTTTCCAGGGCCGGACAGCCCCCGCCAGCCGCGCGCAACCGCGCCGTTCTGGGCCAGCTCAGCGACATGGATCTGCGGCTGCTCCAGGTGTTCAAGGCCGTGGTGGAGTGCGGCGGCATGTCGGCGGCGGAGCTGGAGCTCAACATCGGCGCCAGCACGGTGAGCCGCCACGTGAAGGATCTGGAGATGCGGCTGGGGCTCACGCTGTGCCGCCGGGGCCGCGCGGGGTTCGCGCTCACGGCGGAGGGGCAGCGCGTCTACGAGGAGACGCTGCGCCTGCTGGCTTCGGTGCGCGGATTCCGCGACAGCATCGACGACATCCATGCACGCATGGGCGGGCAACTGGCGGTGGCGGTGTTCGACAAGACCGCCAGCAATCCGGCGGCGCGCATCGGCGACGCGATCGGCGCGTTCAACGAACTGGCGCCCGACGTGCACCTGCAACTGCACGTGGGCTCGATCAACGAGATCGAGCGCGGCGTGATGGATGGCACCTTCCAGGTCGGCATCATTCCCACGCACCGCAGTTCGCACAGCCTGGTCTATCACCGGCTCTTCGGCGAGACCATGCAGCTTTACTGCGGCGCGCGCCATCCGCTGTTCGGCGCGGACCACGCGGCGCTGGACTGGGATGCGGTGCGCGGCTATCCATTTGCCGGCCTGGGATACCACTCGCCCAACATGGAGCTGACCCATCAGGCGCGGCTCTCTCGCGCGGCCACGGGGTTTGACCAGGAGTCGATCGCCACGCTGATTCTCTCGGGCCGCTACCTGGGATTCCTGCCGGACCATTACGCCCAGCACTTTGAATTCCAGGGCCTGATGCAGGCGATCCAGCCGCAGCTGCTCAATTACTACTGCGATTTCGTGAGCCTGGCGCGCAAGTCGCCGCAGCCCAGCCGCGCGGCGGCGGCGTTCACCGGATGCCTGGTGCAGGCACATGCCTGAGCGTGCCGGCGGTGCAAAGCCGCTGGCCCGAACAGGGGAAACCATGGGTGATACCATGGCGGCGCTCTTGCAGGTCCTGCAGTGTCGAGATATCCATGCTTGCCATCCCCGCCGGATGAGGATGGCCGGCAGCAACCCGTCGCAGCAGCGTTCGCAAGGGCCAGCCATTTCCTCCACCCTTTGCGAAAGCCAACGATGTCCATGCAGCGCCGCCACTTCCTCGCCTTGTCCACATTGGCCGCCTCGGCCGGTTCGTTTCAGCATGTGCTGGCCGCCCCCGCGCTTTCCGAAGAGGAGCTCAAGGGCTGGCGCCAGTATGAAATCACATCCCGCGTGCAGGTGTCCGAGAAGACGCCGCATGCCCGCGTGTGGATCCCGGTGCCGATCCTCCATCTGGAGAACTACCAGCACACGCTGGACCTGAGCTTCAACGCGCCGGGCGCGAGGAAGGCGGAACTGCTCGCGCTGCCCGGCAGCGATGTGCGCATGATCGCCGTGGAATGGGCCGACGCCAACGCGCCGCAGGCCGTGGAATTCACAAGCCGTATCGCCACACGCGACATCTCCGCCGACCTCGGCCATGGCGGTTCTGCCCGCAAGTTGCCGGCATCGGCGCTGCGCCAATACCTGAAGCCCACGTCGCTGGCGCCGCTGCACGGCATCGTCAAGGACACGGCGGACAAGATCCAGGCCGACGCCGGCCACCCCAAGGACAACATCGGCAAGGCCCGCGCGATCTACGAATGGATCGTGGCCAACGCCAGGCGCAATCCGGACGTGGCGGGCTGCGGCACCGGCGACGTGAGCTACACGCTCACCTCGGGCAACCTGTCGGGCAAATGCGCCGACCTGAATGGCCTGTTCTCTGCGCTGGCCCGGGCGGTGGGCGTGCCGGCGCGCGACGTGTATGGCGTGCGCGTCGAAGACTCTTCGCGCGGCTTCAGGAGCCTGGGCAAGAGCGGCGACATCACCAAGGCGCAGCACTGCCGCGCGCAGTTCTACGCCGATGGCTACGGCTGGATTCCCGTCGATCCGGCAGACGTCGCCAAGGTCATGCTCGAAGAGCAGCCCGGAGGTCTTCCCAAGGATGCGCCCAAGGTGCGGGCCGCCAAGGCACTGCTGTTCGGCGCATGGGAAGGCAACTGGATGGCCTACAACACGGCATCCGACGTG
This sequence comes from Diaphorobacter ruginosibacter, assembly GCF_040396215.1. GTDB lineage: Bacteria > Pseudomonadota > Gammaproteobacteria > Burkholderiales > Burkholderiaceae_C > Diaphorobacter_A > Diaphorobacter_A ruginosibacter_A. The sequence goes on along the minus strand of NZ_JBEBOW010000063.1, from coordinate 710 downwards.
CGCCTGCCGGGCTCGGACCGCGTGGAGGGTTTTCTGATGTACCCGCAAGGCGAAACCGCCAACGGGCGCCTGGACAGCCTCGATCCCGCCAACTTCACCTACAGCATCGCCTCGCGCAAGCTGGCCTGATCGCCATGACGCGCCACGCGCCCTCCACCGAACGCAGGACCTGTCTGCGCCAACTGGGCGCGCTGGCCTGCATCGCCAGCGGCCTCGCGGCCACCGCCAGCCATGCGGTGCAGCCCGAGGACGCCAGGCAAGCCAGCGGCGGCAAGCTGCAGCCCTGGAAAAAAGGCGCGACACCGGCGCTTGCCGCGCAGACCCTGGACGGCCGCAAGGTCACGCTGCAGGACTACATAGGCAAGCCGCTGATCCTGAACTACTGGGCATCCTATTGCGGCCCATGCCGGCTGGAGATGCCGGCGTTCAACATGCTGATGGATCTGTACAGCGACAAGGGCCTGCGCGTGCTCGCCGTGAACCACGGCGAAATGCCCGCGCGCATCCAGCAATTCCTCAAGGCCGTGCCGTTCAACGGCGAAGTGCTGCTCGACCGCAGCCAGACGCAGATGAAGGCCTGGAGCGCCTACGCGCTGCCCACCAGCTTCATCCTGGATGCGAAGGGCAGCGTGCGCTTCTGGCACGTGGGCGAGATCGACTGGACCGAATGGGATGCGCAGTCCAAGCTGCAGCAGGTCCTGGGGGCCTGA
>NZ_JBEBOW010000062.1:0-20082 GCF_040396215.1 Diaphorobacter ruginosibacter | reverse complement strand
ATCGACATCCGCGAGATCTCCGACGAGCTGCGCGACCGCATGAGGGGCCTTGATGATGTGCGCGGCTTTGACCGCCACAAGCAGTCCGTGCAGGAATCCGCGCCCCCTCTTGCAGCGCCCATGCCTCAATAAAATGAGTGAAATAGAAATTAGTCTTTCTGTATCTAGGAGTTAACCGATATGATGAGCCCAGGTGTAACACGAATTGCTCCATACAGCCGCGACGCGGGCCGTCGGGCAGCCGCCGTGAAGATGGTTCTGGCGGGTGCCGCGCTGGCGTTTCTGGCCGGTTGCGCCACCTTCGGAGCCGGTACTCCCGAAGAGGCCGTCACCAAGAGGGCCGACGAACGCTGGGCCGCGTGGGTCAAGCGCGACTACGCCAAGGCGTACGAATACAACACCCCGGGCTATCGCGGTACGGTGCCCTATGAGAAATTCGTTACCATGCGCGGAAAGGACGTGCGTATTCTTTCCGGGAAGGTGAACAAGGTGACTTGTTCGAGCGCTGACCGATGCGAGGCGAAGATCGAGCTGAAGGCCAGGTCGGCGCTCATGATGCGGCAGAGCTTCCCCAAGGAAATTGTCACATTCATTGACGAAACATGGGTTTTTGAAGATGGGCAGTGGTGGCTTTTCGAGAGAATCTGAAACATGCCCCACGCCCGATTGCAGGTTGAATTGGCGTGACTGATGGAGGAAACGAGTATCGAGTACCTGTAATTGTTGCACCCAACCAACATCTCGACGCGGCAGCGGCTAATTCTCTAGTCAAACAGCCTTGCCGCTATGCTAGGATTAAAAGGCGTAATCAACCTCTACCTTAGTTGCGCCAAACAACTTTTCAACTGGAGTTTCTATGAAGAAGAATGTTCTCGCTCTGAGCATCGCCACCGCTGTGGTGGGCTTTGCTGGTAGCGCACATGCCATCCAAACACTGGGTACGGCAGCTACTGCTACCGAACTGGCTTTCAGCGACACCGGCATCGGCCACATGCTGCTGGTTCCTTACTTCAGCACGCAGAACGGCAACGCCACTCTGCTGTCGCTGGTGAACACCGACACCGTGAACGGCAAGGCTGTCAAGGTCCGTTTCCGCGGCGCCAAGAACTCTGACGACATTTTCGACTTCCAAGTGTTCCTGTCGCCTGGCGACGTGTGGACCGCTAACGTCAGCCAAAACGCCAACGGCACTTCCACCCTGACCACCGAAGATAACAGCTGCACACGTCCCAAGAGCGTGAACGGCGACTTCGTGACCAGCCGTGTCAGCGGCAACGCTGGTGCTGAAACGCTGGAAGGCTATGTTGAAATCTTCAACATGGCTGACGTGGCACCCGACTCCAACATCTACAAGGTCATCAAGCACGTCAATGGTACGGCTCCTTGCTGGAACGCAACCGGCACCGATCTGACTGCCTGGACTGGACTGTCCACCGACAAGGCTGACGAAGCTGCTTACGCTGGCGTTGGTCTGGTGAACCCGACGACCGGTCTGATGGCCAACTGGACCATCATGAACGTGCCGAAGGCTCTGTCGTGGAGCGGTGCTGCTACGGCTATCCAAGCTGTTGACGGCGCTGGCGCGGTGGGCACGGGTAATGTTGTGTACTTCCCGCAACAAAACACGCCTGTGACCGCTGCTAACCTGGCAACGTTCACTGCTGACCCGCTGCTGACCGGCGGTCAAGTGGCTGGCGCTCTGTATGACCTGCCCGACATGTCCACTCCGTATCTGAACGGCGTGACAGATCCTAGCGTGCAAGCCGGCAATCTGGCTAACTCGATCGCTGCTACCAACGTGATCAACGAGTTCTGGACTGACGACACCATCCTGGCTAACACCGACTGGGTGTTCTCCATGCCTACACGCCGCTACGCAGTGGCCATGGACTACAAGGCTAAGGAGGCTGTTTACAACGAAGATAACGCTAACCACTTCGCAGCTGGCAATACGACCGTGCTGGAGGATGCAATCTGCGTGACCGACGTGACTCCTGACGTCTGGGGCCGTGAAGAAGAAAACGAAGTTGCTTCCAGCGACGACGTGATCTCCCCCGGCACTCCAGAAGCCAAGAAGGCATTCTGCGGCGAAACTTCCATCCTGAGCTTCGGCACCGAAGCTACGGCTGAGCGTTCCGCTGTTCTGGGCGCCAAGATCGCTCTGAGCACCATCGATGCCAAGTACCAAAACGGCTGGGCTAACTTGAGCCTGGGCGGTGCAGTGGCTGGTTCCGGCCTGCCGGTTCTGGGCAGCGCATTCGCTAGCGCCTACAACCAAGCTGTTGAAGAAGGTACTGCTGGTAACTTCAGCGTGAACTGGGCTCACCGCTTCATCCGTCCTGTTGCAGCTCCCGCAGCTGAGTAATCAGGCAAACTAGGACGCGCGAAAGCGTGTAGATAAAAAGGCGGGGTTTTCCCCGCCTTTTTTTATTTGTGCGGCTGTGTCATGGGTGCGCTGCCTGAAGCCGAGCGTCTCGGCGCTGCCGCTCGAGCGCAGTAAGCCGCTCATTTGGGAACTTACCGTCCTCCATTTTCTCCATTGCTTACCTGCCTGTGATTTGGTTTCAATGGAGTTGCCACGAAGCGCTGTAATATGGACGGCCAACATCCAGACAGGATGCGCTCCGGCGCAAAGCCGGCATGATGCGGAAAACCGGATGCCGCCCGTTGCGGGCCGTTTTCAGGTGGTGCGCCGCGTTTCTTATCAATCAGTATCTTCAACGTTATGAATCTTTCTCGTCATTGGGCTGCCGCCGCAGCCGGTCTGTGCTTTTCCGCTGGTGTCTGGGCTGCCGACCCGGTGGTGCTGCTGGAAGTGGGCGGCGTCAAGGTCACCGATCAGGATGTGATTGCCGCCATTCCCCCAGGCACGCCGGATGCCCAGCGCGCGCAAATGCTGCAAAGCGCCCAGGGTGTGACCCAGACCGCCAAGAACCTGGCCGCGCGCCGCCTGCTGGCGCAAGAGGCGCAAAAGAACGGCCTGGCCGCGCAGCCCATGGTCAAGGCCCGCCAGAAGCTGGCGGACGAGAAGGTTCTCTCCGACGCGCGCCTCGTTCAATTCGAGGCGGAGCATGCTCCCAATGCCAAGGCGGTCGACGATTACGCCCGCGCTGAATACAAGGCCAACCCCAAGGCGTTCACGCAGCCCGAGGAAACCCGGGTGCGCCACATCCTGATCGAGGGCGATACGCCCGAATCCAGGGACAAGGCCGAGAAGCTGCTCGCGCAGATCAAGGGCGGCGCGGACTTCGCCAAGCTGGCGACCGACAATTCCCAGGACCCGGGCAGCGCGGCCAAGGGCGGCGACCTGGGCTTTGCGCCCAGCAGCCGCTATGTTCCAGAGTTCGGCAAGGCCATGGATGAGCTCAAGAACAAGGGCGACGTCAGCGGCCTGGTGCAGACCAAGTTTGGTTGGCACATCCTGAAGCTCGAAGAGCGCCGCCCGTCGCGCGTCGTGCCCTATGAAGAAGTGGCTGACAAGCTCAAGGCCGATGCGACCAAGCGCCTGGTGACCGACAAGCGCCTGGCGATGACCAATGGCCTCATCAAGGACGCCAAGATCAACGAAGACGCCGTCAAGGCGCTCGGCGCGGCCGCGCCAGCCAAGAAGAAATAAGACAGTGAACATGCAAGCAGGGGCCGCTGACGCGGCCCCTGTTGCGTTGGCGCTCGTAGGTCAGCGCTTGTGGAGTCGGTTCCCGCATCGGCACCTCCGGCGCTGCCGCACGCGGGGCGTTCGTCCTCGCCGCAAGCCCCTTTCACGATGCGCCGGGGAATGTGCTCGCAATCGCTTACCTTGTCTTATGCTGCAGACGAGGGGCGGCCTTATTACAATGGCTGCTTTGCCTGGATGCCGGCGCTGCTGTCCGGGATCGACTGGAAGGCCGCAGGGGCCGTCAGCGTTCCTGCTCCATGCCGGCACGGTTGCCAGCGGCGACGCGCCATTGCGCCGCCGTGGCGGTCTGCTGCGGCAGGGGAGCCGTCGCACGCGGCGCGGCTGCGGCTCGCGCTTTCCTGAATCAGGCCTGATCTTCGAATCGCGCATAACGCTTATACATGGGCACTTTTTTGTCAGAACTCGCGCAACTGTGGCGCTTGCGCGGGCTTGTCGCCGTTCTCACGCGGCGTGAAGTGGTGGCGCGTTACCAGGGCTCGGCGGCGGGTGTGCTGTGGGCCTACATCCAGCCCTTGCTGACGGTCGCGGCCTACTATCTGGTGTTCGACGTGGTGTTCGCCATGCGCCTGGGCGAGCACGCACCCACGTCGCGCGTCGGCACCTACCTCATCGTCGGCTCGCTGGCCTGGATGGCGTTCTGCGACGCCTTCGGGCGCGGCACGTCCAGCCTGCTCGATGCCGGCGGCCTGCTGCAGAAGAACGCGCTGCCGCCCATCATCTTCCCGGCGCGCACCGTGCTGGCGAGCACCGTGGTGTTCGGCCCCATGCTGCTGCTGCTCACGCTGGCCTATGCGCCGGTGCATCATTTCGCCTTGCCCGTCATCGCGGTCATTCCGCTGCTGCTGCTGCAGTTGCTGATGACGTTCCTGCTGGCCTATCTTTTCGCCATCATGGCGGCGGCGCTGCGCGATACGGTGCAGGTCGTCGGCTTTGCCTTGCAGGTGGGCATCTTCCTGTCGCCGGTGCTGTTTCCGCTCACCATGTTCCCCGCCGCGTGGCGCTGGGTGCTCTGGCTCAATCCGATGACGGCCGCGGTGTCCGGCTGGCAGACCATTTTGCTGCAAGGCGCATGGCCCGCCTGGAATGTCTGGCTGGCGCTGGCGCTGTGGAGCGGCGCGGCGGCGGCGCTGCTGTGCGTCGCCGTGCGCCGCAGCCATGATCAACTGGTGGATTGGCTATGAGCGCGCAGGCAGCAAGGGGTTCCGCAATGGAGCGCAAGGCGAAGGCGCATGCCGACGAGGTGGTGCTGCGCGTCAGCCACGTGAGCAAGGAGTACAAGCTCTACGACTCGCCGCGTGAACGCTTCAAGGCCTTGTTCAGCAACAAGGTGCGGCATCGCAGCCATTGGGCGCTCAAGGACATTTCGTTCGAGCTCAAGCGCGGCCAGTGCGTGGGCGTGGTGGGCGACAACGGCGCGGGCAAGAGTTCGCTGCTCAAGCTGCTGGCGGGCACGATGCAGCCGAGCTCGGGCACCGTCGAGCGGGTGGGGCGCGTGACCGCCATCCTGGAGCTGGGCGCGGGCTTTCACCCTGAATTCAGCGGCCGCGACAACCTGTATTTCGCGGGCAGCCTCATCGGCATCGGCCATGACGAGATGAAGCAGCTCGAGCCGGGCATCATCGCGTTCTCCGAACTGGGCGATGCGATGGACCGCGCGGTCAAGACCTATTCATCGGGCATGACGGTGCGGCTGGCCTTCGCGCTGGTCACCGCCGTCGCGCCCGACGTGCTGATCATCGACGAGGCCCTGGCGGTGGGCGACCAGCATTTCCAGAAAAAGTGCGTCGCCCGCATCATGGAGTTCCGCGACCAGGGCTGCACGATCCTGTTTTGCTCGCACAGCTCCTACCACATCCGCCATCTCTGCGACCAGGCCATCTGGCTCAAGGGCGGGCAGGTGATGGAGATGGGGCCGACCGAGGCGGTGATGGGCGCATATGAGATGCACAGCCGCCTGCGCGCGGATGCTCCCGCAGCGGGCGCTCAGGCGGCGGCGGATGCCGATGCGGCGGACGCGGCGGATGCGTCCGACGTCACGCTCAACGCGCTGGATGACGATCTGCCCGATGCCCGGCCCTGCGGCACGGGCAAGCGCATGCAGCCCAGCCCGGACGCCATGGGCGCGAGCCTGCTGTCGGTGACGATTTCCGATCTGGGCGAGGGCACGCCGCCGTTGCTGGAGAGCGTCGATCTGGAGGTGACCTTCATCGTGCGCGGGCGCGGGGAAGAACGCCCCAACCTCGGCTTCATGATCGAGCAGTCCCAAGGCACCGGCATCACGTCGCTGGCCACGCATGAGGAAGGCGCGCATCCCGTGCGCCAGCCCGATGGCACATGGCGCTCGGTGCTGCGTTTCCCGCAATTGCCGCTGCACAGCGGCGAGTACGTGGTGAGCGCCTATCTCTTCGATGAAAGCGGCCTCGTGCTTTACGATGCGTGGCTGCACTACCAGCATTTCCGCTTTGTCTCGCCTACGCTGATGCCCGGCCTCGTGCGCCTGCCGCACGAGTGGAGCTGAGTTCCGCGCGGTGCGCATGACCTGACGTTTCCCTGAAATTTCCGAACTTGATGATGTCCTCTGATAACGCTTCCACCACCACGCCCGGCGCCATCGCGCAGGCCGAGGCCTTGATGAACCGCGGCGAGATGGAGGCCGCGGGGCAACTGCTGGTGGCGGCGCGCGACGTGGCCGCCACGCGCCTGGCAGCGCACAACCTGATCGAGGAGCGCTTTCCGCTGCTGTCCTACGGGCAGTGGATGGGCTGCCCCTGCCAGATATCCGAAGCGGACGACATCTTCAAGTTCTTCGCGGCGCATCCGTCGAGCCTGAACCCGATCCGCGACTATCTGGCCGACGGCTGGCGCACCCTCTCCGAGCTGGTGCTGCTGCTCGAGGAGGTGAACCACCCGCTGCTGCGCATGGGCAGCGTGCTGGAGTTCGCGAGCGGCCATGGCCGCTTCACGCGCCATCTGGTGAAGGCGCTCGGCGCGCAGCGCGTGGTGGCCAACGACGTGGTGGCCGACTCGGTGGACTTCGCGCGCAGGACTTTCGGCGTGGAGGGCTTCGTGTCGCCTTCCGTGCCGGAGCAGGTGCGGTGGGACAGGCAGCATGATCTGGTGTTCGTGCTCTCGCTGTTCACCCATCTGCCTGCATCGACATGGTCGCGCTGGCTGCGCCGTATCTACGACATGGTGGCGCCCGGCGGCGTGCTGGTGTTCACCACGCACGGCGCGGAAGCCGTTTTCAAGCAGAACGTGACGCTCGACGAGAACGGGTATTTCTTCGTCGCCTCCAGCGAATCCAATGCGATCGACGGGCAGGAATACGGCACCACGTTCACCTCCGAGGCGTTCGTGCGCGCGCGCATCGCCGAGCACCTGCCGAACGCGCGGCTGCTCAAGCTCGCGCCGCGCCAGTTCTGGCATCACCAGGATGCCTACGTCGTCGAGAAACCCTGACGCGCCGCGCGCCGGATCACAGAAATAAAGGACCCGCAGGAATGCATACAAGTTCGCTGGCCCACGTGCAGGGGCTGGTTCACCAATACCTCTCCTCCAGCACGAACAGGCCGCTGAAGATCATCGACATCGGCAGCTACGACGTGAACGGCAGCTACAAGCAGTTCTTCCTGCATCCGCAGTGGCAGTACACGGGCGTCGATCTCGCGCCCGGCCCGAATGTGGATGTGGTGCTCGAATCGCCCTACCGCCTGCCGTTCGAGAGCTTTTCCGTGGACGTGATCGTCTCCGGCCAGGCCTTCGAGCACGTGGAGTATTTCTGGTGCTCGTGGCTTGAAATGGTGCGCGTGCTCAAGCCGGGCGGGCACATCTTTTTGCTCGCGCCGTCGCGCGGCCCCGAGCATCGCTACCCGCAGGACTGCTGGCGTTTCTATCCCGACGGCTATCGGGCGCTGGCGAAGTACGCATCGGTGGAGCTGCTGCAGGTGAGCACCGACTGGGAGCCGCATCCGTCGGAGGACAGCGCCGCCTGGGGCGACACGGTGGGCGTTTTCCGCCAGCCGCAGCTCGGCGCCCTGCAGATGCTGCGCCGCAGGATCATGCAGCAGGTGCGCTATCGCGTGATGCCCGGCTATCGCTGAGCCCTCTCGCGCTCCGGCCTGCGTCCGCCAGCGGCGCAAACTGTGTTAACTTGGGCGGCAGGAGGATTGGAGGTTCGGGCATTCAGCGCGGGCCGCGCTGACCATGTCGACGAGTTTCTTTTTGCCGGCCCCCGAAAATCGATTGCCGCGTTCCGGATGGTTCGCGGCATTTTCCTTGGCGCTGCTGTGCCTTGCCCTGTGGCTGCAGCCCGCGCCGGTCCATGCGCGGCAGACGCCCGCCGATGCGCAGGCGCCGCACGTTGCGGCAGCCAGCCTGGAGGCGGGCAGGGGCTATGTCGACAAGGCGCAGCTGCGCGGCGACGTGCTGACCATCGAGGGCTGGGCCGCCGCCGGTAACCCGAGCGTGTTCGTCACGCTGGTGGAAATCTGGCTGGGCGAGCAGTCGATCTACCGGGGGCGGCTGGGCTATCTCACCAACCGGCCCGACGTGGTCGAGGCCACGGGCCAGCCCTTGTGGCTGAGCAGCGGCTTTCATCTGCCGGTGCGCATTCCCGGGGACATGGCGGCTGGCGATCATCCCTTGCGCGTGCGGGTCACCAACGGCGACGGCAGCCAGTTCGATCTGGCGCTGTCCGGCGAGGCGGCGCGGGTGCATGTCGCAGCCGATGAGCGCAGGCCGTCGCTCAAGTCGCGCATCGCGCTGGCGCTGGCGTTCGTGCTGCCCTTGGGCTGCCTGCTGCTCTTTCTCATGCGGCGTGATGCGTCTTCCGGCGCGGGGATGTTCGCGGCGAGCGTGGCCGCATCGTTCGCGCTGCTGGTCGCGGCGGGCTGGAGCGGCTCCTCGCTGCCTTTGCTGCTCGATCGCGCCGGGGTGCTGGAGCATGACGCCGCGCCTTTCATCGGCCAGGCGCGGGAAGTGCGCCGCGACGAGTGGCTGATCGTCACGCCGCTGGCCATGAGCCAGCGCGCGCAGGCCGCGCCGTTTGCGGCGGTCAACACCTTGCAGGGCGTGTACGGGCAGAACATGAACGTGGTGGGCATGACGGGCGCGCCGACGCTGGGCCTCGCGGAGCTGGCCAGGCCCGCGGGCTGGGGCTTCCTGGCATTCGACCTCAGGCGCGCGCTGGCCTGGTATTGGTGGTTCCCGTTCTTCGCCTGCTATCTGGCGCTGTGGGCGCTGCTGCGCTGCTGGTTCGGAATCGACTGGCGGCATGCGGCGGTGCTGGCGGTGCTGGCGCCCGGTTCGGCGTATTCGGTCGGCTGGTCGGGCTGGCCTGCGTATGTCAGCTTCTTTCCGGTGCTGGCGGCGCTGGCGGCGGTGCGGATCTTCGCCGCCAGCCGCGCATCGTCGGCATTGTCGTGGGGACTGGCGCTGGGGTGGGCCGCAGCGGGTTTCGTGCTGGTGCTCTATCCGGGCTGGCAGATTCCGCTGGCTTATCTGATGGGTTTGCTGACATTGGCGCAGCTATGGAACACGCGCGCGCGGCTGCATTGGCGTTGGGCGCAGTGGCTGGGGCTGCTGGTCGCGGCGGCGCTGGCGGGCCTGCTGCTGTGGAGCTGGTGGCACGATGCGCGCGAGGCCATCGTCGCCCTGGCGCGGACGGTGTATCCGGGCCAGCGCTCGATGGAGCTGGGCGGCTATGTCGAGCCCTGGCACCTGTCCAAGGGGCTGGCCAATCTGGTGATGCTGTACGAGAGCTCGCAATGGTCGATTCCAAGCGATGCGGCGGGCCACATCTACTTGCTGATCCCGCTGGCGGTGGCGACGCTGGCGCGTCTGTTCCTGCGCCGCTCCATGGATGCGATGGTGCTCGTGCTCTGGCTGTTCATCGCGTTCGTGCTGGCGCACATGTTCGTGGGCATTCCCGAGTGGCTGGGCCGCGCGAGCCTGTGGGGCAAGGCGCCGGCGTTCCGGCTCGACGTGGCGCTGGGGCTGGCGCAGGTGTTCCTGCTGGCCTGTTTTCTCAAGGAGTCGCAGGCGCTGCAGGCCTGGCAGACGGGCTCCATGGCGAGAACGCGTGGCATGCAATGGCTGGCGGGAGTGACGGCGGCGGGCTTTGCATGGTTCCACTGGCGCGCTCTCGGCATGATGCCCGTGCCCATGCAGGACTGGCTCAATCCGGCGCTGCTGGCGCTGGTGCTGGCGGCGGGCGCGTGGCTGGCATACCTGCTGGTGCGTGGGCAGGTGTGGCCTTGCGTGGCGGCTTGCGCGGTATGGACGCTGGCGGTGAGCCTGCCCTTCAACCCGTTGTGGCAGGCGCCCGCGCATGTGTCTCTCGTTCCCGAACTGCAGCAAGCCTTGCATGCGCCGGTGGCGAACGTGGGCGCGGATGCAGGCAAGGGCTCGCACATGCCCCTGGTGGCCGTGGTGAGTGAGGACCTGTGGGTCAGCGCGCTGCCGATATCCGGCGTTCGCGTGGTCAACGGGTTTTTCTACGATCCGCCGCTTCGCTTCTGGCGCGGCCTCGATCCGCAGGGCAGGCTGGATCCGATCTACAACCGTTACCAGTTCATGCAGATCAAGCTGCGCGAGGATCTGGCGGATGCCGATTTCGAGATCCGCAGTCCGCGCATGGACAGCGTGATCCTGGACGTGCAGCCCGAGCGCTTCGACTTCAACAAGGTGCAGGCCGATTTCGTGCTCGCCAATCCGCAGGACGCGCGGCTGCTGGCGGCCAATCCCCGGCTCGAACTGCAGAAGACCGACGGCATGCGCTGGGCGCTGCTGCGCGTATTGCGCTGAAGAAAAAAACGGGCTCCGCAGTGGAGCCCGTTGCATGGCGGCCCGGATCGGGCGCGCGGATGTTCAGCCGTTCAGCCAGGTCTTCACCTGGCGCTGGAACTGCGGCGGAATCTTGCGGGCCACGCCGCGCAGAACCGGCAGCGACCGCAGGTAGACCAGCATGCCCAGCAGGCCCGCCTTGGTGGCGCCCGAATAGGCGCGCTCCTGTACGAATCGGGCCAGGTAGTCGTTGTCCAGCGCGTGGCCGGTTTCCTCGGGCTGCGAAGGCCCGGACATGCCGGTGAAGTAGTCTTCGCGGTAGGCCCAGTCCTCCGGCGCGGGCGCTGGCCCGGCGCCCGGCTGCGCTGCCTCGATGGCGGGCGCGGCCGCCGTCGCGAAGTATTCGCTGCGCAGCTGTGTGAAGAAATCCAGCCATGACGGCGCGTCCAGATCCCAGCGGCTGATCCAGCTCCAGGGGCGTCCGACGACGCGTTCGCTGAAAGCGCCGATGTCCGGCACGACCACCGGCAGCCCTGCCTGGAGCACGGCGCTCAGGGTGTAGCTGTAGGTCTCGGGCCATTGCGCCGGGAACCACACCAGATCGGGCTTGAGCCATGCCAGCAACTGGGCGAGCTCTTCATCCTTGTAGGCGCCATGCACGCTGAGCGCGGCCCTGGGCTGGCTCAGCAGGTGGCGGTAGCCATAGCCGAGCAGGTGGAACTCGACGGGAGCGCCCCGGCGCGCGGCCTCGACGGCGGCGGCCTCCAGCACGTCGGCGCCCTTGATGGCGCTGAGCGCGCCCAGTACCACGATGCGCAGCGCGCGCCCGTCCGTGATCGGCTGGGGTGCGGGGACCGGCAATGCCTGCGCCGGGTCGATGTCGGTATGCGCGACGGCATGGACATGGGCGGCGGGAGCAAAGCCGGCGATGCGCCTGGCCGTGTCGTGGCTGGGCGCGATGACGTTGCGCGCGGCTGAGAGAAAGCGCGCGTTCGCGCCGCGCCAGCGCGCCACGTTCCCTTCCATGGGCGCGGGCATGTCGGGCGTGCAGCACTTGCACTGGCCGGGGGAGTGTTCGCCCTGGTAGCGGTTTTCCTCGCCGGTGAGCGTGATGAAGGTGCAGTAGCTGTAGAAGTCGTGCGCGGTGAAGTCGTAGGTGACATCCAGCAGCGCGGGCAGGTCGCGCACATGCTTGTCGTGGCCGAGCAGATGGTGGTAATGCACGTGCGAGACGCGCAGCTGGCGCAGGACGTTCAGCAGGTCCTCGAACTGCTCTTCGATCTTGAACGCCAGCTCGAAGCCTTCGGCGGCCGAGGCCATGCGTAGCGACACGCTCTTGTTGGCCGATGGCGCAAGGATGAGAAACACTGCCTTGTCGGCGAGGTGCCGCGCCAGTTCGCGCACGTGGCGCACGGTGCCTCCGGCGCGGTCGTGCAGCACGGTCAGGATCACCGGCAGATGGGCCTTGCGGATGCGCGCCACGTCCAGGGCCAGGCGATAGGGCCGCGCGGGATCGGCCTGCACGAACTTGTGCACGTCGCTCGCATAGTGGGGATGCAGCCGCGCCAGCTTCTCCATCGCGGCGCGCTCGCGCGGGCTCTTGCTGTCGCCAAAGCTCACGCCGCCAGTGTGCAGCACGAAGGTGTCCAGCAGATGGAGGTTGCGCCAGCCAGCCTGGATGGCGCGCTGGCAGAAATCGTTCTCTTCTCCGTAACCCTTGCCGAAGTTCTTGGTGTCGAACAGGCCCACATCGTTCAGGCTGTCGCGGCGGATGTACATGCAGAAGCCGACGCCCGTGGGCACATCGACCACTGCGCCGGGATTCGTCGCGGCGCACAGGGCGTCCATGCGCGCGGTGGTGTAGCCCTCGGGCAGCGGGTTGTCTTCGCAAAAGCGCGGGTAGCTGCAGATGGTGGCGTTGGTGGAGAACGGCGTGACGGACGCGATCTTGCGGTCGCCGTAGGCCGCCTTGCGGATGCGGTCGAGCCAGTCGTTGGCGACCTCGGTGTCGCTGTTGAGCAGCAGCACGTCGTTGTCCGCCGACAGGGCCATGCCTCGGTTCACGGTGCCGACGAAGCCCAGGTTCTCCTCGTTCTCGAGCAGCACGATGCGTGGCTCGTTCGATGCGCGCTCGCGCAGCCATTGGGTCACTTCGGGCTCGGGGCTGCAGTCGTTGATGACGATGAGCCGGTACGGAGCCTGCACCGGCGCGGCCAGCACCGATTCCACGCACAGCTTCGTATCGGCAAGGCCCCGGTAGACCGGCACGATGATGTCCACGGGATGCGGCGTGGGCGCAATGGGCGTGCGGGGCCGCATGGCCTGGGCGTAGGGGTTGGGCTTGAACTGCTCGTGCTTGGGCTTGCGTCCGCGCAGGCGGTCCAGTCCGATCTTGGCCTTGACGAGGGGGCGGGTCATCTTGAAGACCGTCGAGTTCTCCATGTTCTCCAGGTGCTCGGCGAGATCCTTGTATTCCCCCTGCACCTTCACTAGTTCATGTTCGAGCCGGGTGGCGTTGCGCTGGAACTGGGCGGATTCGTCCTGGAAGCTGCGGCGGCTGCTTTCGCTGGACTCCAGCGCATTGGACAGGTGCGCGGCGCGGCCGCTGAGCGCGCCGACCTGCTCGCTGAGCGCATCCACGCGCTCTTGCAGAGGCCGGATCTGTTGCGCGAGCGTCAGGTAGTCGGACGACATGGGCCAGCCGATCCCGATGTCCAGCGTGAGCGCCCCCGTCGCGGCGTCGCCCAGTTGCTCCCAGGGAACGGGAAGCTCGAGCCACGGGTCATCCCCGGTCAGCAGCGCCACCGTGGCGGCGGAGATCACCGGAGCAGGGGCCTGCCACACGATTTGATGGTGGGGAGCCTGGCTCAACAGCGATTTGCCGGCGGGCTGGTTGTCCCAGGACCACAGGGTGTCGCCCGCCTCGTTGCGCAGGGTGATCGAGTACAGGTAGATGAAGCCGGGGCGGTCCGCCGGGTCCAGCCGCAGCCGCGCCACGGGCGCGCTTCCCGCCGGGATGCCGAAGCGGACCGTCTGATGGTTTTGTCCGATCGAGCCCGTGGCGCTGAGCTTGCCGTCCTCGGCGTAGCCTTCGCCTCTATCCACATACAACTGCGTGGTGAACAGCGCCTGGGGGGCGTCGGCGGCCGCCTCATCCTCCACGGCGTTGTCGACCGGCTGGGCGACCGGGTGCGTCGCCCCGATGAACTGATAGGCCAGGGCGTCCGGCGCCGCCAGCAAAAAGCGCGATACGGCGGGCGGAAGATCGTCGAACCGCGTCTTGAACTCGGACTCCGGCAGCTCGCGGACGACGGTATCGAGCGTATCTATCTCCCATGCGTTTTCGCCCAGGAACCGGGACAGCGAGCGGCGGGTGAAGAAGCGCAGGTGAGTGCGGTCCAGCAGGCCTTCCTCGCGGTAGCGGAACTCTCCCTGCAGCAATTCCGCGATCAGGCCGGCATAGCCCGCGTTGGGTACGGAAACCAGCAGCTTGCCCTGCGGCCCCAGAAGCTGGCGGCAGGCCGCGAGAATGCGCTCCGGCTGGCGCAAGTGCTCCAGCACGTCGGCGCAGACGATGTAGTCGTAGTGTTTGTTTGCAAATAGCGTAAGTAAATCGCAGGTTTCCAGGTCCGCTACTTCGACCTGCCGGTAATGGGGACGCGCATGGGCGGCTTCCGCCTCGCTCCATGTCAGGCCGTCGCTTGTGCAACCCATTGTTTCAGCCAGGTATTGGCCGAGCGCGCCGCTGCCGCAGCCCAGGTCGAGCAGTGTGGCTCCCTGATGTACTAAACTCGCGATGACCGAGAGCGATGTGCGTTCGCCGGGACGGATATTGCGCAGATAGACGTGCAAATCCTCAATATTCTGTGTCATACCCCGGATTATGACGGGGCCTCCAGCCTTCGCGGGAATCAAAAAATGACACAAGCAGCGTCTGTAACGAGGACAATACGCACCCGATGGATTCCGAGATAAAAAAATCAGGGCGCCTGGTAGTGTCCATTGTCAGCCACGGGCATGGTGCGTGCGTTATAGACCTGATCAATGATCTAAGGCAATTCAGCGGCAACTCCGTGGACCGTGTCGTCGTGACGCTGAATGTGCCCGGAGAAACCCTCGACCTGCCCGGTGGCGCGTCATCCGCCTGGCCTTTCCAGCTGCAGGTTCGGCGCAATGAGCGGCCATTGGGCTTTGGTGCAAACCACAATCGGGCCCTGGCCGACGCGGGAGAGGAATTTGTATGCGTGCTCAATCCGGACATCCGCCTGACGGCGGATCCGTTCGAGGCGCTCGTGCATTGCGCGGCCCAGCCTGGTGTGGGTTGTGCCTATCCCGTGCAACTGAACGTCGACGGGACGGTGCAGGACAGCGAGCGGGCCTTGCCGACACCTGTTGCACTTTGGCAACGCCGGGCGCTGGGCCGGGGGGAAAAGCGGGTGGATTGGGTGAACGCGGCGTGTCTGGTGCTTCCCTTGGCGGTCTGGAGGCAGTTGCAAGGATTTGATGAGCGTTATTTCATGTACTGTGAGGATGTCGATTTGAGTCTGCGCATTCGGCTGGCTGGCTTCAAGCTCGTGCGGGCGCCGGTCAGTCTCGTTCATGAGGCTCAGCGTGGGAGTGGGCGCTCGCTTCGGCATCTGGCGTGGCATGTGCGCAGCCTGCGGCGGCTGTGGTGCTCGCCGGTTTACCGCGACGCCCGAAAGCTCCCGCCGCTCGAAGCCGCGCCTGCATCAGGGGCGGTGCGCTCATGATCTGGCTGTCCCTGATCGGCTTTCTGGTTTCCGGACTGAGCGCCGCGTTCATCATCCGCGCGCTCAAGGGGCGCAGGACGCCCCACTATGAGGAAGGGGCCAAGCCGCAGCGTTTTCATATGGGTGAAGTGCCGCGTCTGGGCGGTGTCGCGCTGCTGCTCGGGCTGAGTGCCAGCTGGGCGCTGGGGGTGGCGCAGACCTACGTGGGCGATCCAGGATCGCTGCGCCTGGGCGCCTGGGCCCTGCTCTGGATTCTAGCGGTGATGCCGGCGGCGCTGGGGGGTATCGTCGAGGACATGACCCAGCGCATGCCTATCCGCTACCGGCTTGCGCTCACCCTGCTGTCGGGCGTCCTGGCCGTCTGGCTGCTGGGCCTGAACATCCCGCGCATCGGCATCCCGGGGATCGATGCCTATCTGGTGCAGATGCCCTGGCTTGGCATGGCCATCGTGCTGCTCGCCATCACGGGCCTGCCGCATGCCTTCAACATCATCGACGGCTACAACGGGCTGGCCGGGATGGTGGCGCTGGTCATCAGCCTGGCGTTGGCGCATGTGTGCCTGCAGGTGAACGACCGCTCGCTGGGCTCGCTGATCATCTGCCTGGCCGCGGTGACCGGAGGCTTCCTGGTCTGGAATTACCCGCGCGGCATGCTGTTCGCCGGTGACGGAGGCGCCTATATCTGGGGCGTGGTGATCGCCATGGGCAGCATCTCGCTGGTGCAGCGCAATTCCGACGTGTCGCCCTGGTTCCCGGTGCTGCTGCTGATCTACCCGATCTGGGAGACGCTGTTTTCCATCTACCGCAAGCTGGCGCGCGGCGTGTCGCCCGGCATGGCCGATGCGCTGCATTTTCACCAGCTGATCTATCGCCGCATCGTGATCGGCGTGTTCCATGACGATGATTCCCGCCGCATGCTGATGCGCAACAACCGCACCTCTCCTTACCTGTGGGCATTCACCTTGCTGACCGTGGTGCCGGCCGTGCTTTTCTGGAACAAGACCTGGGTGCTGATGGCGTTCTGCGGGCTGTTCGTCGTGACCTATGTCGTGGCGTACCTGTGCATCGTGCGGTTCAAGGTGCCCAGCTGGCTGAAGCTGTGAGTCCCACGCCGCATGGCCTGCCGCCCGGCGGCCGGGGATCGCCAATGCCTGGGCTCCCGCTCGGCTGAAGCGGCGTCTCGCGTCGGCGGCCGGCTGTTTGCGGCACAATTTGAGGTGTTCGATTTTCCGATCTCCTTCTTATCAGCCGGACGGGCCCCCATCCATGACCGATCTTTCCTCGATTGCCCCGCGCGACAAGGCCGAAATCCTGGCCCAGGCGCTTCCCTATATCCGCAAGTTCCATGGCAAGACCATGGTGATCAAATATGGCGGCAATGCCATGACCGATCCCGAACTGCAGGCCGATTTCGCGGAAGACGTGGTGCTGCTCAAGCTGGTGGGCATGAATCCGGTCGTGGTGCACGGCGGCGGCCCGCAGATCGAGACCGCGCTCAAGCGCCTGGGCAAGAAGGGCGAATTCATCCAGGGCATGCGCGTGACGGATTCCGAGACCATGGAAGTGGTGGAATGGGTTCTGGCGGGCGAAGTGCAGCAGGACATCGTCGGCCTGATCAATCAGGCTGGCGGCAAGGCCGTCGGCCTGACGGGCCGCGACGGCGGCCTCATCCGCGCCAAGAAGCTCAAGCTGCTGGACAACAAGGACCCCAATATCGAGCATGACGTCGGCCAGGTGGGCGATATCGTCGCCATCGACCCGAGCGTGGTGAAGGCGTTGCAGGACGACGCGTTCATCCCGGTCATCAGCCCGATCGGCTTCGGCGAGGAAAACGAGAGCTACAACATCAACGCCGATGTGGTCGCCAGCAAGCTCGCCTCGGTGCTCACGGCCGAAAAGCTGGTGCTGCTCACCAACATCCCCGGCGTGCTGGACAAGCAGGGCCAGTTGCTGACCGAGCTGACCTCGCGCGAGATCGACGACCTGATCGAGGACGGCACCATCTCCGGCGGCATGCTGCCCAAGCTGGCCGGCGCCATCGACGCGGCCAAGAGCGGCGTGAATGCCGTGCACATCGTGGATGGACGCGTGCCGCACTCCATGCTGCTCGAAATCCTGACCGACCAGGCCTACGGCACCATGATCCGCAGCTACTGATCCGCTGCTGCCCCTGCGCCGCCTGCGCCTGGTCATTGCCCGTACTTGAGCGCAAGGCAGGAGTGCTCCGGGGAACATGGGTTGAGTGTGCGAAAATTCTTATTACAAGAGTTGCGAATGCATAAACCCTATGTCCTCAGTAGAAGAAACCGAAGTTGCCTCTCCCGTGCAAGCCGCCGCACGCAAGCGCCCCCGTCCGGGAGAGCGCCGCGAGCAGATACTGCAGGCGCTCGCCGCCATGCTGGAGCAGCCGGGAGCAGAGCGCATCACTACTGCGGCACTGGCGGCCCGGCTTGAAGTCAGCGAGGCCGCGCTCTATCGCCATTTCGCCAGCAAGGCGCAAATGTTCGAGGGGCTGATCGACTTCATCGAAAGCAGCGTCTTCACGCTCATCAAACGCATCACCGAGCCACGCGGGCAGTCCGATGACGCCGCCGGGGGCACGCAGCAGGCGTTGCGCATCGTGACGATGGTGCTGCAGTTCGCGGAGCGCAACCCCGGCATGGTCAAGGTCATGGTGGGCGATGCGCTGGTGTTCGAGAACGAACGCCTGCAGCAGCGCATGGGCCTGTTCTTCGACAAGATCGAGGCGTCGCTGCGGCAATGCCTGCGCGAAGGCGCCGAAAGCGCGGGCTCCAGCACACCCACGGCCGATGCGCAACTGCGCGCGGCCCTGCTGGGCGACCTGATGCGCGGCAGGATGCTGCGCTTCGTGCGCTCGGGCTTCAAGCGCTCGCCGGCCGCCGACCTGCAGAACGTGCTGGCAGTCCTGCACTGACCGCCGCCGCGCTCGCCGGCCGCTGGCGGCGCGGGAAAATCCGCCGGACAGCTCCGGACGGCATCTGGAAATGGTTGCAATGCCGCTCGAGCGGAAGGACACTGGCGGCTCATACCGGAGGTACGCCCATGGCAATCCCACACGCTTCTCCTGGCCAGGCGCTCGACGTGCGCCCGCTCGGCGATCGCCTTTTGGCCAGCAAGACATCAGCCCTGTTCAAGTCGGTGGATCTGGAGATCATGCGGCTGGTGCTGCCCGAGGGAAAGTACATGCACAACCACCACGTGCCCGGGGAAATCACGATCCAATGCATCGAAGGCAGCCTCGACATAGAACTCGATGCGGGCACCGTGAGGCTGGAGGCGGGACAACTGCTGTTCCTCGCCCGCGGCGCAACGCACGCCGTCAAGGCGCTGACTGACGCCAGCGCGCTGGTGACCGTCGTCTTGAAACCCTGAATAGCCTATTCCGAAATGTCTTCCCTTCGTGCTTCCGTGCATGTAGGGCAGGCATGTATGGATGGTCTCGCGTGCCATTTCCCGGTCGTCTACCGACTGAGGGTTTTCCCGATTTCTACGTGAAGACAAGAACAATCTCTGGCGTTCAGGGAAAGTTGTGTGCAAAATAGCACGATCGTTCTTTTATTTTCCGTATGACTGTTTCCTCTACTTCCCAGAAGCCCGCGCGTGCGTCCACCGCCCGCGAGGGGCGGGCCTTGCACAAAGGTCAGCAGACCAAGGCCACCATCGTCGATGCGGCGCTGGGTCTGGCCACGCACATCGGTCTGGAGGGGCTCTCGATCGGCGCGCTGGCGGATGTGACGAACATGAGCAAGTCCGGCGTATTCGCCCATTTCGGCTCGCGCGAGGAACTGCAGATTTCCGTCATCCGTGAATACCACGCCCGCTTCGAGCAGGAGGTTTTCTATCCGGCGATGGCGGCGCCGCGCGGCATCAGCCGGCTGCGGGCCTTGTTCGACAACTGGATGAAGCGCACGTCGATCGAGCTGGATTCGGGATGCATCTACATCAGCGGGGCCGTCGAGTTCGACGACCGGAGCGGCCCGGTGCGCGATGCGCTCGCCAATTCGGTGCTGACGTGGTATGCGGCGGTGAGGCGCGCCATCGAGCAGTGCGTGGAGTGCGGCCAGTTGAAGCCCGACGTGGATGCCAGCCAGATGCTGTTCGAGATCCACGGGCTCATTCTGGCCTTGCACTACGAGGCCCGCTTCCTGCGCATGCCCGGCTCGATCAAGCGGGCCCTGGGCGGATTCGACAGCATTCTCGAGCGCTACGGCGCCGATCCCGCCACCGCGAAGTGATGGCGGCCCGACGGCTTCCTGTCTTCGACCCATTCAACCCAGCGATCTTTTTTTTCAGTTCACCTACTCAATTTCTGGAGTCCACATGCCTACCTATACGCCGCCGCTCCGTGACATGCAGTTTCTGATGCATGAAGTTTTCAAGATCACCGACGACTACAAGCAGATGCCCGCATTTGCCGAGGTCGATGCCGACACGATCAACGCGGTGCTGGAGGAGGCGGGCAAGTTCGCCGCCAACGTGGCATTTCCGCTGAACATCAGCGGCGACGAGGAGGGCTGCACGCTCGACAAGAGCACGCACGAGGTGACCACGCCCAAGGGTTTCAAGGATGCCTACAGGCAGTTCATCGAAGGCGGCTGGCCCGCGCTTTCGTGCGATCCCGGCTATGGAGGGCAGGGCCTGCCTTTCGTGGTGAATTCCTCGTTGTATGAAATGCTCAACAGCGCGAACCAGGCGTGGACCATGTACCCCGGGCTCTCGCATGGCGCATACGAGGCGCTGCACGCCTATGGCACACCGGAGCAGAAGAAGCTGTATCTGCCCAAGCTCACCAGCGGCGAATGGACCGGCACGATGTGCCTGACCGAGCCGCATTGCGGCACCGACCTGGGC
>NZ_JBEBOW010000061.1:0-20289 GCF_040396215.1 Diaphorobacter ruginosibacter | reverse complement strand
GCATGTTGCCCGCGTCCATCGCGCCTTCGGCCTTGCCCGCGCCGACCATGGTGTGGATCTCGTCGATGAACAGGATGATCCGGCCTTCCTGCTTGGCCACGTCGTTGAGCACGGCCTTCAGGCGCTCTTCGAACTCGCCGCGATACTTGGCGCCCGCCAGCAAGCCCGCCATGTCGAGCGACAGCACGCTCTTGTCCTTGAGCGACTCCGGCACCTCTCCGGACACGATGCGCTGGGCCAGGCCCTCCACGATGGCGGTCTTGCCCACGCCGGGCTCGCCGATCAGCACCGGATTGTTCTTGCTGCGGCGCTGCAGCACCTGGATGGCGCGGCGGATCTCGTCATCACGGCCGATCACCGGATCGAGCTTGCCGCTGCGCGCGCGCTCCGTCAGGTCCAGGGTATATTTCTTCAGGGCTTCACGCTGGCTTTCGCCTTCGGCACTGTCCATCGACTGTCCTCCTCGAACGGCGTCCACCGCCGCTTCAATGCTTTTGCGATTGAGTCCATGCTGCTTGGCCAGGGAAGACGCCCTGGAGCCGCCGTCCGCCAGCGCGAGCAGGAACAGCTCGCTGGCGATGAACTGGTCGCCGCGCTTGATCGCCTCCTTCTCGGTGGCCTGGAGCAGCCGGGTCAGATCGGGGCCGATCTGCACCTGCTGGTCCTGCCCCTGCACCTGGGGCAGTTGCTTGATGGCATTTTCCGCAGCGTCCGCGAGCGCCGCCACGTTGACGCCCGCGCGCTGCAGCAGCGACCTGGGGCCGTCCTGCTGGCGCAGCATGGCGACCAGCACATGCAGCGGGTCGATATAGGCGTTGTCATTGCCCAGCGCGAGCGATTGTGCGTCTGCGAGGGCCTCCTGGAATTTGGTGGTCAGTTTGTCAATTCGCATGATGTCTTGTGATACTCCGGATCGAAGTCATTGCGATATATCTGATAGCCAACAAGGGAATTTCAAGACTGGCATCCCCAGGAACGTTCGTAAAAACGGCTGGAACGGGAAGCAGCCCTTGGCGCAGTATGGCCGCGCGGCGGGGAGCGGCGCGTAGGAGCAGCGCCCATCCATGCACGGCCTCCCATGGCCATCACCCGCACGTTGCCATTAAATCAGGAGCGCAAGAACTGCGCCCCGCTTTGCTCAGGACCAGCGCGCCAGCGCCTGTTCGTCGCTCACCCGGGCATCCACCCAGCGCGCGCCCTGCGGCGTCTGTTCCTTTTTCCAGAACGGCGCCAGCGATTTCAGGTAATCCATGACGTACTCGCAGCCCTGGTACGCCATGCCGCGATGCGCCGCGGTGACCGCCACGAGCACGATCTGGTCCGTGGGCTGCAGCAGCCCCACGCGGTGGATCACGCGCGCGCCATACAGGCCAAAGCGCTCCACCGCCTGGTCGATGATGGCTTCTATGGACTTCTCCGTCATGCCGGGATAGTGCTCGAGTTCCATGCTCGCGACGGCATCGCCCTCGTTGCGGTCGCGCACCAGGCCAACGAACGCGCAGACCGCGCCCACGCGCGCGTCGCCTGCGCGAAGCGCGGCCACTTCAGCGCTCAGGTCGAAATCAGCGGTCTGAACCGAAACGCGGGGCTGGGTGGCGATGGGCTGATGAGTCGGAGACGGCATGGCCGCATTGTCGCAGGCAACGCCCGTGGCTGTTGGCGCAAGAAACCTTCTTTCGCATTCGGGGAAAGGCGCGAGGTAGGATCGGTGCCTGACGGATCGACAATCATGGCCACTCAAACCATCAACACCGGCGAGTACACGCTCTACCCATCGCCCCAGAACCTTCATCGCGTGGTGTTCGAGCACCAGACGTTCGTGGCGTACCCCTATGCGCTCATTCATCTGCCGGACTTCGAGTTCACGGGACGCGTGACGCTGTTCGCGGCGCATCGCCGCTCGGACAACCGGATGGGGCAGCTCATCAGTTGCGAACTGCTGGAAGACCTGGCGCGCTTCGAGCGGCTCTTCTCGCCGGATTGAAGCTCCATGGACGAAACCTCCCAGATCCAGCCTCCGCCGAGCTTCGTGGACATCTACGCCGGTCGCGCGGGCAGGCTGACGATCTCCAAGCCCGAACTGGTCGCGCGATACGAACTCTGCGAAGACCTCGCCAACCATCTCACCGAACAGGCGCAACTGATCTACCACGGCGGCAACGCATCGGAGGAAGGCGTGCTGCGCACCATGCATGACGCTCTTTGCACCGAGGGCTCGGTGGTGCAGCCCGCCGAAGCGCGCTGGATCGTGCTGCGCCTAGCCGAACTGCTGAACTGGCGCGCGCCCGGACTGGCCGCATGACGCCGGCGCCATCCACGGCGCGATAGCAACACTTCCCACCACGGGCGCGCACGGACCGCCAGTCATTGCTACACTCGCACGCATGCCTTTGAGCCTTGTTTCCGCCACCGTAATCGACGCCCACGCCCGCAGCGTGACACGCGCGGCTGCCGTCGGCGCGAGCAAAGCGAAAAAACCAAAGCTCATCTGACCGGAGCCGCGGTTCCGTCCGGATGAGCGACGGAACCGGCAAGGCAGCCAGATCTCCCCCTTTTTCTCTCTTTCCCGGCCTCCCCGGGGCACGATCCCATAGTTGCCAAACAGCCAGCCGTTCGCGCACCGGATGGTGGCCCATTGCGGTCGTTCACCCATGTCCGCCGCTGCGGGCCAATGCAAGAAAGAGAAAACCTCCATGCTTTCATCCCACCACGTATCCACACCAGCGCAATGCGATTTTTCGGGGCTGTGGATTCCGCTCGTCACACCGTTTCGCGGTGACGCCATCGACCATGAAGCGCTGCGCGCGCTCACCGTGCGCATGCGGCGGGCCGGCGTCACCGGCTTTTGCGCATGCGGCTCCACCGGCGAAGCCGCGGCGCTGTCGCACGATGAAGAGAACGCGGTGCTGGCCAGCATCCTCCAGGCATCGGGCGGCTTGCCCGTGATGATGGGCACAGCCGGCTGCCATCTGGGCCGCATGCTCGAACGCGTGCGGGAACTCGGCCAGCAGCCACTTGCCGCGCTGCTGGTGCCCGCGCCGACCTACATCCGGCCCTCTCAAGCAGGGCTGCTGGACTGGTTCATCCGCATCGCCAGCGCCAGCGTGCATCCCATCGTCATCTACGACATTCCCTATCGCACGGGCGCGACGCTCGAACTGGACACGCTGCGCGCGCTGGCCCGCCATCCCAACATCATGGCCATCAAGGATTGCGGCGCGGATGCGGCCAAGACCCAGGCGCTGATCAGCGACGGCGAGCTGCAGGTGCTGGCGGGGGAGGACCTGCAGATCTTCTCGCACATGGCGCTGGGCGGCCATGGCACGATCGCGGCCAGCGCGCATGGGCATACGGAGCATTTCGTGGCGCTGCTGGAACTGCTTTCCGCCGGGCAGCTAGAGCCGGCACGCGCCATCTGGGGCCCGCTTCAGAACCACATCCGCGCCAGCTTTGCCGAACCCAATCCGGCGCCCATCAAGGGCTGGCTTGCGCGGCAGGGGTGGATGAGCGCCGAGCTGCGCGCGCCAATGACGGCGGCCTCCGCCGCGCTGGTGGAGCAGATCTGCGCGATCGAGCTGCCCGCGCTGGCCACGGCGCCCGGCAGTTGCGCGGCGAAGTGAGTGGCCGGCTCGCGCCCCTCGGCCGCCCGCCGTATTCAGGCCCGCGTACCCAGGCGCAGCAGCATGCGCTGCACCTGCCCGTGCGTCCACGCGCCGCCGCGCGCGGCGGGGATGCCAAGCTCGTTGAGCACCTGCGCCATCCTGCGGTGCGTGAGTCCCTGGGCCTGCATTTCGACAAAGACCGCCCGGTGCTGCTCGGCAAACGTGTCGGCGTCGGCCTTGCGCCTGGCGACCGTGGCGCGAATGTTGTCCGCGCCCGCCGCCCCCAGCGTGACGCCGCGAGCACGCGCCTCGGAAAGCGCCTTGCGCGTTCGCGCGCTGATGGCGGCATCCACCGGCCGCGCGCGCTCGTCATCCCTGGTCGAATTCGCGGCCATCGGCTCAGCCTCCCGTGACCGGCGGAAAGAAAGCGACTTCGTCTCCGTTGGCAATCACGGCGCCGGGGTTGCACATGACCTGATTGAGCGCCGTGCGCACGGCCTTGCCGGGCGCCAGCGCCGAAGCCGCCGCGCCCCCTTTCAGGCGGATGATCTCGTCGCGCAGCTCGGCCACGGTGGCGGCCCGGGTCTGCAGCTCTTCGCCGCCCACTCCGAGCGCCTCGCGGATCGAGGCGAAATAAAGAACGTGAACGGTGTTCATCGAAGCCTCGTTCATTGCAGCAGTTCCGCAAGCGGGATGTAGCGGACGATATCGCCCTTGGCGATGGTCGTCATGGCGGGATTGTCCACCAGCCCATCGCCCCAGACGGCGGACGTCAGCACTCCCGAACTCTGGTTGGAAAACAGCTCGACCGCACCGTCTTCGTTCTGGCGCACACGCAGGAATTCACGGCGCGTGTCGGCAGCCCTGGTCTCGAAATGGGCGCGTACGGGAAATACGCGCGGAGCGACGTCCTGCACGCCCTGCAGACGCAGGATGAAAGGACGCACGAGCATCAGAAAGGTCACGAAGCTCGACACCGGATTGCCGGGCAGCCCCATGAAATGGGCGCTGCCCTCGAGGCTGCTGCCGCTGCGCTGAATCTGGCCGAACGCAAAAGGCTTGCCCGGCTTCATCGAGATCTTCCAGAGGTTGAGCTCGCCAAGGTATTCGACGGCGGGCTTCACATGGTCTTCCTCGCCCACGGACACCCCGGCCGTTGAAAGAATCAAGTCGTGGCTGCGCGCCGCATCCTGCATGACCCGGATGGTGGCTTCGCGGTTGTCCGGCACGATGCCGCAATCCGTGACCTCGCAGCCCAGCCGCTGCAGCAGCGCCCGCAGGAAATAACGGTTGCTGTTGTAGATGGAGCCCGGCGGCATGTCCCCGGGCGCCACCGTCCCCGGCGTCACCAGTTCGTCTCCGGTGGAAAACAGCGCCACGCGCGGCTTGCGGGCCACCTGCACCTGGCCGAGTCCGATACTCGCGGCCAGGCCCAGCGCGGCAGGCGTGAGGCGCGTGCCGGCCTTCAGGATGGTGCTGCCCAGCGCGATGTCCTCGCCGGCGCGGCGAATCCACTGGCCGGCCTTCGGAACGGCGTTGATGCGCACGCCTCCGTCCGCCGGCTCCGTGTCTTCCTGCATCACGATGGCATCCGCGCCTTGCGGAACCGGGGCGCCGGTGAAGATACGCGCCGCCGTCGCGGGTGCCAGCGGCGCTCCCACATGCCCGGCCGGAATGCGCTGGCTCACCGGCAGCACGATGCCCGCCTTCGGCACGTCGGCGCAGCGCACCGCATAACCATCCATGGCCGAGTTGTCCAGCGGCGGCACCCGCAGTTCGGAGACCGCATCCTCCCAGAGCACGCGGCCGTCGGCATCGAACGTGTCCACCGTTTGCGGCGCATCCACGCGCGCGGCCATGGCGAGCACGGCCTCGAGGGCGTCATCCAGTGACATGAGCTTCGGCGGGAATTGCGGCTTCAAGATGTGATCTCCTTGCCATGTTGGTCGGCGGGCGGTGTGTATTCGAGACGCGCGGCATTGGCCATCATCCAATCGGCGATGCGGGCGGGCTGGTTCAGGTCCAGCACCTCGAGCGTGCAGCCGGGCGGCAGGCATGCAGCGTCGTCGGTCGCAATCGCAAGAATAGCGTCATCGTCGGGGTAACGCAGGGCGCGCGGTTTCTCTGCCGCCGCCGGCTCGCGCCAGATCTCGATCTTCGGAAGATCGCTGCGCTTGAAGCCTTCGACGATGGCCCAGTCGACCGACGGATCCAGCTCGGCCAGCATCTCATGCACGGAGAGTTCTTCGCGCGTCCGGCCAAACTCGCGCATCAGGGCCAGCCGCTGGTCCGACACGACCAGCATCTCGAAAGCGCCTGCCTTGCGATGCCGCCAGCTGTCCTTGCCCGGCACGTCGATGTCGAAGTCATGATGCGCATGCTTGACCACCGAAACGCGCTGGCCGCGCTCACACAGTATCCGGATCACCTGCTCCAGCGCCGTGGTCTTGCCCGCGCCGGAATAACCCGCGAAGCCTATGGCCTTCATATTCCGCCTGTCCATTCCATTCAAAAAACAAACCGGCGCATGCTCTCGGGCAGGCGCCGGTTTCGTCATCATCTCCATCGCACGGCCGGCCCATGGCTCATTGGCAGTGCTGCGCGATGAAGTCCTTGACTTTCTGGGCATCGGCCGCCATGACGACCACGCGCTTGGGCAATGCCTCTATCCCGTTGAATTTGGCGGGACGATCGGGTTCACGGCCAAGCGCCTCCTCGATGGTCGCCGCGAACTTGATGGGCAGGGCGGTTTCCAGAACGATCATCGGCACGCCGGGCCGCAGATGCTCGCGCGCGACCTTCACGCCATCGGCGGTGTGCGTGTCGATCATGTCGCCGAAGCGCTCGAAGGTGTCCCTGATGGTGGCAAGGCGGTCGGCGTGCGTGCTCTTGCCGCTGACGAAGCCGTACCGGGCCGCTGCATCCTTAAACGCCGCATCGCCGCTCAGGTCGAAGCGGCCCTGCCGGCCCACTCCTTCGGCAAACAACTGCCTGGTGCGCGCGCCGTCGCGGCCCACCAGGTCGAACACGAAGCGCTCGAAGTTGCTGGCCTTGGAAATATCCATCGACGGGCTCGATGTCTCATAGGTGTCGGCCGCGCCGCGCACCTGGTACACGCCGGTGCGGAAGAACTCGTCGAGCACGTCGTTCTCGTTGGTGGCAACCACCAGGGCCTCGATCGGCAGTCCCATCTGGCGCGCGACATGGCCCGCGCAGATATTGCCGAAGTTGCCGCTGGGTACGGTGAAACTCACCTTCTGGCCGTTGGATTCGGTGGCCTGGATGTAGCCTGCGAAGTAATACACCACCTGCGCCAGCAGGCGCGCCCAGTTGATCGAGTTGACGGTGCCGATCTTGTAGCGGGCCTTGAAGGCATGGTCGTTGGACACTGCCTTGACGATATCCTGGCAGTCATCGAACACGCCCTCGATGGCGATGTTGTGGATGTTCTCGTCCTGCAGGCTGAACATCTGGGCCTGCTGGAACGGGCTCATGCGGCCATCGGGGCTGGTCATGAACACGCGCACGCCCTTCTTGCCGCGCATGGCGTATTCGGCGGCGCTGCCGGTGTCGCCACTGGTCGCGCCAAGAATGTTCAGCTCCTCGCCGCGGCGTGCCAGCTCGTACTCGAACAGGTTGCCAAGCAGTTGCATCGCCATGTCCTTGAAGGCGAGTGTCGGCCCGTTGGACAGCGCCTCGATCAGCAGGCCGTCCTCCAGCCTGCGCACCGGGACGATGGCGTCGGTACCGAAGATCTCCCTGGTGTAGGTCCTGGCGCAGATCCGCCTCAGATCGTCCACGGGAATATCGTCGATGTAGAGCGACAGGATTTCGAACGCCAGCGCCGCGTAGCCATGGGTTTTGTAGATGTTGCGCAGTTCGGTGAGCTCGGCGTCACCGATCTGGGGATAGGCCTCGGGCAGGTAGAGTCCGCCGTCGGGCGCCAGGCCTTCCAGCAGGATGTCGCAAAAACGCTTGCGGTCCGCGTGGCCGCGTGTGGAGAGGTACAACATGACTGAAGCGCTTTAGTTGAGTTCTTCCTTGCGGATGCGGTTGATGGGCGCGAGCACGGTCGGCAGGCCCTGGATTTCGGCCAGTGCGCGATCCATGTCGCCTTCGCGCGTGTCGTGCGTGAGGATGATCAGATCGGTTTGCGTGGAGCCTTCTCCGCCGACCTCGTCGGCCTCGCGCTGCAGCACCGCGTCGATGCTGATGCCCGCATTGGCGAGAATCCCGGTGATCTTCGCCAGCACGCCGGCCTCGTCGGACACGCGGATGCGCAGGTAATAGCTGGTGACCACTTCCGCCATGGGCAGCACGGGCAGGTCGCCGCTCGCTGCAGCCAGCGTATTCGACTGGAAAGCCAGGGGCGGCACGCGGTGCGCCGGCTCGGCCTCGTGCAGGCGGGCAATGTCCACCAGGTCGGCGATCACGGCGGATGCCGTGGGCTCGGAGCCCGCGCCCTTGCCGTAGTACAGCGTCGTGCCGACGGCATCGCCGTTCACGACCACCGCATTCATCGCGCCTTCGACATTGGCGATCAGGCGCTTTGCGGGCACCAGCGACGGATGCACGCGCAGCTCGATCCCCTTGGCCGTGCGCTTGGTGATGCCCAGCAGCTTGATGCGGTAGCCCAGTTGCTCGGCGTATTTGATGTCGGCTGCCGCCAGCTTGGTGATGCCTTCCACGTAAGCCTTGTCGAACTGCACCGGAATGCCGAATGCGATCGCACTCATCAGCGTGACCTTGTGCGCGGCATCGACGCCCTCGATGTCGAAAGTCGGATCGGCCTCTGCATAACCCAGGCGCTGCGCTTCCTTGAGCACCACGTCGAAATCGAGACCCTTGTCGCGCATCTCGGACAGGACGAAGTTGGTCGTGCCGTTGATGATGCCCGCGACCCATTGGATCTCGTTGGCCGTCAGGCCTTCACGCAGCGCCTTGATGATGGGAATGCCGCCGGCCACGGCTGCTTCATAGGCCACCATCACGCCCTTGTCCGCGGCGGCCTTGAAGATTTCCGTGCCGTGCACGGCCAGCAGCGCCTTGTTGGCGGTAACCACGTGCTTGCCCGCGGCAATCGCCTCGAGCACCAGGGCCTTGGCAATGCCATAGCCGCCGATCAGCTCGACCACCACGTCGATGTCGGGGTTGGCAATGACTTCGCGCGCATCGGCAACCACCTTGGCGGCATCTCCGACCACGGCCCTGGCGCGTGTCGTATCCAGATCAGCCACCATGGAAATCTCGATGCCGCGACCCGCGCGGCGGCGGATCTCGTCCTGATTGCGCCGCAGCACGTTGAATGTGCCGCCGCCCACAGTGCCAATGCCCAAAAGGCCTACCTGGATCGGTTTCATATACGAATCTTCAATCAGTCAAATGGATCGCACGCGCGCCTGTCTGCGCACGCATGCAACAGGGAAACAAGGAACGTCAGGCTGCGTGCTGCTTGGCCGCCTTGGCAGGATTGGCGGCCACGGCCTGCGTTGCGGCGTCCACGCTGCGCGGCTTGTCGGTGCCGTGGCGCTGGCGGTATTTCTGCAGGAACGCGGCCAGCCGGCCGATGGCGGCGCGCAGGTCCGCCTCGTGCGGAAGGAACACGATGCGGAAGTGATCGGGCTTGGGCCAGTTGAAACCCGTGCCCTGCACCAGCATCACCTTGGTTTCCTGCAGCACTTCGAGGAAGAACTCCTGGTCGTCGACGATCGGATAGACCGCCGGATCGAGCCTCGGGAACATGTAGAGCGCGCCCTGCGGCTTCACGCAGGAGACGCCCGGAATCGCGTTAATCAGCTCCCAGGCCAGATCACGCTGCCTGCGCAGGCGGCCGCCTTCGCAGATCAGGTCGTTGATGCTCTGATAGCCGCCCAGCGCCGTCTGCACGGCCCACTGGCCGGGCACGTTCGCGCACAGGCGCATGTTGGACAGCATGTTCAGGCCTTCGATGTAGTCCCTGGCCGCTTTCTTGTCGCCCGACACCACCATCCAGCCTGCGCGGTAACCGCAACTGCGGTAGGCCTTGGACAGCGAATTGAAGGTCAGGGTGAGCACGTCCTGCGACAGGCTCGCCAGCGGCGTGTGCCTTGCGCCGTCATACAGGACCTTGTCATACACCTCGTCGGCGAAGATCACCAGGCTGTGCTCGCGGGCGATCTCCACGATCTCCTGCAGCAGCTCCTTGCTGTAGAGCGCGCCCGTCGGGTTGTTCGGGTTGATGACCACGATGCCCTTGGTGCGAGGCGTGATCTTGCCGCGGATGTCCGCGATGCTGGGCATCCAGCCATTCGACTCGTCGCAGATGTAGTGCACCGGCGTGCCGCCCGAGAGGCTGGTCACAGCGGTCCACAACGGGTAGTCGGGCGCGGGCAGCAGCAGTTCGTCGCCATCGTCCAGCAGCGCATTGGTGGCCAGGCTGATGAGCTCGGACGCGCCGTTGCCCAGGTAGATGTCATCGAGCGTGACGCCGACGATGCCCTGCTTCTGGGTCTCGTGCATGACGGCCTTGCGCGCCGCGAAAATGCCCTTGCTGTCCGAATAACCTGCGGAAGTGGGTAGATTGCGGATCATGTCCTGCTGGATTTCCTCCGGCGCATCGAATCCGAAGACCGCCAGATTGCCGATGTTCAGCTTGATGATCTTCTGGCCGTCCTCCTCCATCTTCTTGGCCGCATCCATGATCGGCCCGCGGATGTCATAGCAGACGTTGGCTAACTTGGCTGATTTGTGGATGGGTTTCATGGCGACTCGATGGCGGTGAATGCTTGGGCCGGATGCAGGATCATCCGGTGAAACCTATAATTTAAGCACAGTTCCCCTTGTGCCGTGCCTCGCACAACCTTTATTTGCCGATCGCGCGCGCCCACCAGATCGTGAGAGCCCCATGAAACTGCATGCCGACCGCTTTGACGTCCAGACCATCAGCGGCTACGGCCCCGGCTGGATCGCCATCGACAAGGAAGAATTCACCCACAGCCTGATCGTGGGCTCGCGCGGCGAGCGCATTCCATGGGAATGCAGACGCTTCGAAGACCTCACCGCCGCGCACTTCGCCCGGCTTGCAGACCTCAACGCCGAAGTGGTGATTTTCGGAAGCGGCGAAAAGAACCGTTTCCCGCCCCCCGCCTGGCTGGCACCGCTGATGCAAAAGCGGATCGGACTGGAATCCATGAGCACCGCGGCGGCCTGCCGCACCTACAACATCCTGGCCGGAGAAGGCCGCAACGTGGTGGCGGCGCTGCTTCTCGAGGAGTGACATTGAAAATGTCAATTGATAATGACTATCAATAGTTAGCAAAAATGATGGAATCGGGGTAAAATATCAGGTTGCCGTCGGGAGACTTTCAAGAAAAGCAATAAACCCCCACCGCTCCCGGCTTTTCAACGACTACTTTGAGAGATTGAGTGCCATGGCGATCGTTGTCAACAAACCCCTCCCTGAATTTGAAGCCAACGCAACTGGCGGAATCAAGGTATCCAACGTTTCGCACCTGGGCCAGATTCTGATCCTGTACTTCTACCCCAAGGACAATACGCCCGGTTGTACCACGGAAGCCATGCAATTCCGCGACAAGTACAAAGATTTTGTCAAGGCCGGTGCTGCGGTGTTCGGCGTTTCACGCGACAACATGAAGTCGCACGATGACTTCAAGGACAAGCTGGAACTCCCGTTCGAGCTGATCGCGGATACCGAAGAGAAGATGTGCCACATGTTTGGCGTGGTCAAGAACAAGATCATGTACGGCAAGAAGGTCAAGGGCATCGAGCGCTCCACGTTCCTGGTCGGCCCCGACGGCCTGCTGCTGCAGGAGTGGCGCGGCCTGAAGGTTCCAGGCCACGTGGA
Organism: Diaphorobacter ruginosibacter; assembly: GCF_040396215.1. Lineage (GTDB taxonomy): Bacteria > Pseudomonadota > Gammaproteobacteria > Burkholderiales > Burkholderiaceae_C > Diaphorobacter_A > Diaphorobacter_A ruginosibacter_A. The sequence continues at coordinate 8,844 of NZ_JBEBOW010000061.1, read as the reverse complement.
CGACGTTCTCAAGGCGGTCAAGACCATCAAGCTGCAGGACAAGAAAGCCGCCTGAAACCGGGCGCCGCCTCCAAGGCGTCGCGAGGAGTGTGCATAATGGGTCAATGCCATTGATTTTTGCAACGCGCACTCCAGTTCTGAAAGCCGCCCGGGTTTCCTGGCGGCTTTTTGCTTTTCTGAAGTAACCCGAGTCCCCCAAGCTAGCGAGGCTTTTTGCACCATGCCCCTGCCACCCGCACCGACCAAGCGCGCAGCGCTGCTTTCTCCTGAAGCTTTTCGCCAGAACGCCTCCATCGACATCGAACAGGAATCCGCGCCGGGTGCCGCCAGGCCAGAAGCCCCAGCGGTCTCCTCCTCCCGCAGGAAGGCCCCGGCCAAGCGCGCGGCGGCACCGGCCAGCGCCACAACGGCACGCTCCGCAAGGACTCCAGGAAAAACAGAGATTGCCGAGCCCATGGCACCCGTGGCCCCCGTAGCGCCCGTCGCCGTACCCGCTCCCCCGCAGCCGCGCGCCGCCGCAGCGGTAGCCAAGGCGGCCGGTCCGGCGCCCAAAGCCAAGGCCAAGGCGCGCGCCGCACGCGGCACCGGCCCCAAGAAGATGTTCGTTCTGGACACCAACGTGCTGCTGCACGATCCGACCAGCCTTTTCCGCTTCGAGGAGCACGACATCTTCCTGCCGATGATCGTGCTGGAAGAGCTGGATGCCCACAAGAAGGGCATGACCGAGGTCGCCCGCAACGGTCGCCAGGTCAGCCGTACGCTGGACGCCCTGGCGGCGGCCGAGAGCCAGGACATCGCCCTCGGCCTGCAACTGAACGCCACCGGCCAGACCGCCGCCAACGGCAAGCTGTACTTCCAGACCTCGCCGCTGAACTACACCCTGCCGTCGAGCCTGCCGCAAGGCAAGGCGGACAATCAGATCCTCGGCGTGGTCGAGGCGCTGCGCCAGCAGTTCGCGCCGCGCGAAGTGGTGCTGGTGTCCAAGGACATCAACATGCGCGTGAAGGCGCGCGCGCTGGGGCTGGACGCCGAGGATTATCAGAACGACAAGACGCTCGAGGACGGCGATCTGCTGTACTCCGGCATGCTGGCGCTGCCGGCGGACTTCTGGGCCCGCGCGGGCAAGAATGTCGAGAGCTGGCAAAGCGGCTCGCACACTTACTACCGCGTGACGAGCCCGCTGGTCGCGCAGATGATGATCAATCAGTTCGTGTTCTTCGAAGCGCCGGGCGAACCGAGCCTGTATGCGCGCGTTTCGGAAATCCGCGACAAGACCGCGGTGCTTGAAACGCTCAAGGACTTCGGCTCCCAGAAGAACAGCGTCTGGGGCGTGAACACCCGCAACCGCGAGCAGAACTTCGCCATGAACCTGCTCATGGACCCGGAAGTCGATTTCGTCACCCTGACCGGCACCGCGGGCACCGGCAAGACGCTGATGGCGCTCGCTGCCGGCCTCACACAAGTGCTCGATGAGCGCCGCTATACCGAGATCATCATGACGCGCGCAACCGTCAGCGTGGGCGAGGACATCGGCTTCCTGCCCGGCACCGAGGAAGAAAAGATGGGTCCCTGGATGGGAGCGCTCGACGACAACCTGGAGTTCCTCGCCAAGGGCGACGGCGGCAATCCCGGCGAATGGGGCCGCGCGGCCACCAACGAGCTGATCCGCAGCCGCATCAAGATCAAGAGCATGAACTTCATGCGCGGGCGTACCTTCCTGAACAAGTACGTGATCATCGACGAGGCGCAGAATCTCACGCCCAAGCAGATGAAGACGCTGATCACGCGCGCGGGCCCCGGCACCAAGATCATCTGCATGGGCAATCTGGCGCAGATCGACACGCCGTACCTGACGGAAGGCTCCTCCGGCCTGACCTATGCGGTGGACAGGTTCAAGGGCTGGCCCCACAGCGGCCACATCACGCTGGCCCGCGGCGAGCGCTCCCGCCTGGCCGACTTCGCCAGCGAAGTGCTTTGACCGATGGCGCTCAGCTGGATCACGGCGCTCAAGCTTGTGCCATGGGGCGACGTCATCGAGGCGGCGCCCCAGGTCATCAAGGCCGCCAGAGGGCTCGTTCGGAAAAAAGATACGCGTGAGCACGATCCGTCATCGGCCTCAGGCGGTTCAGGCAGTTCAGGCGCCTCCCTGGCGGATGCGGCGGCTCCCGCGACGTCCGCTGGAGAGCGGGCCTTGCGGCAGGCAAGGCAGTTGCGGGAACGCGTCGAGCTGCTCGAGCAGTCCCAGCGCCAGTCGCTTGAGGTCATAGAGAAGCTCGCCGAGCAGAACGCTCAGCTCGTGGCTACCGTCAGCGCCCTGAGGATAGGCGCGCAGAGACTGTTCTGGGCCTGTGCCGTGCTGGGGATCGTATCGCTGGGGCTGGTGATCCGCCTGCTGGCCGGAGCAGCAAGCCGTTCCTGAGCACTGCGGCCTGGCCGCCGTCCTTGCCCCGCCGCCCGCTCGGCAGACCGGCAAGCAGCGGGGACGCGGACGTCAAGCGCATTTGCGCAGCAACAGGAAGCAGCGCAGGCTTGCGTAGCCCTCCTCTCCCTCGAAAGCCAGCGACGCCAGCGCATCCAGCCCGGCCTGCCATTCCTCGCTGTCCTTCAGCGCCTCGAAGGTCAATTGCCCCACGCTGCCGCCGATGAAAAAGCGGAACCAGTGCAGATCCTCGCCCAGGTTCTCCGCGACGATGGCGTCATCCAGCCGGTCCAGCAAGTCGGGACAGACGAGACGCCGCCCTCGCGCCTGCCACGGGCCATCGAACACCTCGTAGGTGCAGCCGTTGATCCGCCAGCGAGCCCGCGCCTCTTCGCTTCCGTCCCGCACGCCCCAGATCGCGGCAAGCAGCTCATTCACGACGCCATTCGAGAACGACTCGAACGCGTAGCCGATCGCTTCCGCATCGGTTTCGCCCAAGCCTGGAAACACCTCGACGATTTCCCGCTCATCCGGGAGCTTCACGACAACCGCCAGCGTACCCATCTTCGCGTCGCTGCGCATCCAGTCCGCGGTAATGCAGGGCAATTGGCCGTTGGGCACCAGCCAGCCGCGCACCAGAGGGCCGACAAGACCATGCGACTCGAAAAGCTCCACCAACAGTTCGAGCTCGAATGGAATGGTTTCGGCTTCCTGTCTGTTCATGCTGTCATTCTCATTGGGGCGGCGCCGGAACGGTCCGTTCCGTCACGCGAGGCCGGTTTTCATGGGCGTGGCATCTGTGCTCGCATGGGGTGCCCAAGCAACTCCGCCAGCCCCGCATTTTCGTTCATTTCGCGGCGGTCCCACCCCATCGTTACACCATGAAAAAACCCTCCATCCCCGAAGGTGGAGGGTTTTCGCCGCTCATCCGGGAAAAGGCGTGATCAATACTCGTCGCCAGAGCCCATGGCGAGATTCTCGAAGCGGGTCTGGTTCTTCTGGAAGAACAGCTTCACGGTTCCGGTCGGCCCGTTACGCTGCTTGCCGATGATCACCTCGGCGACGTTCGGCTCCTTCGAGTCCTTGTTGTAGTAGTCGTCGCGGTAAATGAACATGATGATGTCGGCATCCTGCTCGATGGCGCCGGATTCGCGCAGGTCCGACATCATCGGGCGCTTGTCCGTGCGCTGCTCCACCGAACGGTTCAACTGCGAGAGCGCGATCACCGGGCATTGCAGCTCCTTTGCCAGCATCTTCAGGCCACGCGAGATCTCGCCGAGTTCGGTGGCCCGATTGTCGGCGCTGCCGGTACCCGAGCCGCTCATGAGCTGCAGGTAGTCGACCACGATCAGCCCGAGCTTGCCGCACTGGCGCGCGAGACGCCGCGCATTGGCCCGCAACTCGGTCGGCGTGAGGCCCGGCGTCTCGTCGATGTGCAGCGATACGGTGCGCAGGCGTTCGATCGCCTCCGTCAGTCGCGGCCATTCCTCATCGGTGAGCTTGCCGGTACGGAGATTGCCCTGGTTCACGCGGCCGATCGAGCCCACGATACGCACGGCAAGCTGCGCCGCGCCCATTTCCATGGAGAAGATCGCAACGGGCAACTCTTCGTTGAGCGCCACATGTTCCGCGATGTTCACGGCAAACGAGGTCTTGCCCATCGAGGGGCGCGCGGCCAAAACGACCAGATCGCCCGCCTGCAGGCCGCTCGTCATGCGGTCCAGATCGGCGAAACCGGTGGGGATGCCGGTCACGTCCATCGGGTTGTCCGCCTTTTCCTGAACCTGGTCGAGCAGGTCGATCACCAGCGTATCGAGCGACTGGAACCCCTGCTTGTTGCGCGAGCCTTCCTCGCCAATCGCAAAGATCCTGGCCTCGGCTTCGTCCAGGATGCGCTCCACCGTCTTGCCCTGCTGGTTGAAGGCGTTGGTGGCAATCTCGTCGCTGGCGGTCACCAGCTTGCGCAGGATCGAGCGCTCGCGCACGATCTCGGCGTAGCGGCGGATATTGCTTGCGCTGGGCACGTATTGCGCCAGCGTGTTCAGGTAGATCAGGCCGCCCACCTGGTCGGACTTGCCGATCGTCTGCAACTGCTCGTGAACGGTGATCACGTCGGCCGGCTTGCTATTGTTGACGAGCGCGGCAATCGCCGTGAAGATGAGCTGATGCTCGTGGCGATAGAAATCGCCCTCCTTGAGCAGATCCCCCACCCGGTCCCAGGCCATGTTGTCCAGCAGCAGCCCCCCCAGCACGCTGGACTCGGCCTCCACCGAGTGCGGAGGCACGCGCAGCCTGGCCAACTCACGGTCCGCGGGCTCCGGGGAAGCGTTGGCAGGAAGATCTGGCAGAACTGCGGACATAGGGGGAATACTGTATTTTTCGAAATCGAGCGAACGATGCTAGTCGGTCATACCAAGGCTGTAAAGCATCGCCCGCCCCTTCCGGCAAGCGGAAATAGCCGGGAAACAAAAAACAAAAGCCGCCCCTGGGGGCGGCCTTCGACTCACTCCAGAGACTGGAATTAAGCGTGTTCGCCGTAAACGGACACGAGCACGTCGACGACGACGTCGGTGTGCAGCGCAACGTTCACGGTATTGTCGCCAACGGTCTTGATGGGGCCGTTGGGCATGCGGACTTGCGACTTCACCACTTCAAAGCCCATGCGGCCGAGTTCATCGGCGATGTCATGGTTGGTGACGGAGCCGAACAGGCGGCCGTCAACGCCGGACTTCTGCGTCAGCTTCACGTTCTGGCCGGCCAGCTTCTCGCCGGCAGCCTGGGCGGCAGCCAGCTTTTCAGCCGCGGCCTTTTCCAGTTCGGCGCGCTTGGCTTCGAACTCGGCCTTGTTCGCTTCGGTGGCGCGGCGTGCACGGCCCGAAGGGATCAGGAAGTTGCGTGCGTAGCCGTCCTTGACCTTGACGATTTCGCCGAGGTTACCGAGGTTCACAACCTTGTCGAGCAGAATGATTTGCATGGTCGTGCTCCTTAGATCTTGTGCTGGTCGGTGTAGGGCAACATGGCCAGGAAGCGGGCGCGCTTGATGGCTGTGTTGAGCTGACGCTGATAGATGGCGCGGGTGCCGGTCAGGCGCGCGGGGATGATCTTGCCGTTCTCGGCGATGAAGTCACGCAGGGTGTCCACATCCTTGTAGTCGATTTCTTCGACGCCGGCGACGGTGAAGCGGCAGAAGCGCTTGCGCTTGAACAGCAGCGACTGGGTGTTGCGCTTGGGACGCTTGTCCTTGTTGAATTTCTTGAACGTGGCCATTTTTGAGCCTCTTGAAAATTAATCCTGTTGAATATCCTGGATATGAAAAACCACACCTTTGCCGTTGCGCGGCGAGGCGAGAAAGCCCTGGAAAATCCAGTTGCTTCCCAGCGCCTGGCGTGCAAGCCGCTCCGCGAGCGCGCCGAACGCCACCGCCTTGACGGCGACCTTGACCTCACGCTGGACCCCGGCTTCGCGTTGCTGTGACTCATGCTCGAGCCGCAGATCGAGGGCGGGCAGTCCGGCGGGCGTGTAGCGCAGGGATTGGATCTCTGCAATACAGGCCGTCAGGGCAATCTGGTTTGTCACTCCTCCTGGCTGTCGGATGAACGTGTTTGCTTAACGCTCGTTCACAGCAGCTTCGGCCTGGCTGGCCTTGCGTGCTTCTTCGCGTTCCACGGTCTTCATCATCGAGGAAGCGCCGGTTTCGGCCTTCTTCTTCTGAACGGTCAGGTGGCGCAGAACGGCGTCGTTGAACTTGAAGGCGTGTTCCAGTTCAGCCATCACAGCCTGGTCGGCTTCGATGTTCAGGCACAGGTAGTGGGCCTTGGCAAGCTTGTTGATCAGGTATGCCAGTTGGCGGCGGCCCCAATCCTCGACGCGGTGAACCTGACCACCGCCCTGGGTGATCATGCTCTTGTAGCGCTCGAGCATCGCGGGAACCTGTTCGCTTTGATCCGGGTGGATCAACAGGATGATTTCGTAGTGACGCATGCAAACTCCTTTTGGATTGCTTGGATTGCAACCACCCGCTGCGTCGAGTGTTAGCGGTGTGGCAAGGGAAACCCGGCATTATATGCCCGGTTTCAGCAATCGTCCAGTCCCTGGCGATGCGGCATCCTTATCGGCCCACGTGATCCACCGCCCTATTGAAAAGGGGAATTCCGCCCCCAGCTAGCCCAAGTTGTCATTCATTTCACGACAAAACGACATGTCCGATCACAAATACAACCCGTTCACAGAACCCGTCGACCCGGCGATGTCCCCCGAAGAGATCGACGCGGCTCAGAATGCCCAGACTGCCGACGAAATGAACCGCCTGCAGAATGAAGTCGAGGAACTCAAGGCCAAGAATGCCGATCTGGCGGACCAGTACCTGAGGGCCAAGGCCGATGTCGAGAATATGCGCCGCCGCACCGAGGAGGAAGTCTCCAAGGCCCGCAAGTTCGGCATCGAGAGTTTCGCCGAAAGCCTGCTGCCGGTGGCCGACAGCCTGGATGCCGCGCTCGCCATCGAGAACGCCACCAGCGAGCAATTGCGCGAGGGCTCGGATGCGACCCGCCGCCAGTTGCTGTCGGCCCTGGAACGCAACAAAGTCATCATCATCGACCCGGCCGCGGGCTCCCGATTCGATCCGCACCACCATCAGGCCATCAGCATGGTGCCCGCCGACCAGGAGGCAAACACCGTGGTGAGCGTGCTACAAAAAGGATATCTGATTGCCGATCGCGTGCTTCGTCCGGCCCTCGTGACGGTGGCCGCGCCCAGGTAAAGCCGGCGCAGCCAGGCCCTGTATTCCTTCGGACCAGGCATAAAAATTTCCAGCCGGAGCCTTGAAGGCGGGCAACTTATCCACAGTTACTGGCTATCCAAACCAAATAACCAACTTTTCAAAGATTTCGGAGAACACACATGGGAAAGATCATCGGCATTGACCTCGGTACGACGAATAGCTGCGTTGCCATTCTCGAAGGCAACAACACCCGCGTGATCGAAAACAGCGAGGGGGCGCGCACGACGCCGTCCATCGTTGCATATCAGGAAGACGGCGAAATCCTGGTGGGCGCTTCCGCCAAGCGCCAGGCCGTCACCAATCCAAAGAACACCATCTTCGCTTCCAAGCGCCTGATCGGCCGCAAGTTCGACGAAAAGGAAGTGCAAAAGGACATCGACCTGATGCCCTTCAAGATCATCAAGGCCGACAACGGCGACGCATGGGTGCAGGTGCGCGACCAGAAGCTGGCGCCCCCGCAGATCAGCGCCGAAGTGCTGCGCAAGATGAAGAAGACCGCCGAGGACTTCCTCGGCGAGCCGGTGACGGAAGCCGTGATCACGGTTCCCGCCTACTTCAACGACGCCCAGCGCCAGGCCACCAAGGACGCAGGCCGCATCGCGGGCCTGGATGTCAAGCGCATCATCAACGAGCCTACCGCAGCCGCCCTGGCCTTCGGCCTCGACAAGCAGGACAAGGGCGACCGCAAGATCGCCGTATATGACCTGGGCGGCGGCACGTTCGACGTGTCGATCATCGAGATCGCCGATGTGGATGGAGAAAAGCAGTTCGAGGTGCTGTCCACCAATGGCGACACCTTCCTGGGCGGCGAGGACTTCGACCAGCGCATCATCAACTACATCATCGACGAGTTCAAGAAAGAGCAAGGCGTCGACCTCTCCAAGGACGTGCTCGCGCTGCAACGCCTGAAGGAAGCCGCCGAAAAGGCCAAGATCGAGCTGTCGAACTCCGCGCAGACCGACATCAACCTGCCCTACATCACCGCTGACGCATCGGGCCCGAAGCACCTGAACATCAAGCTGACCCGCGCCAAGCTGGAAGCGCTGGTGGACGATCTCATCGAACGCACCATCGCGCCCTGCCGCACCGCCATCAAGGACGCCGGCATCAGCGTGTCCGACATCAATGACGTGATCCTGGTCGGCGGCATGTCGCGCATGCCCAAGGTACAGGAGAAGGTCAAGGAATTCTTCGGCAAGGATCCGCGCAAGGACGTGAATCCCGACGAGGCCGTCGCCGTGGGCGCCGCCATTCAGGGCCAGGTGCTCTCGGGCGACCGCAAGGATGTGCTGCTCCTGGACGTGACGCCTCTGTCCCTGGGCATCGAAACCCTGGGCGGCGTGATGACCAAGATGATCGCCAAGAACACGACCATCCCGACCAAGTTCGCTCAGACCTTCTCGACCGCCGAGGACAACCAGCCCGCCGTGACGATCAAGGTGTTCCAGGGCGAGCGTGAAATCGCCAGCGCCAACAAGCTGCTCGGCGAGTTCAACCTGGAAGGCATCCCGCCGGCTACCCGCGGCACGCCGCAGATCGAGGTGAGCTTCGACATCGACGCCAACGGCATCCTGCATGTGGGCGCCAAGGACAAGGGCACGGGCAAGGAAAACAAGATCACCATCAAGGCCAACTCGGGTCTGTC
>NZ_JBEBOW010000060.1:0-21191 GCF_040396215.1 Diaphorobacter ruginosibacter | reverse complement strand
GTGTAGCTGTCCTTGCCGCCGGACATGCAGACCATGACCTTGTCGCCTTCCTCGATCATGTTGAAGTCGGTGATGGCCCGGCCCACCTCGCGGCACAGGCGTTTCTCGAGCTTGATCTGCTCGCGTTCGATCTTCACTTTCGCGGGCTTGCCGCTGGCGTCGGCCTCGGCCTGCGCCGGGGCTTCCTCGGCAATCCACGGGTTTTCGTTCATAGCGTTCATGGCGGTTACCACTGTCCGGTCTCGACGCGAATGGCTACTTCGCAGTCGTCAAAAATTTCAAGTTTCGCGATCTTGACGCGCACGCCCAGCACTCCGGGCAGCTGCATCAGGCGCTGTGCGAGTTTTCCGATCAGGCTTTCCAGCAGATTCACGTGATCGCTGCAGCATTCGTCGATGATGATCTGGCGCACCTTGCGGTAGTCCAGCACATGCAGGATGTCGTCGTCGCGCGGGGAGAGGGGCTGGGTGCCCAGATTCAACTCGGCGTCGACCTGGATCGGCTGAGGCGCGATTTTCTCATGAGCGAGGATTCCGAGGTTTGCGTCAAAGCGCAAACCCGTCAAAGTCAATATCTGGGTACCAGCGGCGTTATGCATGGTGAGGATTCCGGAAAAGGCAAGAAAAGGAGCGGCGCTGGCGAAGCCGTTTACATGAGGGAGAAATCGCGCTCGAAGCGCATCAGGTGCTGGCCGCCATCGACCAGCAGCGTCGTGCCCGTGATGGAGCGGTTGGCCAGCGCGAACTGGACGGCGGCCGCCACGTCGTCCGCTGTGGATGAACGCCCCAGCGGGCTCATGCGGTGCATCTGCTGGAATTTCTCGCCCTCCAGCATATGGCTGGTCAGCGTGAGTCCGGGCGCCACGCCGACGACGCGCACCAGCGGCGCGAGCGCAAGCGACAGCATGGTGCCAGCCGCCTCGAGCGCGGCCTTGGAGAGCGTGTAGCTCAGAAAATCGGGGTTCTGGTTCCAGAGCTTCTGGTCGAGCAGGTTGACGACCGCGCCCTGCGCATCGTCCTCGCCGCCGTCGCGCCGCTGCCGCAGATGCGCGTGCAGCGCCTGCGCCAGCAGGATCGGCGCGCCGGTGTTGCTGCGCAGGTGCCGGTCCAGCCTGGCGAAGCCGAAGGTCTGGGCGTCGTCGTGATCGAAAAGGGATGCGCTGTTGACGACCGCGTCCACATGGCCGAACCGGGCGGCCACGCGCGGCAGCAGGGCGCGCACGTCGCTTTCATCCTCGAAGTTGGCCGCGAACCGGGCGCTGTCGCCGGACAGCGCGGCGCAGCGGGCCTCGGTGTCCCTGGCGTCCTGTTCACTGGAGCGGTAATGCACGGCCACGCGCCAGCCGCCGGCCGCCAGCGCCAGTGCGATCTCACGTCCCAGGCGCTTGGCGGCGCCGGTCACGAGAACGGTGCGAGGTCGTGTGGATCGTGGGGCTTGGGGCATTGGGGGACAATCGGGGGGTGAACACATCAATAGATTCCTCAAGTTTAACGAGCGCGCTCAAGCGGCACATCGATGAGGCCATTCGCGCGGCTGGCGGCTGGCTGGCGTTCGACCGTTTCATGGAGTTGGCCCTGTACACGCCGGGCCTGGGCTATTACGCCAATGGCGTGCCGAAGTTCGGCGCCATGCCGGAGTCGGGCAGCGACTTCGTGACCGCGCCCGAGCTCTCGCCGCTGTTTGGCTGGGCGCTTGCGCAGCAGGTGGCGCAGGCCTTGGAAGAGTCGGGCACGGACCAGATCTGGGAGTTCGGCGCGGGCACGGGCGCGCTGGCAAGGCAACTGCTGGATGCGCTTGGCAGCCGCGTGAAGCGCTACACCATCGTCGATCTGTCGGGTGATCTGCGCGCGCGCCAGAAGCAGGCGCTGGAATCGTTCGGTGAGCAGGTGGCGTGGGCCGAGCAGTTGCCGGACGCCATCGAGGGAGTGATCGTCGGCAACGAGGTGCTGGACGCGATGCCGGTCAAACTCGTTCATCGCCGGGGCGGCGAGCGGGACGGCGTGTGGCACGAGCGCGGCGTGGTGCTGGCCGACGGTGGCGGCTTCGCCTGGGAGGATCGCGTGACCGATCTGCGCCCTCCCATCGGCATCCCCGGCCCGCAGGACTATCTGACCGAGCTGCAGCCGCAGGGCGAGGCCTTCATGCGCACCATCGCCGACCGCCTGAAACGCGGTGCGGCGATCTTCATCGACTACGGCTTCCCCGAAGCCGAGTTCTTTCACCCGCAGCGCCACATGGGCACGCTGGTGTGCCACCGCGCGCACCAGGTGGACTTCGATCCATTGGCCGACGTGGGGCTCAAGGACATCACCGCGCACGTCAACTTCACCGGCATGGCGCTGGCGGCGCAGGACGCGGGCCTGCAGGTGCTCGGCTACACCAGCCAGGCGCATTTCTTGCTGAACTGCGGCATCGCCGCCGAGATGCAGACGCGCGAGCAAAAGCAGCGTTCGCAGGCCGCCAAGCTGGTGATGGAGCACGAGATGGGCGAGCTCTTCAAGGTGCTGATGCTCGGCGCCGGAGCACCGTGGCTGCCGCGCGGCTTCTCCCACGGCGACCGCACGCACAGGCTATGACGGTGGGCCTGGGGGCAGCGCCATGATCCGCTGGGTCGTCGTCGTCTTTCTCGCGCTGATCCTCATCGACGGCATCATGCCCTGGCTGCGCAAGCTGGGGCTTGGGCGGTTGCCGGGGGATTTTCACTTTCGGCTGTTCGGGCGGGACTGGTTCGTTCCGCTGGCGAGCACACTGGTGCTGAGCGGATTGCTGAGCCTGATCGCGCGCTATCTTTGAGTCTTGGCGCGGGGCGGCGCGCGCATGGCCTCTTGGCTTCCCGGCCTACAGTGCCCGGCTGCCTCGTGCGGCAAGATGGAAACCCAGGAAGGAGTGTGCGCGCCAATGAAGGCCTGTGTTGACATCGGAGGCACCAAGGTCGCGGTGAGCCTGTCCCGCGGCGCAATGGATGGTGCGGATCCCCCGCCCCTGCTCACGCGCCTGGCCGAGCCCACTGCCAAGGCGGGCGACGAGCATTCGCTGGCGCGGCAGGTGCTGAGGCTGATCGATTCCGCCTGCGCGGATGCGGGCGTCAGCCGCGACCGGATCGACGCCCTGGGCGTTTCCTCCTGCGGCCCGTTCGTGAGGACAGGCCCGGGCGCAATCGAGATTACCAACCCCAATATCTGCGGCGGGCTTGCCGGAGCGCCGCGTGGCGTTCCCAACAATTGGACACGCGTTCCGCTGGAAGCGCCGCTGCGCGAGGTATTTGGCGACGTGCGCATCGCCAACGACGCGGTTGCAGCGCTCATGGCGGAGCGCCGCTGGGGCGCGCTGCGCGGCGCGAGCCACTGCGCCTACGTCACCTGGAGCACGGGCGTGGGCGTGGGCCTGTGCGTGGATGGGCGGGTGCTGCGCGGCAAGAACGGCAATGCCGGCCACGCCGGCCACAGTTTCGTGGTGGACGGTGATGCGGCGGCGCTGTGCGGCTGCGGCAACCGGGGAGACGTGGAGTCGATGGTGGCTGGCGGATCGCTGGAGCGCCGCATCGGCACGGATGCCCGCTCGCTGATGCTGGCTGCCAGCCACGGCGATGCCCAGGCCCTGCGCGTGGTGCATCGGCTGTGCGAAGTGATGGGGCGCCTGCTGTACAACCTGATCGCCACGCTGGATCTGCAGCGCATCAGCCTGGGCGGCTCGGTCTTTCTGCACCATGCACAGCTTTTGCTTCCCCTGTTGCAGGGCGAGATCAGGCGCTATTTCCCCGCGCTCACGCATGGGGTGGAGCTGTGCGCGGCGGGCCTGGGCGGGAAGGTGGGCGACTATGCCGCGCTGGCGCTGGTGGCCGAGGACTGAAGGGCCTGCAGAAACGACTCGCGCCACCAGTGGACGTCGAAGCGCGCAATGTTCTCGAGCAGCGATCGGTGCCTGCGCTGGCGTTCCTGCAGCGGCATGTGCAATGCGGCCTGGATGCTCTCGGCCATGCCCTGCGCGTCGTAGGGGTTGACCAGCAGGGCGTCCTTGAGCTGCTCGGCCGCGCCGGCGAATCGCGACAGCACCAGCACGCCGGGGTCTTCCGGATTCTGCGCGACCACGTATTCCTTGGCGACCAGATTCATGCCGTCCCGCAGCGGCGTGACCAGGCCGACGCGCGAGGCGCGGCACAGCCCGGGAACGCGTTTGCGCGCGACCGTTCGGTGGATGTAGCGCACGGGCATCCAGTCGATGTCGCCGAAATTGCCGTTGATGGCTCCGCACAATCCTTCCAGCTCGTGCCGCAGGTCCGCATAGGCGTTCACCGCATCGCGGCTCGGGGAAGCGATCATCAGCAGGGTCGCGCTGTGTTCGTTGTCGGGGTAGCGCTCCAGCAATTCGCGGAATGCGCGCACGCGCTGCGGAATGCCCTTGGAGTAGTCGAGCCGGTCGATGCCCAGCAGCAGCTGTCTGCGTGAATACTCCTTGCACACGTTCTCGTAGGTTTCCAGCGCTTCCGGCGACTGGCCCAGCCGCGTGAACTCCTGCACGTCGATGCCGATGGGAAACGCGCGTACCTCGACCGTGGCGTGATTGGCGGCCAGGCGCTGCCCCGGCAGCAGCTCGGCTCCCGCCTCGGTGGTCATGTAGCGGATGCAGTGGGCCACGTCGGCCTGGCTTTGCAGGCCCACGAGATCGTAGGCGAACAGCGACCGCATGAGCCAGTCATGCTGCGGGATGGCCGCGATCAGCAGCGCCGGCGGCAGCGGAATGTGAAGAAAGAATCCGATGCGCTGGCGGCAGCCGAGCGCGCGCAGCTCGGCCGCCAGCGGAATCAGGTGATAGTCGTGAACCCAGATCGTGTCGTCGTCGCGCAGCAGCGCCTTGAGCTTGCGGGCGAACAGCTGGTTCACCCGCCGGTAGCCGGCCAGATAGCGTGTGTTGAAGTCCGCCAGGTCCAGGCGGTAGTGGAACACCGGCCACAGCACGCTGTTGGCGTAGCCCTCGTAGTAGGTTTCGTAGTCGTTGCGGCTCAGGTCCACCGTGGCCAGCGTGACCTTGCCCGAGCTGCGCGTGTGCAGGTGGCCTTCGCCATCCGCCATGTCCTGCGCGATGGTGCCGCTCCAGCCGAACCAGAGCCCGCCAGTGCGCTGCAGCGATTCCCCCAGCGCCACGGCGAGGCCGCCGGCGGCGGGCTTGCGCGGGTCGGCGAGGCGGTTGGAGACGACGACGAGACGGCCCATCTCAGATCACCGAGCTCCAGGGCCTGGACAGCGCGATGGCCGCATTGATGATGCCCACCATCGAATAGGTCTGCGGGAAGTTGCCCCACATCTCGCCGGTGGTGGCGTGTGTGTCCTCGGACAGCAGGCCCAGCGGATTGCGCGCGGCCAGCATGGCTTCGAAGATGTCCCGGGCCTGCTCCTTGCTGCCGATGCGGGCGAGTGCGTCGATGCGCCAGAAGGTGCAGATGTTGAACGAGGTTTCCGGCTTGCCGAAATCGTCCGCGGCTTCATAGCGCCGCATGAACGGGCCGTCGCACAATGAGCGCTCCATGGCCTGCACGGTGCTCACGAACCGTGGGTCGCGCGCGTCGATCATTCCCACTTCGCTCATCAGCAGAACGCTGGCGTCAAGCTCCCTGCCGCCGAAGCTCTCGGCGAAAGCCTGGCGCTCGGGGCTCCAGGAACGCTCCAGAATTTCTTCGCGCATGCGGCTGGCGTGCTCCTTCCAGTAGTGCGCGCGTTCGTGCAGGCCGAGATGCTCGGCGATCTTGGCCAGCCGGTCGCAGGCGGCCCAGCTCATCAGCGCCGATGACGTATGCACCCGCGTGCGGGTGCGCAGCTCCCACATGCCGGCATCGGGCTGCCCATATACGCGCACCGCCTGCTCGCCGATCCGTTCGAGATAGCGGAATTCCGCCGTGCCGGCAGGATGCAGCAGGCGGCGGTCATGAAACGCCTGCGCGGCGCCGAGCACGATGTTGCCGTAGACGTCGTGCTGGAAATGCTCGGCCGCCTGGTTGCCCACGCGCACCGGTCCCATGGCGCGGTAGCCCTGCAGTTGCGGCACGGTGTCCTCAGGCAGCAGGCTCTCCAGGCCGATCCCGTAGAGCGGCTGGATATGTCCCGACGTGGCCTCCAGCACCACGTTGGAGAGCCAGCGCAGGTAGTCCTCCATCGTGCCGGTCTCGGACAGGCTGTTGAGCGCGCGCACCACGAAGAAGGCATCCCGCAGCCAGCAGTAGCGGTAGTCCCAGTTGCGCCCGCTGTCGGGCGATTCGGGAATGCTCGTGGTCATCGCGGCGACGATGGCGCCGGTTTCCTCGTACAGCGACAGCTTGAGCGTGATGGCGGCGCGTATCACCGCGTCCTGCCACTCCAGCGGAATGGACAGGCTCTGGCTCCATTTGCGCCAGTAGGCGATGGTCTCCTGCTCGAACTTCAGCGCGGTGGCCGCGATGCCCTCGGTCAACGATTCGTCGGCGCCAAGCAGGAAGTGATGGGCTCCTGTCAGCAGGAACGGCTGGGCTTCCAGCACATAGGACACCGGCGCATCGGTGTTCAGGCGCAGCGCCATCCCCGAGCCCACGTAGCGCACGTGGTTGCTGCCGCGCGTGATGGAGGGCGCCGTGCGTCCCCAGTCGAAACGCGGATTGAGCCGCACCCGGATGCGCGGCGCGCCATGCAGGCGGCGCACGGTCCGCACCAGCATGACGGGCCGGAAAAAGCGCTCGCGCGAGATGAAGCGCGGCGCGAAGTCGGTGATCTCGATGCTGTTGCCGCCGCGGTCGGTGAGCCGCGTGCGCAGCACCGCGGTGTTGGGCTCATAGGCCTGCCGGGCGCTGGCGAGGTCTTCCAGCTCGATGGCGAAGCGGCTGCCCGCGTCGCCGGGGTGCAGCAGGGCGTTGAAGACCGGGTCGCCGTCAAAGCGCGGCAGGCAACTGAAGACGATGTCGCCCTGCGCATCCACCAGGGCGCTGATGGCGCAGTTGCCGATCACGCCGAGATGCAGCGACGGCGCGAGCGGCGCGCCGAATTTCTCCGCGGCGATGCTGGCGGCGGCCTGCGTTGAAAGAAGGGGTGCGCGGGTCATGGGGTTTGGGCCTTGCATGGGTTCGCCTGCGCGCCCAGGGCGCGCGCCTGCAGCGCCAGCCACTCGCGCACCTCTTCGGGGGATTCGCAGCGCAGCAGCGCCAGGGTTTTCCCGCCGCCCACCTTCACGCCGAAGCCGCCCATGCGTTGCGCGGCGCTGAAGGCGTGCTCATCCGTGACGTCATCGCCAATGAAGAGCGGCACGCGGCTTCGGAACGGCGGCAACTGCATGAGATCCATGACGGCCTGGCCCTTGCTGGCGTCCAGGGGCTTGAGTTCCAGAACGCATTTGCCGCGCAGCAGCTCCATGCCGGGCATGTCGCCGAGCAGCTCCTGCATGAGCGCGCTGCAAAGCGGCTCCAGTTGCGGCGCGTTGCGAAAGTGCAGCGCAAGCCCGGAGGTCTTTTGCTCGAGCAGCAATCGCGGGTATGGCCCGATCGCCTGTTGAAGCCGCAATGCCGCTTCAGCCAGCCGGTGCGCGCGTCGTCCGGGATGGCCGCCGTCCTGGTCCACATCGCCGCAGCGGCAATGCGCGCCATGCTCGCTGGCGACGACGAGCCGCAGCGGATCGAGATGATGGTCGATGTCGGCAAGCGTGCGTCCGGTCACGATGGCGAGCGCGCCGCCCAGCGCCTGCCGCAGTCCGGCGAGCGTGGCGATCAGCCCATCGGCCACCCGCACCGCATCCGGGCGTGCAGCGATGTCCACCAATGTGCCGTCGAAATCAAGAAAAAGTGCATGGCCTGAAGTCAGCCGGGGAAGCCCTTGCATGGCCTTCGACCTTAGCAACTGCGGATCGAAGGAGGGTGTAGGCCATGATGCCGCAGGGCTGTCATCCGCTTGAAAACGCCGCCGCGCGCCCAACCTGATCCACATCGGCCCGTCACCGCTCTTTCCAGTGAGGGTTCATCGCCATGACTGAAAAACTGCACATCGTCTGTCCCCATTGCCACACCACCAACCGGATCGCGGCCGCCCAGCTCGGCGGCGAGGCCCATTGCGGCAGCTGCCATCAACCGCTGGTGACGGGGCGTCCCGTGCCGCTTGATGACGCCAGCTTCGTTCGGCACGTGGGGCGCAGCCAGCTCCCGGTGGTGGTCGATTTCTGGGCTCCGTGGTGCGGGCCGTGCCGCATGATGGCGCCCGCGTTCGAGCAGGCAGCGGGTACGCTGAAAACGCAGGCGCAATTCGCCAAGCTGGACACGCAGGCCCATCCGCAGGCCGCCGCGCCGTTTCATATCCGCAGCATTCCGACGATGGTGGTCTTCAGGGAGGGCCGCGAGCTCGGGCGGATCTCCGGCGCCTTGCCCGCCTCGGAAATCGTGCGCTGGGTGCAGTCCGTCATCTGAGCGCCGATTTCCACGCTCCAGAAGGCAGGGTCAGCCGGGATGGGGCGCATCGGTGACGAGCGCCGCGTTCAGCACCCGCACCCTGTGGTCGACGTAGTAGCCGCCGAACTCGGTATAGCGCATGACCTGCAGGCCGCAATGCGCGCAGCGCCAGACCGTCGAGCGGTTGACGGGAAAGTATTCCAGCGCGATCGGCGCATCCGGGCTTTCGTAGCGCGTGCGCCCAGGGTGGAACTCTTCGAAGCTGGGTTCATCCACACCGGGCTTGCGCAGGTCGGCCACTTGCCGCATCTGCGCGGCCGGCCACTGCGCGTCG
Organism: Diaphorobacter ruginosibacter; assembly: GCF_040396215.1. Lineage (GTDB taxonomy): Bacteria > Pseudomonadota > Gammaproteobacteria > Burkholderiales > Burkholderiaceae_C > Diaphorobacter_A > Diaphorobacter_A ruginosibacter_A. The sequence continues at coordinate 12,465 of NZ_JBEBOW010000060.1, read as the reverse complement.
GTGATGCTGTCCCAGCCCTGGTGGCGCGCGAGCCGGCAGTCGCAGGCCTCGCCCGATGTTCCGAGAGCGGCCAGTTCGCGCAACTCCTGTGTGGTGCTGATCTGCATGGGAATGGGGCGCGTGTTCATGTGGGCGGATTCTCCCCGCCGGGCGATAACCCTTGCGGCTGGCCGGACTGCCCGGGCTGCGTGGACAGCCAGGCCCGCAGGGCTTCGCGGCGGGCGTCTGCAATGGCCGCCGCGATGGCTTCCCCCTTGAGACCGCGCTGCATGGCGGCGGCGGCCACCGGGCCGGTGCGGACCTCCAGCACGGCCCGAAGAGCGCCCGCCAGCCGCTCGCGCTGCGGATAGGGGCGGTTCTCGAAACCCAGCCGTCCGCGCGCGTCGCATTCGCAGGCCAGCAGGGCGTCGGCGAAACGCTGCGGCTTGCGGACGGCGTCGCAGCGTTCGAGCAGCCGAAGCAGTGCGCGGGCATCGAGCTCCTGGCTGCGGTGAATGTTGCCATGCTCGCGCGCCACGAGCACTGCCAGTTCGCGCAGGTCGTTGGGCACGCGCCAGCGCTCGCAGAGCGCGTGGGTCAGGCCGACGCTGCGCTGCTCATGCGCGTGGTGGCGCGGCAGGATGGCGGGCGGCGTCGTGCCCTTGCCGAGATCGTGGCACAGGCAGGCCAGGCGCACGCCGAGCGGGGCGGCGAGCCGCGCGGACATGTCCAGCACCATCATCACATGCACGCCGGTGTCCACCTCGGGGTGGAACTCGGCGCGCTGCGGGACGCCCCACAGGCGGTCGAGTTCCGGCATCAGCCGCCCGAGCGCGCCGCACTCGCGCAGCACGGCGAACATGCGCGACGGGCTGGACTCCATGAGGCCGCGCGAAAGCTCCTGCCAGACACGCTCGGCCACCAGGTGGTCCATCTCGCCTTCGGCCACCATCGCGCGCATCAGCGCCATGGTCTGCGGCGCGACGCGGTAATCGGCGAACCGCGCCGCGAACCGCGCGGTGCGCAGGATGCGCACGGGGTCTTCGCGAAAGGAGCCGGTCACATGGCGCAGCACCTTGTCGCGCAGGTCGTCGCGGCCACGGTACGGGTCGATGACGGCGCCGGCGTCGCCATTCCAGTCGGGTGGGGCGGCCATGGCGTTGATGGTCAGGTCGCGGCGCGAGAGGTCTTCCTCCAGCGTGACGTCGGGCGAGGCCTGCACCACGAAGCCGCGATAGCCGCGCCCGCTCTTGCGCTCGGTGCGCGCGAGCGCGTATTCCTCATGTGTGCGAGGATGAAGAAAGACGGGAAAGTCGCGGCCCACGGCCACATAGCCGAGGTTTGTCATGTCATCGGGCGTGGCGCCCACCACCACCCAGTCCCGGTCGTGCAAGGGCCGGCCCATCAGCCTGTCGCGCACCGCGCCGCCCACCATGAAGATTTGCATGTGCGAAGTGTAGTGTCGGATGCGGCCGATGGCTCGCCTCGCGAGCGCGCCGCCGGCCGCCGCAGGCGTTAGCATGTGCCGTCGCCGCGGTTCATCGCCATGTTCGCGCGGCCTTTTCCCGACAGCAAGGACCTTTTCCCATGCAAGACGCACGATCCGTCACGGCACCCGCCACCACGCCCAGCGCGGCACCCACCGTAGCTATAGTGGGCGCAGGCAGCATCGGCGTGGCTTTCGCCATTGTTTTCGCGCGCACCGGACACCCCGTGCGCCTGTTCGATCCGGACGCTGCGGCGCGTGAGCGCGCCCGCATCACCTTCGCCAGCCGCCTTGAGGATCTGGCGCAAGCCGGTCTCCAGGAGCGCGCCCAAATCGCCTCCGTCGTGCAGCGCCTGACTATCTGCCCGGCGCTTGCCGATGCCGTCGGCGCCGCCGATCTGGTGATCGAGTGCGCGCCCGAGCGGGTGGACGTCAAGCGCGACCTGTTCGCGCAGCTCGATGTGCTGGCGCCGCGCCATGCGGTGCTTGCGAGCGCTTCGTCGGCGCTGCCCGCGTCGCAGTACGCCAGCGCGCTCGAGGGCCGTGAGCGCTGCCTGGTGCTGCATCCGGGCAATCCGCCGTATCTGATCGCGGTGCTGGAAGTCGTGCCCGCGCCGTTCACCAGCCAGGCCACGGTCGATCGCGCCAGCCGCATCGCCGCGGGCGCGGGGCTGAAGCCGGTGCTGGTGGCCCGCGAGGTCGAGGGCTTCGTGTTCAACCGCCTGCAGGGCGCCGTGCTGCGCGAGGCCTATTGCCTGGTGCGCGACGGTGTCGCCAGCGTGGAAGACATCGATACGGTGGTGCGCGACGGCCTGGGCATGCGCTGGTCGGTGATCGGTCCGTTCGAGACCGTGGACCTCAATACGCGCGGCGGCATTGCATCGCACGCGCTGAAGATGGGGCCGGCATACGAGCGCATGGGCAGGGAGCGCGGGCAGAACGATCCATGGACGCCGGAGCTGGTCGCCAAGGTCGAGGCGCAGCGCCGCGCGGCCTTGCCGCTCGATCAATGGGAGGAGCGGGTCGCATGGCGCGATCGCGCGCTCATGCAGGTGGTGAAGCTGCGCGGCGAATCGGCTGAGTAGCCCGGCCGTAGCCCAGCCGGAAATGGCCGCGGGCTAGCGGCGCACGCGATAGGGCTCGTCGAACGGCACGAAGTCCTGCTCCGCGAGCGCGTCCCTCACCCAGGCCGCCACGCCGGGCAGCGCCAGCACGCGGTCGACATATGCCCGGATGTGCTCGGGCACAGGCAGGGCGTAGGTGGCGATGCGCGAGCATACCGGCGCGTAGTAGGCGTCCGCGATGCTGAATTCGCCGAACAGCATCGGCCCCTTGTAGGTGCCCAGCAGGCCGCCCCACATGTCGATCAGCCGCTGCACGTCGGCCCGCACGCCGGGCCTGTCGCGCCAGACCAGCGCGCCTACGTCGGGCAGGCTGGCTTCGATGTTCATGCCGCAGTGGCTGCGCAGCGCGGTGAAGCCGCTGTGCATTTCCGCGCAGATGCTGCGCGCGTTGGCTCGGGCCTTCGTGTCCCGGGGCCACAGGTTCTTTTCGGGGAATTTCTCGGCCAGGTATTCGGCGATGGCGAGCGTGTCCCAGACCGTGATGTCGCCGTCCACCAGGGCCGGCACCTTGCCGGTGGGGGAGATGGCCTCGAGCCTTTGCTTGAAGCGCGAGCCGGGCTCGAAGCTGTCGAAGCGCACCATGACTTCCTCGAACGGAATCTGCGCCTGCTTGAGCAATACCCAGGGCCGCATGGACCAGGACGAGTAATTCTTGTTGCCGATGAGAAGCTGGATCATGGCGTGTTGTCCCATGCAAGTAAGAAGAAAAAGGCCCCTCAGTGTAGGCCCACCGGATTCCGATGGCGACGGCCGGGTGTTCCGCGGGTGCTCTAATTGCGCACCATGATTTCGCGTTCTTCCCTCTCCATTTCCAGCTCCGCGACCGGGTGCCACAAGGCGGCGCTGGTGCTTTTCTCGGGCGGCCAGGATTCCACCACCTGTCTTGCGCAGGCGCTTGCGCGCCATGAGCGCGTGGAAACGCTGGGCTTTGATTACGGCCAGCGGCATGGCGTGGAGATGCAGGTGCGCCTTCGCGCCCGCCAGGCGCTGGCCGATGCATTCCCCGAATGGCGCGGCCGGCTTGGCGAAGACCATGTGCTGTCGCTGGACGTGCTCTCGCAGATCGGCGGCTCGTCGCTCACCGACGACGTGGCCTTCGAGATGCAGGCCGACGGCCTACCCAACACGTTCGTGCCGGGGCGCAACCTGTTGTTCCTGACGTTGGCGGGCGCGCTGGCGTACCGGCGTGGCCTGTCGGTGATCGTCACCGGTGTGTGCGAGACCGATTTTTCGGGCTATCCCGATTGCCGCGACGACACGATGAAGGCCATGCAGCTGGCGCTCAATCTCGGCCTGGAGCGGCGATTGTTGATAGAGACGCCGCTGATGTGGCTGGACAAGGCCCAGACCTGGCAACTGGCGCAGGAGCTGGGCGGGGACAGGCTGGTGGAACTGATCCGCAAGGAGACGCACACCTGCTACCTCGGCGTTCGCGAGCAGCTCCACGATTGGGGATACGGCTGCGGCGAATGTCCGGCATGCCGGTTGCGGGCGCAGGGGTGGGAGCGATGGGAGCGTCAGCAGAAAGGCTGAGCGCCATTCCCGGTGCCGCTCTCGAAATTGCTTTAATTAGAAACAGTTGTATCTAATTTGATTGGGAATATGCCGCAGCGTCACCCGATCGGCCAGACCACCCCGTTGTCGTTCAGGATGGCGTCCAGCGGCAGGTCGTGCGGCTCGGGCTCGAAATCGTCGAGATAGCCGCAGGTGTAGCCCAGCCCCACGGTGACGGGGCGCGGCTGCAGCGCGGCCAGCGTGCGGTCGTAGAAGCCGCCGCCGTAGCCCAGGCGGTATCCGCCCGCGCTGTAGCCCACGCAGGGCACGAACAGGAGCGTGGGGACGATCAGCTCGGTGTCCTTGGGCTTGGGAATGCCGTAGGCGTCCTCCTCCATCGGGCAGCCGGGATACCAGGCGTGGAAGGTGAGGGTCTTGTGCTCGCGGTTGACCACCGGAAGCCCGATGCGGCGGCGCTGGGGCTCGTCCAGAAGCTCTCCGTCCTCCTTCCAGCGGTGCAGGGCGGGCAGGGGGTCGAACTCGCCCTTGATGGGCCAGTACGCGCCAATGACGAGATCGGGCCGGTCCACCAGCCAGATGCGCATGACGCGCTGCAGCATGTCCGCTCTCGTCAGTCGATCAGGCAAATTCAGGCGTTGTTCTACCAGTGTTCGGCGCAGGGCTGCTTTGTCCATCACATAATCCCACAATGCAATGGCTCAAGATTCTGACACCGTTCCTGCTCGGGGCTAGCCTGGCGGGCGCGCTTGCCTCTGTCTCGGCGCAGACCCGGGGGGACGAAGTGCTGCTCGAGATGCAGAAGGCATTCCGGCAGAAGGACAAGCAAAAGCTCACGGCGCTGCTGCCCGCGGCGCGCGGCCACATGCTCGAACCCTGGGCGGCCTACTGGGAGTTGAAGGCGCGGCTCGAAGAGGCGACGCAGGATGAGGTCGATGCGTTCCTGCAACGCTATGCGGGCAGCTACCAGGAAGACCGGCTGCGCAACGACTGGCTGCTTTTGCTCGGCCAGCGGCGCGACTGGGAGCGCTTCATGGACATGCACGCCAAGTTCCGCATGCGCGACGACAAGGAAGTGCAGTGCTACGCCATGAATGTCGATCAGATGACCGGCAAGGCCGATGAGGACATGCCCCTGCGGGTGCTGGCCAACTGGTATGCGCAGCGCGAGGTGGACGACGGCTGCGCGAACGCCGCCGCCGATCTGTATGCCGCCAGGAAGATCAAGGCCGCCGACGTCTGGCGCAAGGCGCGGCTGTCAGCCGAGGCCAACCGCCTGCGCGCCGTGCGCAAGGCGGTGGAGATCGTCGCTCCCGAGGCGGTGGGCAACCTGCGCGACGCGGTGGATTCGCCCACCAAATACCTGACGGGCCGCGCCATGGCGCGCGGCAAGATGAAGCAGGAATTCATCGTGCTGGCGCTGATCCGCATGGCGATGAGCGATCCGGAAGCCGCCGCGCGGCTGCTCGACAGCAAGTGGGGCGTGCAGCTTTCGCCGGAAGAGCGCAACTGGCTCTGGGGGCTGATAGGCAAGCAGTCCGCGATCGGGCTCTCGCCCAATGCCCTCGGCTACTTTGCCAACGTGAGCCGCGATGCCGACCTGAACGATGACATGCTGGGCTGGCGCGCGCGGGCCGCGCTGCGGGCCGGGCAGTGGAAGACGGTGGCGCGCAGCATCGATGCGATGAGCGCGGCCGGCCGCGCCGATCCGGCCTGGGTCTATTGGCGCGGGCGCGCCTACACGAGCAACCGGCCCGGCGACGAGGATCGCGCCAACGCCCGGCGATTGTTCGAGAGCATCGCCGGGACCAGCGGCTTCTACGAGCAACTGGCGGGCGAGGAACTGGGCCAGCGTGTGGCGCCGCCACCGGCGCCAGCGCCGTTGACGCAGGAGGAAATGGCCAACGCGCGCGCCAATCCTTCGCTCAATCGTGGCCTGTTCGCCATTTCACTGGGGCTGCGCAGCGAAGGCGTGCGCGAGTGGAACTACGCCACCAACCTTCATACGCAGGGCGGCATGGGCGACCGTGAACTGCTGGCGGCGGCCGACCTGGCCTGCAAGCACGAGGTCTGGGACCGCTGCATCAATACCAGCGAGCGCACCAGGTCGTTCGTCGATGTGGCGCAGCGCTTTCCGATGCCGTTCCGCGCGTCGGTGGTCGATCATGCCAACCGTATCGGGCTCGATCCGGCCTACGTCTATGGGCTGATCCGCCAGGAAAGCCGTTTCATCATGGACGCGCGCTCGCATGTGGGCGCGTCGGGCCTGATGCAGGTGATGCCCGCCACCGCCCGCTGGACGGCTCGCAAGATCGGCATGTCCGGCTTCACGCCGGACATGATCTACGATCGGGAAACCAACATCACCATCGGCACCGCATACCTGAAACTGGCGCTGGATGATTTCGACGATTCGATGGCGCTGGCCGCAGCGGGCTACAACGCCGGCCCGGGCCGCCCGCGCAACTGGCGCAACGGCCCGGTGCTGGAAGGCGCCATCTGGGCCGAGAACGTGCCGTTCGGCGAGACGCGCACCTACGTGAAGAACGTGCTGGCGAATACGACCAATTACGCGGCCATTCTCACGGGGCAGCCGCAGTCGATCAAGTCGCGCCTGGGCAACATCGGCCCGCGCCTGGCGGGCGAGCCCGAGCCGAACAAGGATCTGCCCTGATCCCCGGTGGGCTCAGGCGTTGACCAGCAGCTCGCCGTCGCGCGCCGCCGCGCCGCCGTCGACGAGGTCCTGGATCAGCTCTGCCGCCCATTGGTCAGCGTCCCGGCTGGAGAAATGCCGCTGGCGCAGCACCTGGAAATAAGGCGTGGCGCGCAGCCACCGCAAGGCCTCGCCGATGGGAATGCGCTGCCATTCGAGCAGCTTGTACTTGAGCAGGACCTTGGCCGCGTGGCGCGCATGCTTGACCGGATCGGACCGGAATCCGGCCAGCCTGCGGCGCGCGATGGCGAGCGCCCCGGGCACGTCGCCAAAGACCGGGCCGTGGCCGGGAATCACGACCCGGGGGGCGAGGCGCTCGATCAGTTCGAGCGTGGCGTCCACGTCCTCGAAACCCTCTTCGCCGTCGAGCTCGGGAAACACCACGCCGAAGCCGTTTTCCCATAGCGCGTCGCCTGAAATGAGCACGCGGGCCGCGGGCTCGAAAAGGATGACGGCGTGCGTGTCATGCCCCGGCGCCGCGTGGATCTGCCAGATGCTGTCGCCCAGCGCGATCTCGCTTCCCGGCGCGAGCACATCGTCCGCGTGAAAGCGCGGGCAGGTCTGGCCCGTGGGCTGGTAGCTGAGCGCGTCGGCGTTCCAGTCGCGCACATGCTGGAATTGCCCCGGAGGGATGAGCGTGCGCAAGTGCGGCCATTGCGCCTGCAGCGCCGCGTTGCCCCCGCAGTGGTCGCTGTGCAGGTGGGTGTTGATCAGCAGGTTGAGCGGCTTTCCCTGCAGGCCGCAGAGCACCAGGTCGACGGTCTGCCCGGCATGGATGAAATAGCCGCTGTCCACCAGCGCGCAGCCGTGCCGGCCCTGGAAAAGAATGTTGTTGGCGGACAGCCAGCCGCGCTCCAGCACGGTGATGCCATGGGGAAGGTCTGGCGCGGAGGCCGGCGCGGAAGTATTCATTGGCGGTCCTGGCGGACGGTTGTCTCTGGGTTGGTGTCCAGCCATTGTGCCCGCGCCGGGGGCGCGAAAGTGGACGATCCATGCACAATCTGCGCTATCCCGTTCCCGGATTTCAAGGAAGGCAGTGATCCATGGTGGCCTGGTGGTTGCGTGTGGTGAGTGTGTTCAACGTGCTCTGCGTGATGGCGTGGTGTGCATGGGCCTGGCCGCGTTCGCCATGGCTCGCGGTGGCGGGCGTGGCGTTCGCGCTGATGGCGGGGCGGCTCTGGCTGGGGATGGAGTTTCTGGCGATGCTCGCGTTCAAGAGGCGCATGCGCCTCGGGCGTCCCGGGCTGGAGGCCGTCATGCACGCCTGGAGCGCGGAAACCCACGTGTCCGCGCGCTGCTTCGCGTGGCTGATGCCGTGGCGCGAATGGGCCGTGCCCGATCATCTGCCGCCGGATGCGCAGGGCCGCCAGGGCATCGTTCTGGTGCACGGCTGGCTGTGCAACCGCGCGGTGTGGACCGATGTGATGCGTGATCTGCGCGCTCTCGACGTGCCGTTCATCGCCGTGAGCCTGCCGCTGCTGCTGCACCGCATCGAGGACGCGCGGCCGATGCTGGATTCGGCAGCGCGGCGTCTGTGCTCGGCGACCGGCCTGCCTGCGCTGATGATGGCGCACAGCATGGGAGGACTGGTCGTGCGCGACTGGCTGCGAGGCCTCGATGGCGGTGATCCGCAGGCCGCGCACCTTCCGCGTGACGTGGTGACGGTGGCCAGTCCGCATCGCGGATCGCCTCTCGCGCATTGCATGTGGGGCGCGAACGTGAGGCAGATGCTGCCCGCTGGCGACTGGCTGGAGCGCCTGCGCGCAGATGAAGCGCGCGAAGGGAGCGCGTTTTCGCGCGTGCGCTGGCATTGCGTTTTCTCCGATTGCGACAACGTGGTGTTTCCCGAGGCGAACTGCGTGCTCGACGCGGCGCAGGTGTTTCCGCTGGCCGGGTATGCGCACATGCAGATGCTGCGTGCGCCGAAGCTGCATGCGCTGGTCAGCTCGCTGCTCGGGCGGGCGCAATGAGCAATTCACTGTCGGCGCCGTACTCCGGCAGCGTCTCCAGTTCTTCGTAGAGCGGGGTGAAATCGGGCTCGGTCAGGGCGAACAGTTGCTCGAAGCTGTCGATCACGAAATAGGTCTGCTGGTAGGTGTCGATCTTGTAGCGCGTGCGCATGGTGCGCTTGAGCTCCAGCGGGAGCCTGCGGGGCACGGGGCTTTGCACGCTGTACCGCAGTTCGCCGCCAGAGCTCAGGATGCCGGCGCCATAGGCCCGCAGGCCCTGTTCTTCGCGGATCAGGCCGAACTCGATGGTGTACCAGTACAGGCGTGACAGCATTTCGCAGTGGCCCAGCTTCTCCGCCTTGAGTCCGCCCTGGCCGTAGCGCTGCATGTAGTCGGCGATCACCGGGTTGAAGAGCAGCGGCACATGCCCGAACAGGTCGTGGAAGACGTCGGGCTCGGCGATGTAGTCAAGCTCGCCCGGCGTGCGTATCCAGTCGGTGACCGGAAACTTCCTGTCGGCGAGCAGCGTGAAGAAGGCGGTCTCTGGAATCAGTCCGGGCACCGCGACGATTTGCCATCCGGTGGCCTTGCACAGGCTGTCATTGATGTCGTCGAAGCGCGGAATGCGTTCCTTCGCCCCCAGCCTGGGCAGCACGTCGATGAACGCCCGGCAGGCCAGGCCCGGCAGCAGCGCGGACTGGCGTTCGTAGAGCCGGCGGTAGGTGGCGTGGTCCTGTTCGGTATATGCGGCGACGTCCTGGGCGCAGGTGTAATCCGCGCCCGCGCGGCCATAGTCGCCGCGCGGCGGCCGGCTCGACTGGCCATAGACAACGGGTGCCTGTCCCATGATGCTGCTCCTTTTTTTTCGCCATGGCCTGCTGGCGTGTCTCCCGCCGTGGCAGGCGCGGGAACGCTAGAGCACGCCGCGGCGCATTTGGTCGAGTTCGATGCTCTCGAAAAGCGCCTTGAAGTTGCCGTTGCCGAAACCGTCGTCGCCCTTGCGCTGGATGAACTCGAAGAAGATCGGCCCGAGCTGGTTCTCGCTGAAGATCTGCAGCAGGATGGCGTCCTTCTTGCCGTCGATGAGAATCTTGCGCTTGTGCAATTCCTGCACGTTTTCGCCATGGCCCGGAATGCGCTTGTCGATCAGTTCGTAGTAGGTGTCGATGGTGTCCAGCAGGCGCACGCCGTTGCCGCGCAGCGCGTCCACCGTGCGGTACAGGTCGCAGGATCCCAGTGCGATGTGCTGGATGCCCTCGCCCTTGTACATGTCCAGGTATTCCTGGATCTGGCCCGGCTTTTCCTTGCCTTCCTCATTGATCGGGATGCGGATCTTGCCGCAGGGGCTGGTCATGGCCTTGCTCTTGACGCCGGTGACCTGGCCTTCGATGTCGAAATAACGGATCTCGCGGAAGTTGAACAGGCGCTCGTAGAAATCGGCCCACTCGACCATGCGGCCGCGGTGCACGTTGTGCGTGAGGTGGTCGATGTAGGTGAGGCCTGCGCCCTTGGGATGCAGCATGTCTTCCGTGCTGATTCCGGGCAGCGGCGTGAAGTCCACGTCGAAAAAACCGATATTGCCGATATCGCCGGGCCACGCCCCGTTCTTGCCGCGCCAGCGGTCCACGAAGTAGATCAGGCTGTCGCCCACGCCCTTGATGGCGGGAATGTTCAACTGGCCCGGCTCCGCCGTGCCCGCATAGCCCCATGCGCCCAGATTGAGCGCCCGCTCGTAGGCCGCCTTGGCGTCGTGCACGCGAAAGGCGATCGCGCAGACGCTCGGGCCATGCAGCCGCGCAAAGCGCTGGGCGAAGCTGTCGGGCTCGGCGTTGATGATGAAGTTGATCTCGCCCTGGCGGTACAGGAGCACGTTCTTGTGGCGATGGCGCGCCACGGCCCTGAAGCCCATGGCTTCGAATGCCCGGCCCATGGCGGCGGGGTCGGGCGCGGCATATTCGATGAACTCGAAGCCGTCGGTGCCCATGGGATTTTCCCAAGCGGACTCGCCCGGGGCCAGCATTGGGTTCATGTCAGGCGCGTTCATTGATATGCCCCCAAAATTCTATGATGTGAAAACTCATGTGTCTGATGATGGTCATGGCATTACCAATTGATGTGGCTGGCAATGGAATGGCTTATCAGGGAATGTAATTGGCATCATCAGCAATTTTTCGCTGGATTAATCGTTGTATTGATTAATTTTTGCATTTTTAATGCGCATTTATAAGATTTCAAACAATGAATGCGCGTTAGGGAAGTCTCGCATTTCAAAACGGAGACCACGGCCCCAGAATCGCCGCATGAGCACACCCACACCTAGCAGTGATTCCGCTGGCAATTCGCTGGACAAGCTGGACCGCGCGATCCTGCGCTGCCTGCAGGCCAACGGACGCGAAACCTATGACGTGATCGGCGAGAAGGTGGGGCTGTCCCCCAGTGCGGTGCTGCGGCGCGCCAAGCGGCTGGAGGAGGCGGGGATCATCGAGCGCTATGTCGCCCTGGTCAGGCCCGAGGCGGTGGGTCTGGGGCTCACCGCCTATCTCAACGTGCGGCTGGAAAAGCACACCGAAAGCCACAAGCGCAATCCCATGGACGTGTTCCGCGCGAGCGTGCAGACTTGGCCGGAAGTGGTGGAGTGCGCGGCGCTCACTGGCGAGATGGACTATCTGCTGCGCGTGGTGGTGGCCGACATGGCGCACTACAGCCGCTTCATCATGGACACGCTGCTCACGCACCCGAGCGTGCAGGACTGCAAGACCAGCTTCGTGCTGGACCGGGTCAAGGCCACGACTGCGGTTCCGGTATAGGTCGCCCGAGCCCGCGCGGGGCCCGCGATACGTCCTCACGTGTCCCGGAAATGACAACAAACGTGAAAGCCCTCCAATTCATATTGCAATGCAACAAAATCAAAACACAAACCTAGGGAAAACCCTAGAATCGCGTCATCATGCTAATGACGAAAGATTGGTTGCTTGCTTCCTGGGACATCGGCCGGCGCTTCTGGGGCGCGGGCTCCGCTGACGATCAACCGTCGCCGATTCAGCGAGGTAAATCGAAAATGGCTTTTGCTTCCGTGCCGATGCGCTCGCTGGCCGCGCAGCATCGCGAGCGCATCGCCGCGCACCTGATGAGCCTCAGCCCCGAGGACCGCTACCTGCGCTTTGGCTATCCGGCAAGCGATGGCCAGGTGCGCCGCTATGTGGACCATATCGATTTCGACCGCGACGAAGTCATCGGCATCTTCAACCGCCGTCTCGAGCTCATCGCCATGGCCCACGTGGCCTATGCCACGAACGACGAATTCAGGAGCTGCGCCGAATTCGGCGTCTCGGTGCTCTCCAAGGCGCGCGGGCGCGGCTATGGCGCGCAATTGTTCGACCGCGCCGTGATGCTGGCCCGCAGCCGCGATGTGAAGATGATGTTCATCCACGCCCTGTCGGAGAACACCGCCATGCTGCGCATCGCCCGCAACGCCGGAGCCACCGTGCATCGCGAAGGCTCCGAATCCGAAGCCTATCTGGAGCTGCCTCCCGCGAGTTTCGACACCCACATGAGCAAGATCGTCGCGGTGCAATTCGGCGAAATGGACTATCAGTTCAAGAAGCAGGCCAAGCAGTTCTGGGACTTCCTGGGCAACCTGCAGGAAATCCGCCAGGGCGTGCGCGACGGCCGCCACCAATCGGCTGAGTAGGCAGCAGTCAG
>NZ_JBEBOW010000059.1:0-21341 GCF_040396215.1 Diaphorobacter ruginosibacter | reverse complement strand
CTGAGAGGCGGATGCGTGCAGGGCGCCCGGCTCAGGCGCCAATCGCGAACACGGCGGGCGTGCGGTTGTCCACGGGGCAGGGCAGGCTGCGCCACTGGGCGATGCTGCGGCTCTGGATGTCGGCATGGTCCAGCGTCAGCCCACTCGCCAGCGCGAGCCGGGTGTTGGGCTGCAGCGACTGCAGGAGCGCCTGCCAGATGGCGGCGTTCCGATAGGGCGTTTCAATGAAAAGCTGGCTCTGGCCCTGCTTGACGGCCAGGATCTCCAGCTCCCTGAGCCGCCTGGCGCGATCGGCGCCATCCTGTGGCAGATAGCCGACGAAGGCGAAATTCTGGCCATTCAGCCCGCTGGCGGCGATTGCCAGCAGCAGCGATACCGGCCCGACAAGCGGCACGACCTTGATGCCCAGATCGTGCGCCGCGCGCACGACAGAGCTGCCCGGGTCGGCCACGGCGGGCATGCCCGCCTCGCTGATCAGACCCATGTCCCGGCCCTGGAGTGCAGCCGCGAGCATCATGCGGGCGTCGAACTGCGCGCTACCCTTGGTTCCATGGTCGCCCTTTTTGTGGACGGCGCGCGGCAGTTCGTCGATGCGCTGCTCCTGCAGCGTTGCGGCCAGGGGGTGCAGCGCGTCGATGCGTTTCAGGTAGGCGCGTGCGCTTTTGGCGTTCTCGCAGATCCAGTGGGTCAGCCTGGATGCGGTCTGCAATGTGCCCTGCGGGAGCACCGATTCGAGTGGAGCCTGCACGTCGCAGCCAAAGTCGAGCGGGGCCGGCACCAGGTACAGCGTGCCTTTCGGGCCATGCTGGTTGGCGTTCATGGCAGCATCCATCCGGCCGCGCGCAGCATCTGGCAGGTGCGGATGAGCGGCAGGCCGATGAGCGCGGTGGGGTCGTCGCTTTCAATCGCGTCCAGCAGCGAGATGCCCAGGCCTTCGCTCTTGGCGCTGCCCGCGCAGTCATAGGGCTGCTCGGCCCGCAGATAGCGCTCGATTTCCGCATCGCCCAGGTGGCGCAGGCGCACGCGGACCTGCGCCAGATCGATCTGGCTGAATCCCGATTCGATGCACATGACCGACACCGCCGTGTGAAAAACCATGGCGTGGCCGCGCATTTCCTTGAGCTGCGCCGTGGCGCGCTCGTGATTTCCGGGTTTGCCAAGGGATTTGCCATTCAGGTCCGCCACCTGGTCGGAGCCGATCACCACGGCATTCGGGTGCGCTTGCGCCACGGCGCGCGCCTTCGCCGCCGCCAGGCGCAGAGCCAGTTCACGAGGGCTTTCGCCAGGCAGCGGGGTTTCGTCGACCTCCGGCGCCGCCACCTCGAAGGGCAGCCGCAGGCGCTCCAGCAGTGCGCGGCGGTAGGGTGAGGTGGAGCCCAAAATCAGAGGGCGGGACATGGAAGTGGATTGCTGCATGCCCCGATTCTCTTACACTGCGGGCATGACAAAGGAACACTCCCCCGATCGACTGGACATCAAGGCGTTCGCGCAGGCCGGGGTACACCTTTCCGGCCATGATTCGCTGCTCAAGTACAAGCGGGTCGCGCAAGAGGCCAAGGGACTGCATCCCGATCTGCACGTGGACTGGCAGGCGCACGGCGAGGTGCGCACGGTTGCCGGCCTGGGCGCGCAGGTCTGGCTGCACCTGACGGTGCATGCGGCGGTGCCCATGCAATGCCAGCGCTGCCTTGGCCCGGTTGACGTCCCCATCGACATCGACCGTGAATTCCGTTTCGTGGCCGATGAGGCAACGGCCGAGGCTCTGGACGATGAATGCGAGGAAGATCTGCTCGTGCTCAGCCGGGAATTCGATCTGCGCGAACTCATCGAGGACGAACTGCTTCTGGAACTGCCGGCGGTGCCGCGCCACGACGAATGCCCCTCGCATGTGGTCATGAAATCCAGCGACGATGACTTCGAGGAAGCCAACGCGCAGAAGACCAATCCCTTCGCTGCGCTCGCCAGCCTGCGGGTGGATGGAAAAAAGAACTGAGAAGAACGAATGCCTGGCCTGGGCGATGCCCGTTCGCGATGTTCCATCCGCAAGGTGATTTGAGCGGAATCTGCAATTGAGCTATACTCAGTGGTTTCGCGTGAATCCCCTCGTGTCTTTAATGGGCTAATCGCGTTATTCACCAACCATTTTCAGACCCTAGGAGCCATCATGGCTGTTCAGCAAAACAAGAAGTCCCCTTCCAAGCGCGGCATGCACCGCTCGCACAACGCCCTGAATGTGCCGGGCACCGCAGTGGAGCCCACCACGGGCGAAACGCATCTGCGTCATCACATCAGCCCCAACGGTTTCTACCGTGGTCGCCAGGTGCTGAAGAACAAGTCTGAAGCCTGATCAAGGCTTGCGGCTTCAAAAGGCCCGTTGCTACAAGCCGGTAGCGCGGGCCTTTGTCGTTACTGGCTTTTTTATTTATTCTTCAGGCCAGTACTCTTCGTCTGACCAATTGCCTCAATGATCACACTGGCTGTCGATTGCATGGGGGGCGACCATGGCCCCGGCGTCACGCTTCCCGCATGCCGTCAATTTCTCGAAAAACACCCGGATGCCCGGCTGCTGCTGGTCGGACAGGAGGCCGGGCTGCGCGACTTCAAGCATGAGCGCGCCAGCGTCGTCGTCGCCACCGAGGTGGTGACGATGGACGATGCCGTCGAAGTGGCGCTGCGCCGCAAGAAGGATTCGTCGATGCGCGTTGCCATCCAGCGGGTCAAGGACGGCGAGGCGCAGGTCGCCATTTCCGCCGGCAATACCGGCGCGTTGATGGCCATCGCCCGCTATCTGCTCAAGACGCTGGAGGGCATCGACCGTCCTGCGATTGCCACGCAGATTCCCCATGACAAGGGCGGAGCGACCACGGTGCTCGATCTGGGCGCCAACGTGGATTGCTCCGCCGATCACCTGCTGCAGTTCGCGGTGATGGGCTCGGCGCTGGTGTCCGTGCTGCAAAACAGCGAGCACCCGTCGGTCGGCCTGCTCAATATCGGTGAAGAGGCGATCAAGGGCAGCGAGGTCATCAAGAAGACCGGTGAGCTGCTGCGCGCGGCGAGCGCTCATGGTGATCTCAACTTCTACGGCAACGTCGAGGGCAACGACATTTTCAAGGGCGTGGTGGACATCGTCGTCTGCGACGGGTTTGTCGGCAATGTGGCGCTCAAGGCGTCCGAGGGCGTGGCCGCGATGGTGGTGGGTGGACTCAAACGTGAGTTCAAGCGCAACATCTTCACGAAAATGGCGGCTATCGTCGCCTATCCTGTTTTATCTGCGCTGATGAGGCGCCTGGATCATCGCCGCTACAACGGCGCGGCCCTGCTCGGCCTGCGCGGCCTGGTGTTCAAGAGCCATGGCTCGGCCGACGCCGTCGCTTTCGAGCATGCGCTGAACCGGGCGTATGATGCAGCTCGCAATAATCTGCTCGACCGCGTCAGAACCAAGGTGGCCCACGCGGCGCCATTGCTGGCGGGGAGCGTGGCTCCAGCTTTGTCCGATTCGTCATCGACCACACAATAAATGAGACGCTATTCACGTATTACCGGCACTGGCAGCTACTTGCCGCCCCGCCTTGTGACCAACGATGATCTGGTGGCCGAACTGGCCCAGCGCGGTATCGAAACATCGGATCAATGGATCGTCGAGCGTACCGGCATCAAGGCGCGCCACTTTGCCGAACGCGATGTGACGAGCAGCGACCTGGCTCTGGAGGCGTCGCGCCAGGCCATCGAGGCGGCGGGCATCACGGCCGAGGATCTCGATCTCATCATCGTGGCGACGTCAACGCCCGACATGGTCTTTCCGTCGACCGCGGCGATCCTGCAGAACAAGCTCGGCGTGCATGGCTGTCCCGCATTCGATGTGCAGGCGGTTTGCAGCGGGTTCGTCTACGCATTGACGGTGGCTGATTCGATGCTGCAATCCGGCGCCGCGAAGCGGGCGCTGGTGGTGGGCTCGGAGGTCTTCAGTCGCATTCTGGATTTCAACGACCGCACGACCTGCGTGCTGTTCGGCGACGGTGCCGGCGCCGTGGTGCTGGAAACTTCCGACAAGCCCGGCATCCTGGCGAGCGACCTGCATGCCGATGGCCGCCATGTCGGCATTCTCTGCGTGCCGGGGAATGTCTATGGCGGTCAGATTCTTGGCGATCCCTTGCTCAAGATGGATGGACAGGCGGTGTTCAAGCTGGCGGTCGGCCTGCTGGACAAGGCGGCGCGCGCCACGCTGGAAAAGGCCGGGATGAGCGATGCCGATATCGATTGGCTGATTCCGCACCAGGCCAATATCCGCATCATGCAGAGCACGGCGCGCAAGCTCAAGCTGCCGATGGAGAAAGTGATCGTCACCGTGGACCAGCATGGCAACACGTCCGCCGCCTCGATCCCGCTGGCGCTCGACCACGGCGTGCGTTCCGGCCAGATCAAGCCGGGCCAGAACCTGCTGCTCGAAGGCGTGGGAGGCGGCTTCACCTGGGGCGCGGTCCTGCTGACGATGTAATCCTCTACCGGGGCCGGGCCGCCGCCGCGTTCGTCGCGGCGAGAATGGCGGCCCCGTTGCGCATCAGAAAAAATACCAATCCAGATTTCTATGTCCACCACATTTGCTTTTGTTTTTCCGGGCCAGGGCTCGCAATCCGTCGGCATGCTCGATGGCTGGGGAGATCACCCCGTGGTTGCCCAGACCCTGCGCGAGGCCTCGGATGCTCTGGGCGAAGACGTCGCCAGGCTGATTCATGAAGGCCCGAAGGAAGCGCTGGCGCTGACGACGAACACCCAGCCCGTGATGCTGGTTGCCGGTGTCGCGGCGTGGCGCGTATGGCGCGCCGACGGCGGCGCGCTGCCCGCTGCGGTGGCCGGCCACTCGCTGGGCGAGTATTCCGCGTTGGTGGCGTCCGGAGTGCTGACTCTGGCGCAGGCCGCTCCGCTGGTGCGCTTGCGCGCCGCCGCCATGCAGGAAGCAGTGCCGGTGGGCGTGGGCGCCATGGCCGCCATCCTGGGGCTTGAATCGGCCAAGGTGGTCGCTGGCTGCTCGGAGGCGGCGGCCAGCTTTGGTCCCGGCTCCAGTGAAGTGGTCGAGGCCGTGAATTTCAATGATCCGGCGCAAACCGTGATCGCCGGCACCAAGGCAGGTGTGGACAAGGCGTGTGAAGTGCTCAAGGCGGCGGGCGCCAAGCGCGCGCTGCCGTTGCCGGTGTCGGCTCCGTTCCACTCCAGCCTGATGAAGCCCGCGGCCGAGAAACTGCGCGAGGCCTTGGCCGGCCTGGAGCTCGGCGCGCCGCAGATTCCCGTGCTCAACAACGTGGATGTGGCCGTCGAAACCAGCGCCGACAGGATTCGCGACGCGCTCTATCGCCAGGCATTCGGCCCCGTCCGCTGGGTCGAGTGCGTGCAGGCGCTGAAGGCTCGCGGCGTGTCCCACGTCATCGAATGCGGTCCGGGCAAGGTGTTGGCCGGGCTGACCAGACGGATCGATGCCGGGATGGTCGGCGCATCCATATATGATCCGGCCACATTGGCAGAAACCAAAGAATTGCTGGCATGAGCGAAACCACTACCACTCCTCCCCAGATTGCGCTGGTGACTGGCGCAACCCGCGGCATTGGCGCGGCCATCGCGGCCGAATTGGCCGAGCGCGGCTATCGCGTGATCGGCACGGCCACATCCGATGATGGCGCGGCGCGCATCAACGACGTACTGGCCGCCAAGGGCGGCAAGGGCGTGAGGCTCGACGTGACCGATGGGGTCGCGGTCGATGCGCTGATCGACGCCACTGTCAAGGAATTCGGCGGCCTGCATGTCCTTGTGAACAATGCGGGTATTACGCGCGACACGCTGGCCATGCGCATGAAGGATGACGATTGGGATGCGGTGATCGATACCAATCTCAAGGCCGTATTCCGGGTAAGCCGTGCGGCTATTCGTCCGATGATGAAGCAGCGCTTCGGCCGCATCATCAGCATCACCAGCGTGGTGGGCGCATCGGGCAACCCCGGCCAGGCCAACTACGCTGCGGCCAAGGCGGGCGTGGCGGGCATGACGCGCGCTCTGGCCCGTGAGCTGGGCAGCCGGGGAATCACCGTGAACTGCGTTGCTCCGGGCTTCATCGCCACGGACATGACAGCCAATCTTCCCGATGAGCAAAAGGCCGCACTGAAGTCGCAGATCGCGATGGGCGACCTGGGCCAGCCGAGCGACATCGCTCACGCTGTCTGCTACCTCGCCTCCAAAGGCGCCGGCTATGTGACGGGGCAGGAACTGCACGTCAATGGCGGCATGTATATGTAGTACAACAAGGTTAGTGCCGGTTCGTCCGTACGGCTGGCTGCTAGGGGCATTTGTCCGAAGCAGTTAAAATCGCGGATTCATTCACAACCCCCTGAGGGAAACCATGAGCGATATCGAAGCACGTGTCAAGAAAATCATTGCCGAACAACTCGGTGTGGAAGAGTCCCAAGTGACCAACGAAAAGGCCTTCGTGGCTGACCTGGGCGCTGACTCCCTGGACACGGTCGAACTGGTGATGGCTCTGGAAGATGAGTTCGGCATCGAGATCCCTGACGAAGACGCAGAGAAGATCACAACGGTGCAGAACGCCATCGACTACGCCAACACCCACCAAAAGGCCTGATCAGGTTTTTTGAAGATCAGCAGAAAGTTTGAACGCATGAGCCGTCGTCGCGTTGTCGTGACCGGCCTGGGCTGCATCACTCCCGTGGGCAACACGGTGAGCGAAGCCTGGGCCAATATCCTCGCCGGTCAGTCCGGTATTGATCTCATCACCAAGTTCGATGCGTCGAACTTCTCCTGCAAGATTGCAGGCGAGGTCAAAGGGTTTGATGTGGAAAAATACATGAGCGCCAAGGATGCGCGCTCCATGGACTCATTCATCCACTTCGGCATTGCGGCAGCGGAACAGGCCGTGCTTGATGCGGGCCTGCCTCATGGCGAGGCTCTGACGGAAGATCTGGCCACGCGCATCGGCTGCGTGATCGGCTCCGGCATTGGCGGGCTTCCGCTGATCGAGAATACCCACGCGGAACTGGCGGCACGCGGCCCTCGCCGCATTACGCCGTTCTTCGTTCCCGCCTCCATCATCAACATGGTGGCGGGCCATGTGTCCATGCGGTTTGGCTTCAAGGGGCCGAATCTCTCGGTGGTGACGGCCTGTACGACGGGTCTTCACTGCATCGGCGAGGCAGGGCGCATGATTGAATATGGCGATGCCGACGTGGTGGTCGCTGGCGGTACGGAGTCCACGGTGTCTCCGCTGGGCGTGGGCGGCTTTGCCGCGATGCGCGCCCTGTCCACCCGCAACGACGACCCCAAGACGGCTTCGCGCCCCTGGGACAAGGACCGCGATGGCTTTGTCCTGGGTGAAGGCGCGGGCGTGATGGTGCTCGAAGAGTACGAACACGCCAAGGCGCGCGGTGCCAGGATCTACGCCGAACTGGCGGGATACGGCATGAGCGCCGACGCAGGCCACATGACGGCCCCCAACATGGACGGCCCGCGCCGCGCAATGCTCAACGCACTGCGCAACGCGGGCGTGAACGCCGATCAGGTGGATTACCTGAATGCGCACGGCACGTCCACGCCGCTGGGCGACCTCAACGAAACCAATGCGATCAAGGCCGCGATGGGCGACCATGCCAGGAAGATGGTGGTGAGCTCCACGAAATCCATGACCGGCCACCTGCTGGGCGGCGCGGGGGGGATCGAGAGCGTGTTTACCGTCCTGGCCCTGCGCGATCAGAAGATTCCGCCGACCATCAACATCTTCGAGCAGGACCCTGAGTGCGATCTGGACTATTGCGCCAATACCGCGCGCGATGCCAAGCTTGAAATCGCCGTGAAGAACAATTTCGGTTTCGGTGGCACCAACGGCACCCTGGTCTTCAAGCGCGTTTGACGCGTCTGTCGAGTGACCGGCGGCCTTTCATCGTTCCATCACCCGCTCGTTCCCCTGGTGCGGATCCGCGCTGCGGCATGAGCGCGACGCAAGGGCCCTTCAAGCATCACCTGCACCCGCCCGTGGTGCAGTTCTCCGCTCGGCGCTCCGCCTGGGCCGGGTATCTGATCGCCATGCTGGCGGTTACCGGGCTGGCGGTGCTCGGGGCCTGGCTGGCCCAGACGGCGGATCATCCCTTGGCCGGAGCGAGGCTGGGGGTGGCCGCTGGCCTGTGGCTGTCGGCAACGTCGGGGGCGCTTCACTGGTGGTGGACAAATCCGGCGGCCATGCTGCACTGGAATGGCCAGCAATGGACCATGGCCGGGGCGGGTGGCGATGCCTTGCCGGTGGAGCTGGAAGTCCTGATGGACTTCCAGTCGTATCTGCTGATTCAGGCGTGGTCGCAAGGACGCGTGCGCAGCAGGTCGTGGTTCCTGCTTGAAAGAAAGACTGATCCGCAGTCTTGGCCCGCTTTGCGGCGTGCGGTATATTTTCGCGCCCATGCCGACCTGCCGTTTGCTGGCGGGCCGGCCCACTGACACCAGAAGAAACCGGAAGAAGCGCCGCAAACGGCGAAGTGCTGAAGCAAAAATGACCTTTTCCAACTCCGAGCCGGCCACAGCTTCCAGCAGCGACATGCAGCTGGTGGAGCGCACGCTGGCGGGGGATCAGCGCGCCTTCGAGCTGTTGGTGATCAAGTATCAGCGCCGGATCGAGCGCCTGATCGGCCGCATGGTGCGCGACACCGACCTGGTTCCCGACATCGCCCAGGAGACTTTTCTGCGCGCCTATCGTGCGCTGCACCAATTCCGGGGCGATGCGCAGTTCTACACCTGGCTGTACCGGATTGCGGTCAATACCGCCAAGAAATCGCTGGTCGATCTCAAGCGCAATCCGCTTATCACGGAAACCGCATTGCGTGCAAATGATGAAGACGATGAAACTTCCGGGAATCCTTTTGAACTAACAACCGACGAGACCCCGGAAACGGTGCTGGCCGCGCAGGAAATCGCGGCTGCGGTGAATGCGGCAATGGAGGCATTGCCCGAGGATCTGCGCCAGGCAGTGACGTTGCGGGAAATCGAGGGTTTGAGTTATGAGGAAATCGCCGAAACCATGAATTGTCCGATCGGCACGGTTCGCTCGCGGATTTTCCGGGCGCGCGAGGCGATTTCGGCGAAGGTGCGCCCGCTGCTGGACAAGCAGACGGGCAAGCGTTGGTAAGGCAGGTTCTGAACATATGATGCAGGAATGGCAGGTGGCACCATGAATGGCGATATTGTGAAGCGGGAGCAGTTGTCGGCGCTGGCCGACGGCGAGCTGGTGAGCGCTCAGTGCGCCGAGGCCGTTGCGTTTGCTGATTCCGACGAGGGCCGCGCCGCATGGCACGAATACCACCTCATCGGCGATGTGCTGCGCTCGTCGGAGCTGGCGCGGCCGTTGAGCTGCGACCTTGTGTCGCGCTTGCGTGCGCAACTGGCGCAGGAGGCCCGGCCGGGCCAACTGGCCCGTGGCGAGGTCGAGCAGATCGTCGTGCCTGCGGTCCATGTCGCGGCGGCCCATGCCCCGCAGTCGGCCCAGCCTGCCGCGGACGCGGCCAATCATGATGTGTTCCGCTGGAAGATGGTGGCCGGCTTTGCCTCCCTTGCGGCAGTGGCCACCATCGGCTGGAACGCCTATACGGGCCTGACCCGCTCCGCCGTGGAGCCTGGCATGCAGCTCGCGGCGATTCCCATCGCATCCACGCCGGGTGGCAATCAGAACGTCGTGGCGGTGAGCTTCCCGCTGCAGATGGCGCCCGGTGAGCCGGAACGCCGGGCGGTGATGATCCGCGATCCCCGGCTCGATGAATTGCTGGCGGCGCATAAGCAATACGGCAGCACGTCGGCGTTGCAGATGCCGGCCGGCTTTCTGCGCAACGCCACTTTCGAAGCTCCCGCGCGCTGAGCGCGGCGACCGGAGGGCGGCAGCACCTTGCGCAGAGTGATTCGTACGGGCATGGCGGCATCGGTAGCACGGCTTGGCGGCGGGGTGGCGCATGGGCGGCCCTGGCGGTCGTTTGCATTGCGCGGGTTGCGCGCTGCGGCGATCGGCGCGGTGGTCCTGGGCTTCGTCCCGCTCGTCAGTGCGGCGGGCTGTGAGTTGCGGCCGCTGTCGCAGGCCGAGGCCGGGCAGCTCGATGTGCACGGCTGGCTCGAGCGCATGCGCCAGGCGACCGATTACTCGACCTACAGCGGCACCTTTGTGGTGACCTCTTCGTCAGGGGTGATGAGCCGCTCGCAAGTCTGGCACGTATGCTCCAAGGACCAGCAGATCGAACGCCTGGAGGCGCTGAGCGGCACGCCGCGGATCGTCTATCGCCAGAATGCCGACGTGCGCACCTTCTTTCCACAAGATCGCGTCGTACGTGTGGATACGCGCGAGATGCCGCGCAAGTTTCCCCGGGCCAAGGGCATCGATGCCCAGTCGCTTTCGCAAAGCTACGCAGCGGAGCTGGGCGGCCTGCAAAGCGTGGCGGGCCGCAATGCGGCGCTGCTGCAGCTGCGTTCCCGGGATGCCCTGCGGTTTGGCTACCGCATCTGGCTTGATCAGGAAAGCGGCCTTATCCTGAAGTGGCAGACGGTCACGCCTGGGGGCAAGGTGCTGGAGCAGGCGACGTTCACCGAGCTGGAACTGAGCACGCCCGCAGGCGCCGCGCAGATACAGAACATGATGAACGACGTCGTGGGATACCGCGTCATCCATCAACACAAGTTCCCCACCACGCTGGAGTCCAATGGGTGGCAGTTGCCGGTCCCGGTGAACGGCTTCGTGCTGCTCGATTGCTCGCAAAAGCAGAAGCTGCATCCGCAACCCCTGCGCACTGCGCAGGTGCAGTGCGTCTATTCCGATGGGCTGGCCAGCATTTCCGTGTTCCTTGAACCCTTCAACGAAGACCGCCATCCGTTCGAAGGCCAGGAACTGCGTGTCGGCGCCACGCACACGCTGTCGGCGCGCGTGCTGGGAGATAGCTGGGTCACCATCATTGGTGAAGTGCCGTTGACCACGCTCCAGCGCTTTGCTTCGGCTATAAAGCACACATCGGGCTGATGCATTCGTGTTCCCCCGCGTGGACACGATGCGATGGGGCTGTATTGGCTCGGCTGCGGGAACCAAATGGCGTGTTGTCCTTCTCAAGTGACAGCAGCTATTTGTTAACGTACAAGAAATTCCTTGAGAGGTATTGATGCTGAGGACTCATCCGAAAACTTTGCAGGGCTTCGCGCTCGCTGTCATGACGGCGGTGACGCTGGGCGCCTCCCTGGGCTCAGCCCTGCCGGCGCAGGCGCAACCGGCTGCCGTGGCGCGAGGGTTGCCCGACTTCACCGATCTGGTCGAGCAGGTCGGGCCTGCCGTGGTGAACATCCGGACGACCGAGCGTGTGGCGGCGGGCGATTCGCCCATCGGCATGGATGAAGACATGCTGGAGTTCTTCAAGCGCTTTGGCATTCCCGTGCCGAATATTCCCAGGGGACAGTCGCCACGCCGCTCGCAGCCGCAGCAGCAGGAAGAGCAGCCGCGCGGCGTGGGCTCGGGCTTCATCCTGAGCTCCGATGGCTATGTGATGACCAATGCGCACGTGGTGGAAGGCGCGGACGACGTGATCGTCACGCTGACCGACAAGCGCGAATTCAAGGCCAAGATCGTCGGCTCCGACAAGCGCTCCGATGTCGCCGTCGTGAAGATCGACGCCACCGGATTGCCTGCGGTGAAGGTGGGCGATGTGAATCGCCTGAAGGTGGGCGAATGGGTGATCGCGATCGGCTCGCCGTTCGGCCTGGACAATACGGTGACGGCCGGCATCGTGAGCGCCAAGCAGCGCGATACGGGTGACTATCTGCCGCTGATACAGACCGATGTGGCGGTGAATCCGGGCAATTCCGGCGGCCCGTTGATCAACATGCGCGGGGAGGTGGTCGGCATCAATAGCCAGATCTATTCGCGCTCGGGCGGTTTCATGGGCATCTCGTTCGCCATTCCCATTGACGAGGCCATACGCGTGAGCGACCAACTGCGCGCATCGGGCCGGGTCAGCCGTGGGCGCATCGGCGTGCAGATCGAACAGGTGTCCAAGGACGTGGCCGAATCGCTGGGCATGGCCAAGCCGCAAGGCGCCCTGGTGCGCGGTGTGGAAGTGGGATCTCCCGCGGAGAAGGCCGGCATCGAGGCGGGTGATGTGATCACCAGGTTCGATGGCAAGACGGTCGAGAAGACCGTGGACCTGCCGCGCCTGGTGGGCAATACCAAGCCGGGCACCAAGTCGACGATCACCGTGTTCCGCCGCGGCGCATCGCGCGATCTGTCCATCACCATTGCCGAGGTCGAGCCCGATGAAAAGACGGCGGCCAAGAGCAGCTCGGGTGGCGGCAAGTCCAAGTCGTCCTCCGCGGCGGCCGAGCAGCTGGGCCTGGTGGTGTCCGATCTCACGGACGCTCAGCGCAAGGAGCTCAAGGTCAAGGGCGGCGTGCGCGTGACAGAGGCAGCGGAGGCCGCGGCCCGCGCGGGCCTGCGCGAGGGCGACGTCATCATGAGCGTGGCGAACGTGGAAGTGCACAACGTCAAGGAATTCGAAGCGGCGGTTGCCAAGGCCGACAAGAACAAGCCCGTCAACGTGCTCTACCGCAGAGGCGAATGGGCGCAATATGCGCTGATCCGTCCCGTTCGCTGATTGACGGGACAAGACACAGCCCGCCGCACTGCCCCACGACCTAGCTGGAAGTGGGGCATTTTTGCAACTTGAAACAGCCATTGCACCGGCCAGCTCGGGAATTTTTGAGCTTTCTCCAGTGCTCCTGGAATTCTTTCTATCTGTTAATTTCTATAGAATATCGCCGATCCAACGACCAATATGGGTATAAATGGACACCAATCCACCATGATGTGGGATGAGTCCAATCGATACACAAGCAGTCCACAGATCGCGCACAAGTTGTTCATCATGGAGATGCTAAAATTGTTGATAACTTGTGAATAAATATCCCGTTGCAATGCGGCAACGTCCCTAAACTGCGCTCGGATGGGCTTCCCGAAAGGGCCTTTTTGCCTACAATGAAGCTCCAACTATCGCAGTTGCCAAAGATTGTTGGTTCAGGGCGCGTCGCTTCTTGACGCGCCCTTTTTTCTTGTCCGTGTCTTTGCAATTCAAATACTTGTCGTTTTCCGTTGATGAACCACATCAGAAATTTTTCGATCATTGCCCACATCGACCACGGCAAATCCACGCTTGCTGACCGGATCATCCAGCGTTGCGGAGGCTTGGCCGAGCGTGAAATGGAAGCCCAGGTGCTCGACTCGATGGACATCGAGAAAGAGCGTGGGATAACCATCAAGGCGCAGACCGCCGCGCTGCAATACAAGGCCCAGGATGGCAAGGTCTACAACCTCAACCTGATCGATACGCCCGGCCACGTGGACTTCTCGTATGAGGTCTCGCGCTCGCTGTCGGCCTGCGAGGGCGCGCTGCTCGTCGTGGATGCCTCGCAAGGCGTCGAGGCGCAGACGGTGGCGAACTGCTACACCGCGCTCGACCTTGGCGTCGAGGTGCTTCCTGTGCTCAACAAGATGGATCTGCCGAATGCCGATCCCGACAATGCGAAGGCCGAGATCGAGGACGTGATCGGCATCGACGCGACCGATGCGATTCCCTGCTCCGCCAAGACCGGCATGGGCATCGACGAAATCCTGGAGGCCGTCGTGGCGAAGGTGCCGCCGCCCAAGGGCGACGCCAACGGTCCGCTGCGCGCGATGATCATCGATAGCTGGTTCGACTCTTACGTCGGCGTGGTGATGCTGGTGCGCGTGGTCGATGGCGAACTCAAGAAGGGCGAGCGCTTCAAGATGATGGCGACCAACGCCGCATATGAAGCGAACAACCTGGGCGTGTTCACTCCCGCCAACCTGCCGCGCGATGCGCTCAGGGCGGGAGAGGTGGGCTACATCATTGCCGGCATCAAGGAGCTGAAGGCCGCGAAGGTGGGCGACACGATCACCCTCGAGAAGAAGCTGCCCAACAACATGGGGCCCGCGAGCGAGGCTCTTCCAGGCTTCAAGGAAATTCAGCCGCAGGTGTTCGCGGGCCTGTATCCGACCGAGGCCAACCAGTACGATGCGCTGCGCGATGCGCTGGAGAAGCTCCAGCTCAACGACGCCTCGCTGCAGTTCGAGCCGGAAGTCTCGCAGGCGCTGGGCTTTGGCTTTCGCTGCGGCTTCCTCGGGCTGTTGCACATGGAGATCGTGCAGGAGCGCCTGGAGCGCGAGTTCGACCAGGACCTGATCACGACCGCGCCCAGCGTGGTGTATGAGGTGGTCAAGGGCGATGGCGAAGTCATCATGGTGGAAAACCCATCGAAGATGCCCGACCAGGGGCGCATCCAGGAAATCCGCGAGCCGATCGTGACCGTGCATCTGTACATGCCGCAGGAATACGTGGGCCCGGTGATGACGCTGGCCAACCAGAAGCGTGGCGTGCAGATGAACATGCAATACCATGGCCGCCAGGTGATGCTGACCTATGAGCTGCCGCTCGGTGAGATCGTGCTGGACTTCTTCGACAAGCTCAAGTCGGTCTCGCGCGGCTATGCGTCGATGGATTACGAATTCAAGGAGTACCGCCCGTCCGACGTGGTCAAGGTGGACATCCTGCTCAACGGTGAGAAGGTCGACGCGCTGTCCATCATCGTGCACCGCACGCAGGCGCAATACCGCGGCCGCGCCGTGGCCGCGAAGATGCGCGAAATCATCAGCCGCCAGATGTTCGATGTGGCCATCCAGGCCGCCATCGGCGCCAACATCATCGCGCGCGAGACCATCAAGGCGCTGCGCAAGAACGTGCTGGCAAAATGCTACGGCGGCGACATCACGCGCAAGCGCAAGCTGCTGGAAAAGCAAAAGGCCGGCAAGAAACGCATGAAGCAGATCGGTTCGGTCGAAGTGCCTCAGGAAGCCTTCCTGGCGATTCTGCAAGTGGAAGATTGAGAACGATTCAGGAAGAAGAAGGCATCAGCCCATGCAAGTTTTGACATCTCTGATCCTCGCGGCCTTCGTGGGCTACATCGGTGCCTGGTATGTGGGCGCGATCGAGGGCAATTTCGCACTGCTGCTGTTTCTTGCCACGGTGGTCACCGGTGCGTACTGGCTGGCCGAGCGCCTGTACTTCCTGCCGCAGCGCCGCAAGGTGGCCGAGGCCGTGGCGGCATCCACGACGCAGCGCCGCGAGGAACTCGAACGCATGGGCCTGCGCCCCGATGGCTCCGATGACCTGAAGGACACCCGGCAGAAACTGCTCATGCAGCCCTGGTGGCTGGACTGGACAGCCGGACTGTTCCCGGTGATCCTGGTGGTCTTCCTGCTGCGCTCCTTCCTGTTCGAACCGTTCAAGATCCCGTCGGGCTCCATGTATCCCACGCTGTGGGTCGGCGACCTGATCCTGGTGAACAAGTTCACCTACGGGCTGCGCCTGCCGGTGATCAATACCCGCATCACGCAGGGCGCCGCGCCCCAGCGCGGCGACGTGATCGTGTTCCGCTATCCGCCGCAGCCCAATGTGGACTACATCAAGCGCATCGTGGGCCTGCCCGGCGACAAGGTGGCCTACCTGAACAAGCGCCTGACCATCAATGGACAACCGGTGCCGACGACCGCGCTTCCCGATTTCTTCGAGGAAGACGCCATGCGCTACTTCAAGCAGTTCCAGGAGAAATTCGGCGACGGCACGCACAACGTGCTGAACAACAGCGACGTTCCCGCCTTCATCCAGGGCGCGAGCAATTTCCAGTACCGCGAGAACTGCAATTACAGCGTGGAAGGCGTGACCTGCACGGTGCCTGACGGTCATTTCTTCGTCATGGGCGACAATCGCGACAACTCGCTGGACTCGCGCTACTGGGGCTTCGTGCCGGAAGGCAATATCGTTGGCCGGGCGTTCTTCATCTGGATGAATTTCGGCAACTTCAAGCGCATCGGCGCATTCAACTGAGCCCGCCCGGCGCGTGCGGGCCGGATGCGCCGGCCCGCAGGGTTGACGCGCGCAATCCAGTCAATCATCATTTCAAGACATGAGGGAAAATATGGCAACGTATCGCACTTCCGCACCGCGCTCGCGCCAGCGCGGCCTGTCGTTCATCGGCCTTGTGTTCTTTCTGCTGGTTGCGGTGAGCATCGGCTACGTCGCCACCAAATCCGTGCCCATTCTTCTGGAGTGGCAGGCCATTGACAAGGCCGTCAAGAAGGCAGCCAATGAAGGCAATACGGTGGCCGAGGTTCGGGCCTCGTTTGACCGCGCCGGCGCGATCGACGATATCGCCTCCATTTCGGGCAAGGACCTGGAAGTCACCAAGCAGAATGAAAAGGTAGTGGTGTCCTATGAATACACCCGTGAAATCCCGCTCGCCGGGCCGGCATACCTGCTCTACCGGTTCGCCGGTTCATCATCCGCAAAGTAGTGTTATCACCTGAACTCTCATCGCTGCAGCAGCGCCTGCGGCATTCATTCAAGGACAGCGCGCTGCTGCAGCGCGCAGTCACTCATCGCAGCTTCTCCGCCGACCACAACGAGCGCCTGGAATTCCTTGGCGACTCGGTGCTGGGTCTTGCCGTCTCCACCATGTTGTTCCACCGCCTGCGGAGTCTTCCCGAAGGCGATCTCTCGCGCATGCGCGCAAATCTGGTCAAGCAGGATTCGCTGCACGGGATCGCCATGCGCCTCGAGCTTCCCAACCTGCTCCGCCTGGGTGAAGGAGAATCCCGCTCCGGCGGCAAACTGCGTCCGTCCATTCTTGCCGATGCGGTGGAGGCGCTGATCGGCGCGGTCTATCTGGATGCAGGATTCGAGACCGCGCAGGCCATGGTGCATCGTTTCTTCGAGGGCGTCGACCTCAGCCCCGAAAAGCAGGCCGCGGCCAAGGACGCCAAGACGGCGCTCCAGGAACTGCTGCAGGGCCGCAAGCTGCAGGTGCCTCGATACACTGTGGTGAGCACCGTGGGCGCGGCGCACAAGCAGACCTTCGACGTGGTCTGCGAAATCCCCGAGCTGGGATTGACCGAACATGGCAGCGGCGGCTCGCGCCGCGCAGCCGAGCAGGCCGCCGCCGACAGGCTGCTTGCCCAATTGAAAGCGAAACAGGCATGACGACCAATAACAACAATCAACAGCCGCCGGCGCACGAAGGCGCCCAGCCTCCCGCGAATCCCGATCTGGAGGCCATGCTGGCAGCCGCCAAGCCCGTGGGCGCCCCCGTTGACGTCAGCGGCCAGCGCTGCGGCCTGGTCGCCATCGTCGGCAAGCCGAATGTTGGCAAGTCCACGCTGATGAACGCGCTGGTCGGCCAGAAGATATCGATCACTTCGCGCAAGGCGCAGACGACCCGCCACCGCATCACCGGCATCCGCACGCTGGGCAACACGCAGTTCGTGTTCGTGGACACGCCGGGCTTCCAGACACGCCACAGCACTGCGTTGAACAAGTCGCTCAACAAGACGGTGATGGGGGCGATCGGCGACGTGGATCTGATTCTGTTCGTCGTCGAGGCCGGCAGCTTCACGCTGGCCGACGCCAAGGTGCTGAGCCTGTTCAAGCCAGGCATTCCGACCTTGCTGATCGCCAACAAGCTCGATACCGTGCACCGCCGCGCCGAAATAGCGCCATGGCTGCGCGACATGCAGGAGCGCCACCCGTTCGCCGAGTTCGTGCCGATGTCCGCCAAGAACAAGAGCGACATCGAGCGCCTGTTCGACATCGTTGGAAAGTACCTTCCCGAGCAGCCTTGGTGGTATTCGGAAGACGAGCTGACCGACCGCAGCGAGAAGTTCCTGGCCTCCGAGACGGTGCGCGAGAAGCTGTTCCGCTTCACCGGCGACGAATTGCCCTACACGTCGACGGTCGTCATCGACAAGTTCGACGAGGAGCCGAGCAAGCAGCACAAGCGCTTCATCAGGATTGCCGCGACCATCGTGGTCGAGCGCGATGGCCACAAGGCGATGGTGATCGGCGAAAAGGGCGAGCGCCTCAAGCGCATCAGCACCGAGGCCCGCCAGGAACTCGAGAAACTCATGGATGCCAAGGTATTCCTCGAGGTGTGGGTCAAGGTGCGCTCGGGCTGGGCCGACGACGAAGCCCGGGTCCGCTCGTTCGGATACGAGTGATTGCAGGCTTGTCGCGGATATCCGGGGCTCTTCGCGCCTGACCTGCCATGGCTACCAAGCGCATCAGCGATGAGCCCGCATTCATCCTCCATCAATATGACTGGAGCGAATCGAGCCTGATCCTCGAGGCGTTTACGCGGCACTATGGCCGCGTGGCCCTGGTTGCCAAGGGCGCGAAGAAGCCGACCTCCAATTTCCGTCCCGTGCTGCTGCCTTTGCAGCCGCTGCGCCTGACCTATACGATTGCCGGCGACGGCCACGGCGAAATCCATGCGCTCAAAGGCGCCGAATGGGTGGGCGGACACATCATGCCCATGGGCGATGCGCTGCTCTCCGGGTTGTACCTCAACGAATTGCTGATGCGTCTGCTCGCGCGCGAAGACACGCATGCGCCGCTGTTCGACATCTACGCGGGCGTGGTGCGCGTGCTCGCCAGCGAACATGGCGAGGCGCTGGAGCCGGTCCTGCGCAGTTTCGAGCTGGTGCTGCTGCGCGAGATCGGCCTGCTCCCCGATCTGCACGTGGAGACGGCCACGCTGGCCGCTCTGCGCGCCGATGCCCGGTACACGCTGGTGGCGGAAGGCGGCCTGCGCGCGGCGCAGCGGGACGACCGCTCCACGCTCCAGGCAATCCACTGGGCCGAGCTTCAGGCCGCATTGGCCGACGACGGCAACCGCTTTACCGCCACGCTTCGCACGCTGATGGGCGCGGGCATCGCGGGCGAACTCAAAACCCAATTGCGCGCGCTGCTGCAATACCATTGCGGCAGCCAGCTGCTGCGCACGCGCCAGCTCATGATGGATCTGCAATCCCTATGAACACCCGATCTCCCCGAACCGCCCTGTCCGTGAACATCAACAAGGTCGCGCTGGTGCGCAATACGCGCCATCTCGGCATTCCGGGTGTGACGCGAGCGGCCACGCTGTGCCTGGAAGCGGGCGCGCAGGGCATCACCATCCACCCGCGTCCGGACGAGCGCCACATCCGAGCGTCGGATGTGTATGAACTCGCCGCTTTGCTCAAGGACTGGCCGGATGCCGAGTTCAACATCGAAGGCAATCCAACGCAGAACCTGATGCAGTTCATCCGCGACGTGCGGCCGCATCAGGCGACGTTCGTGCCCGACAGCGAGGATCAGTTCACCAGCGATCACGGCTGGGCCTTTCCGCAGGACGCGCAGCGTCTGCAGCCGCTGATCGAGGAGTGCCGCGCGCTTGGCGTGCGCGTCAGCCTGTTCATGGACCCGGTCCCCGGGCAGATGGCGGCGGCGAAGGCCGTGGGCGCGGACCGCGTGGAGCTCTACACCGAGCCTTATGCCGCGGCCGCCACCGAGCACGAAAAGGAAAGGCAGCTCCAGATCTATGCCGGGGCCGCCCAGGCGGCGCTCGATGCGGGGCTTGGCATCAATGCCGGACACGATCTGAATCGTGACAATCTCCCTGATTTCGTTGCCCGCGTGCCGGGGCTGCTCGAGGTTTCCATCGGCCATGCATTGATCGCCGACGCGCTCGAGCTGGGCTATGCGCAGACGGTGCGCGCGTACCAGCAAAGCATCGATGCGGGCATGAAGAAAAAATAACGGCGAAAGGGCTGACATGATCTACGGAATCGGTACGGACATCTGCGACATCCGCCGTATTCGTGAAAGCCTTGAACGGCATGGCGACCGCTTTGCGCAAAGGATTCTCTGTGAAGGCGAACTGGCCGTCTGGCGCGCGCGCGCGAGCCGCTGGCCCGAGCGCGGCGTGAGCTATCTCGCAACGCGCTTTTCGGCCAAGGAGGCATTCAGCAAGGCGGTGGGTCTGGGCATGCGCATGCCGATGACGTGGCGCAGTTGCGAGATCGCCAAGCTCGCGAGCGGCAAGCCGGAGATCGTGCTGCATGGCGAACTCAGGACCTGGTTCGAGGCCCGCAACCTGCGCGCGCACATCACCGTGACCGACGAGACCGATTACGCGGCGAGTTTCTGCGTCATCGAGTCCGATGAATCTCCAAGAACCCTGCTGCGCGACAGGCGCGAGCCACAGGACTGAAAGACATGAACGCTCAAAACCATGAATCCACCGCGCACGCGCCGTTGATCATCGATATCGCCGGCTGCCAGCTGACCGGCGCGGACCGCCGGCGGCTGGCGCATCCGCTGGTGGGCGGCATGATTCTTTTCGCGCGCAATTGGGACAGCCGCCAGCAACTGCTGCAACTGTGCGCGGACATCAAGTCCGTGCGGCCCGACCTGCTGATCTGCGTGGACCACGAGGGAGGGCGCGTGCAGCGCTTCAGGACCGATGGCTTCACGCACATTCCGCCGATGCGCGCCTTCGGCGAGATGTGGATGGACGACGGCAAGGGCGGCAAGTACCGCGAGGGTTCGGGCGCGATGCGTGCCATGGACGCCGCGGCAGCAGCGGGATATGTGCTGGGCAGTGAGTTGCGTTCATGCGGCGTCGATTTCAGCTTCACGCCGGTGCTCGATCTCGACTGGGGCGGGAGCGGGGTGATCGGCGACCGCTCTTTTGGCCGCGATCCACGCATGGTCGCGGTGCTGGCGCGCAGCCTGATGCAGGGCCTGCTGCAATCGGGCATGGCCAACTGCGGCAAGCATTTCCCGGGGCATGGCTTCGTGAAGGCCGATTCGCACACCGATATCCCGGTGGACAGGCGTGCGCTCAAGGCCATCCTGGCGGACGATGCCGCGCCTTACCCCTGGCTGTCCACGGCGCTCACCGCGGTGATGCCGGCGCATGTGATCTACCCCAGGGTCGATGCGCGGCCCGCCGGTTTTTCCAGCAAATGGCTGCAGGACATCCTGCGCGGGCAACTGCGTTTCGACGGCGCGATCTTCAGCGATGACCTCAGCATGGAAGGGGCGCGCCGCATCAACGCGGAGGTGGTGAGCTTTGCCGAAGCGGCCTGCGCCGCGCTGAATGCGGGTTGCGACATGGCGCTGCTGTGCAACCAGAGCGTGGGTGATGGACTGATCGTCGATGCCTTCCTGGCCGACATGGACGCGGCGCTGGCCGCCGGACGGTGGCAACCCGATGCGAACAGCGAGGCGCGCCGCGTGGCCCTGCTGCCCGAGACTTTGCCCCAGCCGTGGGACGAACTGATGGTCCAGCCCGCCTACATGCACGCGCTGGACCTGCTGCCCTGACTGCGGGTGGCGCAGGCATGCGCGGTTTTTAGAGCCGCTAACACAACCCTCGATACGTCGTTGCTT
>NZ_JBEBOW010000058.1:0-21470 GCF_040396215.1 Diaphorobacter ruginosibacter | reverse complement strand
GCCGGAGCCGAGGCGTCAGGCGCGGGAACCTCGGCTGTGCCGGGAGCCGCAGCGGGCGCCGGAGCAGCAGCAGCGGGACCCTCGAGCACGCTGCCCGTGCTGGCCGGACGGGCGTTGCCGAAATAGGCGAGCGCCAACGTGGCGACAAAGAACACCGTTGCCAGGACGGCCGTGGTGCGCGAGAGGAAATTGGCGCTCCCGGATGCGCCAAAAAGGCTGCCCGAGCTGCCACTGCCGAAGGCCGCACCCATGTCGGCACCCTTGCCGTGCTGCACGAGGATCAGGCCGATCATGCCCAGCGCG
Source organism: Diaphorobacter ruginosibacter (assembly GCF_040396215.1). GTDB lineage: Bacteria > Pseudomonadota > Gammaproteobacteria > Burkholderiales > Burkholderiaceae_C > Diaphorobacter_A > Diaphorobacter_A ruginosibacter_A. The sequence goes on along the minus strand of NZ_JBEBOW010000058.1, from coordinate 21,167 downwards.
GTCAGAATCTGCACCGCCAGAATAATGTTGACTACCATACCCATTCTCTAACTCCTAACGTATACGCTCGATCGCGGCTTCACGACGCCGCGGAAATAATTTGCAGAAAGTCCGCGGCCTTCAGGGAAGCGCCTCCGACCAGACCTCCGTCGATATCGGGTTGCCCGAGCAGCTCCGCGGCATTCGCGGCATTCATGCTTCCGCCATAAAGCAAACGGATGGCCGCAGCGCTCTTCGTCGCCGCACCAAGCTGCGCACGCAAAACGGCGTGCACTTGCTGCGCCTGCTCCGGCGTTGCCGTCTTGCCCGTGCCGATCGCCCAGACCGGCTCATACGCCACGATGATTTCGCTGACGCAGTGGCTGACAGCCTGGATCACGGCAGCCAGTTGGCGCTTGACCACGGCTTCCGTCCTGCCCTCCTCGCGCTCGGCCAGCGTCTCGCCCACGCAGACGATGGGCGTGATGCCCGCCGCCAGCGCGCGCTGCGCCTTCGAGCCAACGGCGGCGTCGGTTTCACCGTGGTATTGCCGACGCTCGGAATGGCCCACCAGCACGTAGCGCACTCCGAACTCATTGAGCATCGTCGCCGACATTTCACCGGTATAGGCGCCCGATTCATGTGCGGACACATCCTGGGCGCTCAATGCGATCGGCGAGTTGGCCACGAGCTGCTGCACCTGGGCGAGATAAGGCGCCGGCACGGCCACCGCAATATCGCAGCGCGCACGCGCGCCCACTCCCTCGCGCAGCGCGCTCAGCAAGGCCGCGTTGGCAGCCAGGCTGCCATTCATTTTCCAGTTTCCGGCGATGAGTTTCCTGTTGTTCATGAGCCCCAAGTCAGAACGATCTTGCCTGTATGTTGATTGGATTCCATCAATTCATGCGCGTTCGCGGCCTGCTCGGCCGGGAAGGTGCTGTGAATCACCGGACGGACCTTGCCTGCCGCCAGCAGCGGCCAGACATGCTCGCGCAGGCTTCTTGCTATCGCGCCCTTGAATTCGACCGGACGTGGACGCAGCGTCGAGCCGGTGATGGTCAGGCGGCGGCGCAGCACGAGGCCGGCGTTGAATTCGGCCTTCAGTCCACCCTGCACCGCAATGATGACGATGCGGCCGTCTTCCGCCAGGCATTCCACCTCGCGCGCGACGTATGGCCCCGCCACCATGTCCAACACCACGTCGACACCCCGATCCGCCGTCAGCCTGCGAGCCTCGGCCACGAAATCCTGCGTCTTGTAGTTGATCGCATGATCAGCGCCCAGTTCCAGGCAGTTGCGGCACTTGTCATCGGTTCCAGCCGTCACGATCACCGTGGCGCCAAAAGCCTTGCCCAGCTGGATGGCCGTCACGCCGATGCCGCTGCCGCCGCCCTGGATCAGCAGGGTCTCGCCCGCCTTCAGATGCCCCCGGTCGAACACGTTGCTCCACACTGTGAAGAACGTCTCGGGCAGCGATGCCGCCTGCACGTCGCTGAGTCCCTGCGGCACGGGCAGGCACTGCGCGGCAGGCGCCACGCACCACTGCGCATAACCGCCACCGGCAATCAGCGCGCAGACGCGGTCACCCACCTTGAGCCCCGCCTCCAGCATGGCCTGGGCGTCACCGGATTCGATGACGCCAGCAACCTCCAGTCCCGGCAGATCGGACGCCCCGGCGGGAGGCGCATAGTTGCCCTTTCGCTGCAGCACGTCCGGGCGGTTGACGCCGCTCGCATGCACGCGAATGAGCACTTCGCCCTTGCCGGGCTGCGGCAGGGGGCGTTCGCAGATTTTCAAGCCTTCTGGCGGGCCAAATGCCGTGATCTCCACGGCACGCATTGTCGACGTCATCCTTCAACGATCCAAGGTTTTGGCGTCTGGCCGATGACGCGGGCGTCAAGGACCGGCTGCACTTGCATCCAAAAACAAAAACCGCCGCCAGCCACAGGGCTGGCAGCGAGAGGCAGCAAGAATTATTGCTGTTGCTGCTGTTGCTGATCGCGGTCTTCACCGGACGGACGGCGCTCGCGGCGCTCACCCCGCTCCTGCGGAGCCGGACGGCCACTGCCCTCGCCCGCCGGGCGGTCCAGCAACGCCTTCATCGACAGCTTCACGCGGCCCTTGTCGTCGGTCTCGAGCACCTTGACCTTCACGATCTGGCCTTCCTTGAGGTAGTCGGACACCTTCTCCACGCGCTCGTGGGCGATCTGGGAGATGTGCAGCAGGCCATCCTTGCCCGGCAGCAGATTGATCAGCGCGCCGAAGTCCAGGATCTTGGTGACCGGGCCTTCATAGACCTTGCCGATCTCCACTTCTGCGGTGATCTCCTCGATGCGGCGCTTTGCCTCGTCGGCCTTCGCGCCGTCGGTGGCGGCGATGGTGATGGTGCCGTCTTCCTCGATGTTGATCTGCGTGCCGGTTTCCTCGGTCAACGCGCGGATGGTTGCGCCACCCTTGCCGATCACATCACGGATCTTCTCGGGGTTGATCTTCATGGTGTAGAGCTTGGGAGCGAAGCTCGACACTTCGTTCTTGGCCTCGCCCATTGCTTCCTGCATCTTGCCCAGGATGTGCATGCGCGCTTCCTTGGCCTGCGCCAGGGCGACCTGCATGATTTCCTTGGTGATGCCCTGGATCTTGATATCCATCTGCAGCGCCGTGATGCCATTGGTCGTGCCGGCCACCTTGAAGTCCATGTCGCCCAGGTGGTCCTCGTCGCCCAGGATGTCGGTCAGCACCGCAAAGCGGTTGTCCTCCTTGATCAGGCCCATGGCGATACCTGCCACGTGCGCCTTCATCGGAACGCCCGCGTCCATCAGCGACAGGCAGCCGCCGCAGACCGAGGCCATCGACGAGGAGCCATTCGATTCGGTGATCTCCGAGACCACGCGGATCGTGTAGGGGAACTCCTCCTTGGTCGGCAGGCAGGCCACCAGAGCGCGCTTGGCAAGGCGGCCGTGGCCGATCTCGCGGCGCTTGGTCGAGCCCATCCGGCCCACTTCGCCCGTCGCAAAGGGAGGCATGTTGTAGTGGAAGATGAAGCGGTCTTCGAACTCGCCGGCCAGCGCGTCGATGCGCTGGGCATCGCGTTCGGTACCCAGCGTGGAGACGACCAGCGCCTGGGTTTCACCACGCGTGAACAGGGCGGAGCCATGGGTGCGCGGCAGCACGGAGTTGCGGATTTCGATAGGACGCACGGTGCGCGTGTCGCGGCCGTCGATGCGCGGCTCGCCGGCCAGGATCTGGCTGCGGACGATCCTGGATTCGATTTCGAACAACAGGCCTTCCACCTTCACCGCGTCGAATTCCACACCCTCTTCCTTCAGCGCCGCGAGCACCGAGGCCGAGGCTTCGCGCAGGGCCTGCGTGCGGGCCTGCTTGGAACGGATCTGGTAGGCGGCGCGCAGCTTGTCCTCGGCCAGTTGCGTGATCCTGGCGATGAAAGCCTCGTCCTTGGCCGGAGGCTGCCAGTCCCAGACCGGCTTGCCGGCGTCGCGCACCAGTTCGTGGATCGCGTTGATGGCGATCCTGCCTTGCTCGTGGCCGAACACCACCGCACCCAGCATCACTTCTTCGGGGAGCTGCTCGGCTTCGGACTCCACCATCAGCACGGCGGCTTCGGTGCCGGCGACCACCAGGTCCATCTGCGAATTCTTGCGGGCGGTCTGGCCGGGGTTCAGCACGTATTCGCCATTGATGTAACCCACGCGGGCCGCACCGATCGGACCATTGAAGGGGATGCCCGAGATCGACAGGGCAGCGGACACGGCGATCATCGCGGCGATATCGGCGTCCACCTCAGGGTTGAGCGAAATGGTGTGAATGACCACATGCACTTCGTTGTAGAAACCTTCGGGGAACAGCGGACGGATCGGGCGGTCGATCAGACGGCTGGTCAGCGTTTCAAGCTCGCTGGGCTTGGCTTCGCGCTTGAAGAAGCTGCCGGGGATCTTGCCCGCGGCGTAGGTCTTCTCGATGTAGTCCACGGTCAGCGGGAAGAAGTCCTGGCCGGGCTTGGCGTTCTTGGAACCCACGACGGTGGCCAGAACCACGGTGTCGTCGATGTTGACCAGCACGGCGCCTGAAGCCTGCCGCGCGATTTCACCCGTTTCCATGACGACGGTCTTGTCGCCCCATTGAAAACTCTTGGTCACTTTGTTGAACATGCTCATTGGATGAACTCCATTCGATTGGTTGTTGGCGTCAGCGCGGATTGCGCGCTGCACTCCGCCAGGGGAAGGAGCGCAACTCAGAACACGATGCCATTCCAGTGAACCTGCCCTTTTTCGCCTTCCGGCAGGACCATTGGAATGACACAGCTTCGCTCTTTATTGCAACTCCGAAGTAAAAAACGCCTGAGCTAGCGTGCTAACCCAGGCGTTTTTCCATGCCGGTACGATTACTTGCGCAGGCCCAGCTTGGCGATCAGCGCGGTGTAGCGTTCTGCGTCCTTGGACTTCAGGTAGTCCAGCAGCTTGCGGCGACGGCTCACCATGCGCAGCAGGCCACGGCGGCCATGGTGGTCCTTGGCGTGTTGCTTGAAGTGAGGCGTCAGTTCGTTGATGCGAGCGGTCAGCAGGGCCACTTGCACTTCCGGGCTGCCGGTATCGTTGGCGGAACGGGCATTGGCCTTGACGACTTCGGCCTTGACAGTAGATGCGATCATGATTTTTTCCTTGAAATAAGGCCCGCGCAGCGTCACCAAAAATGATAGCACCAGAGCCTTGTAATGACTTGCGCTGCTGGCTGGAACGGTCAGCAGCGTGCGTACTGCACCATGCAGAACCCGATGATTATAGCCGAGAGCTCCATCCGGGCCTTTTGCATGGTTTGCATAGCCTGGTGCAAAGACAACCGACAGAAAAGATGATGTGACTCAGGGATACCAGCCCGACCCCGGGAAAAGATGCCAGCCATCCATCACAAACAGGAGCAAACATGCGCATCACCTCCGTCCTGCTGAGCATCTGCGTTGCCACGGCAGCCTGGTCCGGCATACCCATGGCACATGCGGCGTCCAAGTCCGCCAGCAAGAGCGCGGACAAGAAGTCCAGCGCGGTAAGGATCAAGCACACGAAAAACAACTCCGAAGAGAGCCAGGCCGAACGCGACAGGCGGCTGTACCGCGAATGCCGGGGCCTGCCCAACGCCGGAGCATGCGCGGGCTATACCCAAAAATAGCGCAGGCCATTCATTTCCGAAGAGCTCGATCACGCCCACCGCACGCTGAAAACGTGCCAAGCATTGGCAATGAGCAGATATCGCCCGATTGGCAAAAATCGGGATTCTCCTGAAATTCCGGAAAGCGCATGCTATGATGGCAGGCTTCAGCGGCTGTAGCTCAGCTGGATAGAGTACTTGGCTACGAACCAAGGGGTCGTGGGTTCGATTCCTGCCAGCCGCACCAGACGACAAGCCTCAAGGCAGACATGCCTTGAGGCTTTTTCGTTTGTGCGCCGCACGCGCCCCCTTTCCTCGGTGCATCCCCTGGCATCTTCGCCGCCGGCAAGGCCTTGGCAGGCCAGCCGACGCTTCAGGAAAGAGAACCCCTGTCCAGGAGCGCCCAGGCGAGTTCTCAGGCAAGATGAGAGCATGAACAAAGCCTTCACGAAAGAGACGGATTCAGACGACGATGACGATCTGCCCCAGCCGGCGGGCGTTCCTGCGGGCACCAGGAACTACATCACGCCGGACGGCTATGCGCGGCTGCGCGCCGAACTCATGCATCTGATCGACGTGGAGCGCCCACAGGTCGTCGATATCGTTCATTGGGCCGCCAGCAACGGAGACCGCTCGGAAAACGGCGACTATCTCTATGGCAAGAAACGCCTGCGTGAAATCGATCGCCGCATCCGTTTTCTCACCAAGCGTCTTGAGATTGCCGAGGTGGTGGATGCCTCCAGGCACATGGGCAGCGATCAGGTGTTCTTTGGCGCCACCGTCACCTACATGGATACGCTGGACAAGGTCGAGAGAACCGTCACCATCATGGGTATCGACGAGTCGGACAATGCCCGGCAGCAGATCAGCTGGATATCACCCGTGGCCCGCGCGCTGCTCAAGGCCCGCGAGGGCGACGAAGTCACGTTGCAGACACCCGCGGGATTGCGCACGCTGGAGATCATGGAAGTGCGATACCCCCAGGCCGCCGGGCAATAACCCGCTACGCCGCGAGCGGAATCTCGCGCAGCACACGCAGGACGGAATGCGTGCGCCGCAGATTGCGCAGGATGGCTTCGAGATGCGCTGCATCGCGCACCAGAATCAGGAAACGCAGATCGATGGTTTCCTCCATCGCATCGCCGTCCATGTCCACGCGCGCGATGTCGGCCTCGGAATTCGCCAGCTCCGCGGCCACCCGCGCAAGAACGCCCTTGCCGTTGGTGACCGTCACCACGATCCCCGTCTCGAATGCGCGTGCGGGCTCTTCCGCCCAATCCACGGCGATGAACCGCTCGCTGTCCTTGGCCTGCAGTTTCTGGGCCACCGCACAGCGCACGTTGTGCACCACCAGCCCTTCGCCACGCCCCAGATACCCGGTGATCGGATCGCCCGGCACAGGTCGGCAGCATGCCGCGTACTGCACCGACACGCCTTCGCTGCCGTCCAGGGTAATGCCGCCTTGCGAGATGGTTTCGTGCGAGCTGTAACGCTCGCGCGTGAGCAGCAGCGCATCGGGACGCTGTCCGCCCTCGGACATGAGCAGCGCCATGCGCTTGGCGACGATGCTGGCGATACGCTTGCCAAGACCGATATCGGTCATCAGATCGGAGCGCGTGCGGCTTCCGGTGAAGCGCAGCAGCTTGTCCCAGATGCCCGCCTGCGAATCCTCGTCCGGCAGGTTTTCCATGCCTTCCGCGCGGACCGCCTGCGTCAGCAGCTTCTCACCCAGGCTGGCCGACTCCGTCAGCTCCATCGTCTTGAGATAGTGGCGGATCTTGGAGCGGGCGCGGCCGGTGCGCACGAATGCGAGCCATGCCGGGTTCGGGTGCGAATCCGGCATGGAGATGATTTCCACCACGTCGCCGTTCTTCAGTTCGGTGCGCAGCGGGACCTGCTCGCCATTGATTTTCCCCGCCACCGCGTGATCGCCCACATCGGTATGCACCGCATAGGCGAAATCGACCACCGTCGCGCCGCGCGGCAACGCCATGATCTGGCTCTTGGGCGTAAACACGTACACCGCGTCAGGAAACAGATCCACGCGCACGTGATCCCAGAATTCCGCCGCATCACGGGTTTCGTTCTGGATATCGAGCAGCGACTGCAGCCATTTCGTGCCCATGCGCTCGACCGAGGACGCGCCCGCGCCGCCCGTATCCTTGTAAAGCCAATGCGCGGCAACGCCCGCCTCGGCGACCACATTCATCTCTTCGGTGCGGATCTGAAACTCGATGTTCACGCCCGCCGGCCCCACCAGCGTGGTGTGCAGCGACTGATAGCCATTGACCTTGGCGATGGCGATATGGTCCTTGAACTTGCCCGGCGCGGGCTTGTACATCTGATGCAGCACGCCCAACGCGGTGTAGCAGTCCGTCACCGTCGGAACGATCACCCTGAAGCCATAGACATCCGTCACCTTGGCAAAGCTCAGGTGTTGCTCGGTCATCTTCTCGTAGATCGAGAACAAGGTTTTTTCACGCCCTGTCAGACGCACGTTCATCCCGATGCGGCTGAAGGCCAGCTCCACCTCGCCCTGCACCTTGGAGACCAGGTCGCGCCGGCGGCTGCGCGCGCGGCTCACCGCCTTGGACAGCGTGGCATACCGCCATGGATGCAGATGGCGGAACGCCAGCTCCTGCAATTCGCGGAAGGTCTGGTTCAGGCCCAGGCGATGCGCAATCGGAACGTAGATTTCCAGCGTCTCGGAAGAGATGCGGCGCCACTTGGAACGCGGCATGTCGTCGAGCGTCCGCATGTTGTGCGTGCGGTCCGCCAGCTTGATGAGGATGACGCGCACGTCGCGCGCCATGGCGAGCAGCATTTTGCGGAACGACTCCGCCTGATTCTCCTCGCGGGTATCGAACTGCAGCTTGTCAAGCTTGGTCAGCCCGTCGACCATTTCAGCGACCGAGGCCCCAAAGCGCGCCACCAGATCGGCCTTGCTGACGCCACAGTCTTCCATCGCGTCATGCAGCAGCGCCGCGCACAATGCCTGGGCATCGAGTTTCCAGCTCGCGCACAGCCCGGCCACGGCAATCGGATGGGTGATATAGGGTTCGCCGCTATTGCGCATCTGCCCGAGATGCGCCCGGTCGGCAAACCGGTAGGCCTGCCGCACCTGCTCGATGCTGGCGTCATCCAGGTAATCCAGCTTTTCCAGGAGCGCAGCAAAACTGGCCGCCGCCGCGTTGGCTGCCGCCGCTTCGGCGCCACCGGCGGGTTGGGCCGCGGAGCCGACATTCAACTGTGTTGCTGACGCCTGGTTAGACACTATTCCTATGCCCTCAAGATAGCTTTAGCAAAACGGCAACTATAAATGTCACCGGACACATCCTGCCGCCTGGTTCTTTTGCTATTTAAATCGTTCCAGGCTGAATCAAAACACTATCGCCTTGCGCTGTTGTTAAAAAATAACATATTGCAACGCAGCAAACAGGATAGCAAACCTGCACCCCAATGGGGCAACGCAATTCCACGTATACGCAAAGGACGCTGCGAACAAATCAAAAATTGACAATTCAGCGCCCTCTCGTCATCGGAGGGATGATGCCGTACATGCCGGTTGCATCACGACAAGCGGTGGAATTCGCAGGCCGAGGTCTTACAGACTATCAAAAACAGAAAAGCACCGCTGAGCGGTGCTTTTCTTGACTGAAGGCAAATTGAAGGCCGTCGATATCAGCCCGGAACCTTCTTGAGCATCTCCAGGCCCACTTTTCCTGCCGCGATTTCGCGCAGCGCGGTCACGGCGGGCTTGTTGCGGCTTTCGATCTTGGGCGAGTGGCCCTGGCTGAGCATGCGGGCGCGATAGGTCGCTGCCAGAACCAGTTGAAAACGGTTGGGGATCTGCTCGAGGCAGTCTTCCACAGTGATGCGGGCCATGTGATTCTCCGGGGATCCAGTTCAGGGAATGTGGAGCGATTCGAAAGTATCGGCCCGGGCTCTGCGCTGGGCGGCGTACTTCAGACGCTGCGCGTGAACGATGCTCTTCAGGTCAAAAAGCGCGCGTTCAAAAACTTCGTTGATTATAACGAAGTCGAAATTACAGGCCTGCGCCATCTCCTGTTCCGCGTTCGCAAGGCGCATCTCGATCACCTCGGGCTCATCCTCGCCACGGCGTTCCAAGCGCGAACGTAGTTCCTCCCAGCTTGGCGGCAGGATGAAGATCAACACCGCATTCGCAAACGTCTTCTTGACCTGCATCGCGCCCTGGAAGTCGATTTCGAGAATGACGTCGGACCCCTGCCCCACGCGATCCTCGATGGCCTTCCTGGAGGTGCCGTAGCGGCGGCCATGCACGTTCGCCCATTCGACAAACCCGTTGGTGGCCACCATGGCGTCGAACTCCTGGTCGGAAGCAAAAAAATACTCCCTGCCATGCTTTTCCTGGCCGCGTGGCGCGCGGGTGGTGTGCGAGACGGAAGGCTGGACGAGCGAGTCCAGTTCCCTGAGAGCCTTTACCAGACTGGATTTACCTGCCCCGCTGGGGGCAGACACGACATATAGATTTCCTGGATAGTCCATAGATTCGAGCGTTGCGCGCTTCCAAAACGGAATTATCACTCGATGTTCTGCACCTGCTCGCGCATCTGCTCGATCAGCACTTTCATATCCACGCTAATTCTGGTCAACTCCATCGCCGCCGATTTCGACCCCAGCGTGTTGGCCTCGCGGTGCAGTTCCTGGATCAGGAAGTCCAGCCGCTTGCCGACTTCGCCGCCCTTCTTGAGCAGATGCTCGATCTCGTCCAGGTGCGAATCGAGGCGGGTGAGCTCCTCCGCCACGTCGATGCGGATGGCAAAGGCGGTCGCCTCGGTCAGGGCGCGGTCCTGCGCCATCTCCGGCGCCACGCTGCCCTCGGCCAGGCCCATGGCCTCCTTCCAGCGCTCCATGAAGCGCTGACGCTGCTGCTCGACGAGCTGCGGCACCAGCGGGCCGGCCTGCCTGGCAAGCGCCCGCAACTGGCTCACGCGATCCAGCAAGGTGGCGCCCAGGCGCTCGCCCTCGCGCTCGCGGGCGGTCGCAAGGTCCTTGATCGCCCCCTGCGCCAGCTTCTTGAGCGGCTCGCTCCAGTCGGTGGACGGCCCCGAACCGGCGGCGCACAGGCGCAGGGCATCCGCCACACTCAGCGCGGCCGCCTGCGGCAGCCACGCCTTGACGGTGTCCTGCACGATGCACAGGCGCTGCAGCATCTGCGGCGAGGGTTCGGGCAGCGACCCGCTGTCGCCCGTTTCCGCGAAGAAGGCCCGCACCTCCACCTTGCCGCGCTTGAGCCTGGAGGTGAGCAGCGCCCGCAGCATCGGCTCCTGCGCGCGCAACTCCTCCGCGAGACGGAATGAAAGATCCAGAAACCGGCTGTTGACCGAGCGGATCTCCAGCCCGAGCTGACGGTGTGGGGCGTTTTGCCGCTCCTCGTTCACGGGCGCCTCCAGCTGTGCGCTGGCATACCCTGTCATGCTGTAAACTGCCATTGGACTTTCGGTGATTGGTTGCTTGCAATCCGGCGATTATCCGGGTTCTGACCGAGCCGTGATCGCATCTCCTGTCATATGTCGAAAATCAAGCCAAGCTCCCTGCCTCCGGATACCGTCATTGGCGGTTATCGAGTCGTCCGCCGCATCGCAGCCGGCGGCTTTGGCGTCGTCTACCAGGCCATCGGGGCCGACGACCAGCCGGTTGCCATCAAGGAGTACCTCCCCTCGTCGCTTGCCACGCGTGCCGCCGGCGAGCTGGCGCCCACCGTGGCCCCCGAGAAGCTCTCGCTCTACAGGCTCGGCCTCAAGAGCTTTTTCGAAGAAGGGCGCTCGCTCGCGCAGATCTCCCACCCCTCCGTGGTGAGCGTGCTGAATTTCTTCCGGGAGAACGAAACCGTCTACATGGTGATGAATTATCTGGAGGGAGCCACCCTGCAGGATTTCATCATCACGGCGCGCGAGCAGAAATCCCAGAAGATATTCCGCGAATCGACCATCCGCTCGCTGTTCGACGAAGTGCTGCGCGGCTTGCGCATCGTGCACCAGCACAAGATGCTGCACCTGGACATCAAACCCGCCAACATCTTCATCACCGACGATGACCGCGCCGTCATGATCGACTTCGGCGCCGCGCGCGAAGTGCTGTCCAAGGAAGGCACATTCATCCGGCCGATGTACACGCCGGGCTTCGCCGCCCCGGAGATGTACCGCCGCGACTCCCAGATGGGGCCCTGGACCGACATCTACGCGATCGGCGCATGCATCTATGCCTGCATGCACGGCTACCCCCCCACGGAAGCCACGCAGCGCTCCGACAAGGACCGCCTGACGGCGGCGCTGGCGAAAATGCGCGGACTGTATTCGGACAATCTGATCGAGGTCGTGGAGTGGTGCATGGCGCTCGATCCGCTCTCGCGTCCGCAGTCGGTGTTCGCGCTGCAAAAGGAACTCAGCCGCGAGGGCGAGCGCCGCTACACCAAGCTCACCGTGGCAGAAAAAATGCGCCTGCAGCTCGACACGCTGGTCGCCGACACGCGAGGCAACCTGCTCAAGGCGGGCAACGGCACAGGAAAAATCCAATGAAATTCTCAGTCTTCCAGGTCAGCCGCCGCGGCGGGCGCGAGAAAAACGAAGACCGCATGGGCTACTGCTACACGCGCGAGTCCGGCCTGTTCCTGCTGGCCGACGGCATGGGCGGGCACCCGGACGGCGAAGTCGCCGCGCAAATCGCCATCCAGACCGTCTCGGCGCTGTTCCAGCGCGAGGCCCGGCCGGCGCTGGCGGACGTGTCCACGTTTCTCACCGGCGCCCTGCTGGCCGCGCACCACCAGATCCTGCGCTATACCAGCGACCGCTCGCTGGGTGACTCGCCCCGCACCACCCTGGTGGCCGCCGTCGTGCAGGACGGCCGCGCCCAGTGGATCCACTGCGGCGATTCGCGCCTGTACATGGTGCGCAACGGTCAGATGCTCACGCGCACGCGCGATCATTCCTACATGGAACTGCGCAACGCATCGTTCAAGGGACTGGAGAACATCAACCGCAACGTGCTGTTCACCTGCCTTGGTTCGCCCTCCAAGCCGGTCTTCGACATCAGCGACCCCGAGCTCCTGGAGCAAGGCGACCGCATTCTCCTGTGCTCGGACGGATTGTGGGGCTCGGTCAGCGACGAGAAAATTTCCGCGGAACTGGGCCACAGCACCGTCTCCGAAGCCGTGCCGAACCTGGTCGAGGAAGCGCTGCGCGAAGCGGGCAGCACCAGCGACAACGTCACCGTGGTTGCCATGGAGTGGGAAATGCCCGATCACTTTCCCTCGACCATGGGCATCTCCACCGACGACATCCAGGAGGACGTCTTCGCGTCCACCATCCAGGCAAGCCTGCTGGACAACAGCAGCCTGCCCGACGATATCGACGACCTGGACGATGAAGCCATCGAACGCTCCATTGCCGAGATCAACGAGGCGATTCGCCGCTCCTCCGCTGCGCGCAAGCTCTGAAAAGAGCACAATCGCTGCTTGCCCTGCTCCGGCGTGGTCATTGGACACATGCCGGCTGCTGCATCGCATCACACATATTCCCGGGCGGTCGCGCCAGCCGTGTCCGCCCCCTCATGCGCGGCCACCGCACCGATCCGCCGCTGGAGCACCACACCATGAACCCATCATCCACCAACGAGTTCACCCGCATCGGGCGCGCCAACGATGCGCTGCGCGCCGTGCGCATCACACGCAGCTACACCATGCACGCCGAAGGCTCCGTGCTGATCGAGTTCGGCAACACCAAGGTGCTGTGCACCGCGTCGGTCGAGGAGCGCGTTCCGCCGCACAAGCGCGGCAGCGGCGAAGGCTGGGTCACGGCCGAGTACGGCATGCTGCCGCGCTCCACGCACAGCCGCACCGACCGCGAAGCGGCTCGCGGCAAGCAGACCGGCCGCACGCAGGAGATCCAGCGCCTCATCGGCCGCAGCCTGCGCGCGGCATTCGATCTCAGGCTGCTGGGCGAGCGCACCATCCAGCTGGACTGCGACGTCCTGCAGGCCGATGGCGGCACGCGCACCGCAGCCATCACCGGAGCCTGGGTTGCCGCGCAGGATGCGGTCAACAAGCTGCTGGCCGCCGGCACGCTCAGGCAGTCGCCCATCACCGAGGCGGTGGCGGCCATCTCGGTAGGCATCGTCGGCATGCAGCCCATGCTCGACCTCGAATACCGCGAAGACGTGGCTTGCGACACCGACATGAACGTCGTGATGACCGGCGCCGGCCACTTCATCGAAGTGCAGGGCACGGCGGAAGGCGCGGCGTTCTCGCGCCGGGAAATGAGCCAGTTGCTGGATCTTGCCGAGAAGGGGATTTCCGAACTGATCATCCTGCAACGGCAGGCGCTCGCCTGATCCACGGGCCCCTCATGGAAAAGTGCCGCCATCGACACATCACCAGAAACACACCCGACCATTGACCATTGCCCATGAAAATCGTCCTCGCATCCAACAACAAGGGAAAACTCGCCGAACTGCAATCCATGCTCGAGCCGCTCGGCGTCGAGCTGATTGCGCAATCCCAACTCTTTACCGGCGAAGCCGAAGAGCCCTACGACACCTTCGTGGAAAACGCCCTCGCCAAGGCGCGCTTCGCATCCAGCCACACCGGCCTGCCCGCCATCGCCGATGACGCGGGCATGTGCGTGGAGGCGTTCGGCGGGCAGCCAGGCGTGCAGACCGCCTACTATGCGACCCGGTTCGGCTACGAAAAGAGCGACGCCAACAACGTCCGCGCCCTGCTGGAACAGATGGCCGCCATCGACAACCGGCGCGCCACCATGGTCAGCACGCTCGTTGCGGTGCGTGGCCCACAGGACCCCGAGCCGCTCATCGCCGTGGGCCGCGTGCGCGGAGAGATCACGCGCGAGCCGCGCGGCGGCAACGGCTTCGGATTCGACCCGGTCATGTTCATTCCCGAGCTTGGAGCCACATTCGCCGAGCTGCCTGCCGCCGTGAAGAATGCCTACAGCCACCGCGGCCGCGCAAGCAAGCAGCTTCTGGACATGCTGCACGAGAACTGGTTCTGAACACGGCATCCGCGAGCATCAGCGTGAGCATCCCCATCATTTCCGCCAACAACGCGGCTTCCACGCCCGCCAGCGGCAAGGCGCTGAAATCCATTCAGGACTACATGCGCCCCGGCCTGCTGCAACTGAAGTCGCTGCCGCCGCTGTCGCTGTACATCCACCTGCCGTGGTGCCTGAAGAAATGCCCTTATTGCGATTTCAACTCCCACGAAATGCGCGGCGGCAATGACGCTGGCGACACCGCGCAACACCAGCGGTACCTGGCCGCGCTGATGGCGGACCTCGAGGCGGCCCTGCCCCTGATCTGGGGCCGCTCGGTGCACAGCATCTTCATCGGCGGCGGCACGCCCAGCCTGTTCGCGCCAGAGGCCATCGACCAGTTGCTGAGCGACGTGCGCGCACGCCTGCGCCTGGAGGCCGACTGCGAGATCACGATGGAGGCCAATCCCGGCACGTTCGAGAAAGACCGCTTCCGCGCATACCGCGCGGCGGGCGTCACGCGCCTGTCCATCGGCGTGCAAAGTTTCGACGACCGCTACCTCCAGGCCCTGGGCCGCGTGCATGACAGGGCACAGGCGCTCGCCGCGGTGGAGGAAGCCGCGCAATCGTTCGATACGTTCAACCTCGACATCATGTATGCGCTGCCGGGACAAGGCCCGCTCGATCTCGAACGCGACCTGCAGACGGCCCTTTCGTTCGCGCCGCCGCACCTGTCGGTCTATCATCTGACGATCGAGCCCAACACCTATTTCGCCAAGTTCCCGCCCACCGTCCCCGACGAGGACACGGCATACGACATGCTCGACCGCATCACCGAACTCACCGAGGCGGCGGGCATGCGCCGCTACGAAATCTCGGCCTATGCGCGCCCCCATCATGACTGCGCCCACAACACGAACTACTGGCAGTTCGGTGATTACCTGGGCATAGGCGCCGGCGCGCACAGCAAGCTCAGCTTCGCGCACCGCGTCGTGCGGCAGGTGCGCCTGCGCGACCCCGCCCGATACATGGAAGGCGCCCTCGCGGGGCTTGCCATTGCCCAGGACGACGACGTGCGCCGCGCCGATCTGCCGTTCGAATACATGCTCAATGCATTGCGGCTGCGCGATGGCTTTTCCCTGCAGGATTTCGTGGAGCGCACCGGCGCGCCGCTGTCGGCCATCGAGCCCGGCTTGAAGCAGGCCCAGGCGCGCGGACTCATCGTGCGCGAAGGGCTGAAGATCCAGCCCACCGAGCGCGGCTTCGATTTCCTGAGCGATCTGCAATCACTGTTTCTCGCGGACTGACTGCGCAGCGTATTTTCGGAATCAGCCGCAGTTCACGCCCGTGATCTTGCCGCCCTGATCCACGACCAGGTTCAGGCGATCGGGAAAGTGCTCCATGGTCCCGGGCTGCCCCGCCCGCACGATGCGCGCCATGCGCGCGCCCGATCGCACGCGCGCCTGCTCCGTCACTTTCGCGGTGGCCTTCTGTCCGACGAACGGCTGGGCGCCCTGCACGCTGCAGGCTCCGCCCACCGGCGCCGTCGACGCGCCGATGGGAGGCGGCGGCTTGGGCGGCGGGCTTTGCGGAGACAGGGACGAGCAGCCCGCAACGAACAGCAAGGCAGCCGCGGCAACCCATGATCCAGACGACTTGCGCATGGCGTGAATCCTTCAACATCAGCGAATTGAACAATCTTCCAACCTTAACGCATGGCATGCCGGTCGAGGTGATCAAGCGTAACGGCAGCTATCAGCGCATGGCGAACGATTCGGCATGCAGGCGCCATCGTCCACGGCCCCACCGCCGGCAGGCATTGCGCAGCGAAGCGGCAAACCCGCCGGGGCCGCAAAACCAGATGTCCAGCGGCTTGCCGCTTTCGTGGTTTAGATGCGTCATGGGGTCGAACAAGTCGCCGCAGGCCTCGTCGTGAATGCGCAGTTGCACGGCAGGCCGCGCCGCCGCGCACAGGCGGCGGACCTGCTCCAGCAATGCGTCCTCACGCGCATCGCGGGTGCAGTAATGCATCCACACCTCCTGGCGCGGCGGCGCAGCCGGAGAATCATCCGGCTTCCGGCGCGATTCGAGCAGGGCGAAAAACGGAGTGACGCCCACTCCCGCGGCGATCCATACCTGACGGCGCGCCGGATCACCGATACCGTCAAATCTGCCGTATGGGCCCTCGATGCGCAGCCAGTCCCCCGCCCGCAACCGCCCGGACAGGGTTTTCGTGAAATCGCCCAGCGGCTTGATCAGAAAACGCAGCAGCGGCTCGCCCGCCTGCGTTGTGCCCGATGACTGCGGAGCACTTGCAATGGTGAACGGATGCGATCCTTCCAGCCGGTCCATCGTCAGGAAGGCGAACTGCCCCGGCGTGTGTCCCGGCCAGTCCCGGGGCATCGCGCAGACCAGTTCGAGCGGCGCCTGGCCCGGCGGCCCGCCAAGCAGCGCCGCCCGTTCCACGCGCGCCTCATAAGTGCGCCCTTGTCCGATGCGGCCCGCAAGCGACATCACCGCAGCCGCGCTCCCCGCCACGAAAAAGCACATATAGAGAATGCCCAGCGCACTGGACCATGCCGATGCAGGCATCAACACCACCGAGTGGCACACCAGCGCCAGATACAGCAGCGGCATGATGCGATGCGTCCAGCGCCACCTGCGATAGTCGAGCATCTGCTGCCACAGCGTGACGAGCAAAAGGCCGAGCAGGATGTAGAACGCGATTTCCCCCATGTCCTTCGACACCGCGCGCAGCGGAGCCGCCCAGGCCAGCATCGCCTCGCGCGCGGGACGGCCCGCCGTTCCCCAGGCTTGCTTGAGGAGCCCGCTCGATTCCTTGGTGCCCCAATGCATGACCGCCGTGGCCCCCGCCGCGATGCCGGCCCATTTATGCAGCCGGTATACCTGATCCATGCCGCCCAGGAGCCGCTCCATCCAGGGCTGGCGAAGCGCCAGCAGCATGCACAGGCTCATCAGCCCCACGCTCCACAGGCCACTGAGATTCAGCACGTGCTGGCGCAGCGCCCACCAGCCCACCGCCGCCGCCTGGGCATCCATCAAAGGAAAAATACGCCATTGCGGCGGTGCGGCCCAGCACCACAGGGCGGCAACGCCCGCCAGGAAAATCGCCAACGTCATCTGTTTTCGCATATCACACACTCCTGAAGTCAAGGCATCGCCGGTGGTGCCGGGTTCCCGTCAACGAAGCGTCTTGCTGGACTCCACCGCGCCAGTGGCGGCATTAACGTAAAGTTTCATGCGTCGGCCCTGCGCGTCGTATGCCTTGACCTCGTAGCGCCCATGATCCAGTTCGATCTCCTGGATGTCCTGATATCCCTGCGCTTCCAGGCGGTCGTAGATTTGCCGGATGGTCAGCACGTTCCGTGCAGCCGCAGCAGCGGGAGCAGCCGCTACGGCAGGCGCCGGTGCGCCCGCGTTCTGCGCGCAGGCATGGGAAGCAAGCCCCCCGACGGAGAGAGCAATCGCGAGCGCGGCGATGGAATGACGATAGGAATGAGACATGTGAAAACTCCTTGGGAAAATATTCCCGGTCCGTGAATGAATCGGGCAATTCAGGCTGCCTCCTGCAAGGCCCGGACAGGGAATGCGCTTCTTGCGAAGCCTTGAAACACCTGTCGGAATGAATTCTGGAAAACATGCGGTGAAGCCAAGCTGAACCGCCCGTTCATCTCCCGTTCATCGCGGTTTTGGTAAAAGTGAAGAGCGTCACCGCCACCAAGGATCAGTCTCATGAGCAATCCAGCCACATCACCACCTACACGTTTCCCATGCAGGCGCCGGACGCTCGTCCTGGCGGTTCTGGCGCTGGGCATCTGCTCGTTCGCTGGCACGCTTTCCGGAACCGCGCAGGCAGGCCCCAGCGATCACGAGCTGGCTCGCCAGGCGCTTCGGGAAGGCAGGATCCTGCCGCTGCGCACCGTGCTGGACATCATGGAGCGCGACCACAAGGGCCAGGTGCTGGAGGTCGAGCTCGAACGCGACGACGGCCTGTTCATCTACGAAATCAAGCTGCTCCAGCAGGACGGCGTTCTGGTGAAGCTCAAGCTCGACGCCGCCACGGGCCGCGTCATCGGCATCAAGCAAAAGAGGAAACACTGATGCGCATCCTGGTCGTGGAAGACGAGCCCACGCTGCGGGCGCAGCTGATCGAGGCACTGCGATTGGCCACTCACACGGTCGAGGCCGCCGGCGACGGCGAAACGGCGCTCCATCTGGGTGAAACGGAGGACTTCGACGCGGCCATCCTCGACCTGGGCCTGCCGGTGGTCGATGGCCTTTCGGTGCTCAGGGGCTGGCGCGCCGCCGGCCGCGGCATGCCCGTGATGATCCTCACGGCGCGCGGCGCCTGGCATGAGAAGGTGGCGGGCATGGATGCGGGCGCCGACGACTATCTCGCCAAGCCCTTTCACATGGAGGAGTTGCTGGCGCGCCTGCGCGCTCTGCTGCGTCGCCTCGGAGGGCAATCCAGCGCCGAATGGCAGTGCGGGCCGATCCGCCTGGATACGAAGCAGGCCCGCGCCCTGGTTGACGGACAGGCGCTCACCCTCACCAGCCATGAGTTCAAGATACTCTCGCTGCTCATGCAGCGCCCTGGCGAGGTGTTCTCGCGCACCGACCTGTACGAGCACATTTATCCCAACGACAGCGAGCGCGACTCCAACACCATCGAAGTGTTCATCGGCCGGCTGCGCAGGAAGCTGCCGCCCGCGAGCATAGAAACAGTGCGCGGAATGGGATACCGCCTCATCGACACGAGCGCCGCCTCATGAACGCCGCATCGCCAGCGCCCGCGCACCGCCAATCGCTGCGGGCGCGCCTGCTGCTGGGCGCGCTCGCATGGATCATCGCGGCGCTGGCCGTCGCCGGCTGGGGTCTGCGCAACCTGTTCAAGGAACATGTGGAGCAGCAATTGCAGGCACAGTTGGTGCTGCATCTGAACCAATTGAGCGCCGCGGCCAGCGTGCAGGAGGACGGAAGCATCGCCGTCACGCCCATCAGCAGTGATCCTAGATTCGAGAAACCGCTCTCGGGCCTGTTCTGGCAGGCCGATGAACTCAGGATCGACGCCAAGAAGAAGCCGCAAGTGATGCGCGAGGCCATCGCCCGCTCGCGCTCCCTGTGGGATCAGGCGCTGCGGTTGCCCGCCGTGGTCCAGGACGCACAGGCGGGCCTCAGCTACCGCACACTGCAGCTCAAGGATGGCGCTGGCAACGATCTGCTGGCCGTCACGCGCAACCTGCAGCTTCCCGAAGCCGACGCGCCACCCCTGAGGCTCACGGTCGCGGCCGACAGCGCGCTGCTGTCGGAGCCGCTGCAGCGCTTCACCTCGATGTTGACGGTAACGTTGACGCTGCTCGCGCTGGGCCTGCTCATCGCCGTGTTGGCACAGTTGCAGTTCGTGATGCGTCCGCTCGCACAATTGAGGTCGAGGCTCACCGCCGTGCTCGAAGGCCGCGCGCGGAGCCTGGAAGGCCGCTTTCCCCAGGAACTGCAGCCTCTCGTCGACGAGTTCAACAAGGTCCTCGACACGAACGCCGAAATGGTCCAACGCGCGCGCACCCAGGCCGGCAACCTCGCGCATGCGGTGAACACGCCGCTGGCCATCCTCGCCAACGCGGCTGAGCATGAAAGCGGACCTTTCGCGGCGCTGGTGCGCGAGCAGTCCGACACGGCACGGCGCCACGTCACGCATCATCTGGCGCGGGCGCGCGCCGCTTCGGCTGTCCGGACAAGCGGTCTTCGCACGCCGGTCCCGGAACATCTGGCGGCGCTGGTCCGCACCATGGAAAAGCTGCATGCCGAACGCCGCGTGCGGTTCGAGATCCACCCCATCGACCCCCGGCTCGCCTTTCGCGGAGAGCCCCAGGACCTCTATGAACTCATGGGGAACCTGATCGACAACGCAGGCAAATGGGCCAGCAACCGCGTCGAGATCAGCGCCAGCGCATGCGGCGGCAACATGTTCGAACTGCTGGTGGACGACGACGGCCCTGGCTTGAGCCGGGAGCAATGCGAGCGGGCTTTCCAGCGCGGCGTACGCCTGGACGAGCGGCAGCCCGGATCGGGCCTGGGACTCGACATCGTCCGCGAACTCGCGCAAACCTACGGCGGCGACGTCAGCGCCCAGCCATCGCCGCTGGGCGGCCTGCGCATGCGCCTCACTCTTCCCGCGAGCGATGCGTGACCCATCCGGTCCAATCGACAGTGACTGCGGGGAAACAGGCTCGCGGCCGATGCATTTCAAAGACAAAAAAGCCACTGGCGAAGATTGCGCCAGCGGCTTCATGCATGGTGGTAGGCCGTGCTGGGCTCGAACCAGCGACCAAAGGATTATGCTTGCCACTTCGGCTTTCGCCGCCCGTTTCCGGTTCGTGGTCTGGACTCTGTCTTGCCTTTCGGCCTTCCCGTCGAGTCTCTACACGTTCCCTCTTCTGGAGGGCTTCGCTCGGCGTTGGCATGGCGCATCCGCGCTTTAGCGTTCACCGAATTTGAGAAGTTCTACTTCAAGGCAGAGTGAACTTGCCTTGAGCAACCCAGTGGGACGCTTCCGTTTTCTGGCCACGGCCAGATGGTAGGAACCATCCCGTTAAGTCCTCTGCTCTAACCAACTGAGCTAACGGCCCACAGCTTTCCATTATGGCACACCGCGCCGGGCGCGCCACGAAGCCGGAGCGGCTGCGCGGCGTGCCATCGCGTTCAATGCACGGTCGAGAGCTCGCGCCAGTTGAGCGAACGGGTGCGCTGCGTGGAGAACGTGCCGGATACTTTCTCCAGCGCCCCCTTGTTGTCGCCTATCCATGGCTGCACCTTGCCCCGCACGTTGAAGAAGCTGAAGTCGATGATGAGGCTATCCTGCGCCAGATAATTCGCCACCTCGTTGTTGCTGTTCTTGAGCACCGACGCGCCATTGGAGAAGTTGACGGCATAGACGTTGCTGCGGCCCGACGGGTTGCAGGCATCGCCGGTGGGCAGGACCGACGA
>NZ_JBEBOW010000057.1:0-21502 GCF_040396215.1 Diaphorobacter ruginosibacter | reverse complement strand
CGCAAAGCCGCTGTCGCGGCGCGAGGAGATCGTGAACACGTTCTTAGAGCCGCAAACACAACCCTCGATACGTCGTTGCTTCGCCTTGTCGTACGCTTGTACTGCCTGCGGCTTCGCGCCTCGTCTCGATCGCAAACCTTCGGTTTGCTGGGTCGTGTTAGCAGCTCTTAGTTGCGAGTCTGATCCACCAGCTTGTTCTTGGCGATCCAGGGCATCATCGCGCGCAGCTTGCCGCCCACGATTTCGATGCTGTGGTCGGCCGTGTTGCGGCGGCGCGCGGTCATCGAAGGATAGTTCAGGCGCCCTTCCTGGATGAAGCTCTTGGCGTAGTCGCCGTTCTGGATGTCCTTCAGGCACTGGCGCATGGCTTCGCGGGAAGTCTCGTTGACCACGCGCGGGCCTGTCACGTACTCGCCGTACTCGGCGTTGTTGGAGATCGAGTAGTTCATGTTGGCGATGCCGCCTTCATAGATCAGGTCGACGATCAGCTTGAGTTCGTGCAGGCATTCGAAGTACGCCATTTCAGGAGCGTAGCCGGCTTCGACCAGGGTTTCGTAACCCATCTTGATCAGCTCGACCGCGCCGCCGCACAGAACAGCCTGCTCGCCGAACAGGTCGGTCTCGGTTTCTTCCTTGAAGTTGGTCTCGATGATGCCGGCCTTGCCGCCGCCGTTGGCCATGGCGTACGACAGGGCCAGGTCGCGGGCCTTGCCGCTCTTGTCCTGATGCACGGCAACCAGGTGGGGAACGCCGCCGCCCTGGGTGTAGGTGGAGCGCACGGTGTGGCCGGGAGCCTTGGGGGCGACCATCCACACGTCCAGGTCGGCGCGCGGCACGACCTGGTTGTAGTGCACGTTGAAGCCGTGGGCAAAGGCCAGCGAAGCGCCTTGCTTGATGTTGGGCTCGACGTTGTTCTTGTAGACCTCGGCGATCTGCTCGTCGGGCAACAGGATCATCACCACGTCGGCGGACTTGACCGCATCGTTCACTTCCAGGACGTTGAGACCGGCCTTGCCGACCTTGTCCCAGGATGCGCCGCCCTTGCGCAGGCCGACCACGACCTTCACGCCGCTGTCGTTCAGGTTCTGGGCGTGGGCATGGCCTTGGCTGCCATAGCCAATGATGGCGACGGTCTTGCCTTTGATGAGGCTCAGGTCACAGTCTTTGTCGTAGAAAACTTTCATTTCGGCTCCGGGGTTTGGGTCTAGGGTGGGTGAAAAAGGAAAAATCAGGAAGATGGATCGCGTTGCAGGCAGGCGCGCCTCGAAGCCGTAGAGCTACCTCGGACGGCTCGCTGGCGCGAGAGCCTCTCAAACGCGCAGAATGCGCTCGCCCCGGCCAATGCCGCTGGCGCCGGTGCGCACTGTTTCAAGAATCGCCGAGCGGTCGATGGCCTGCAGGAACGCGTCGTTCTTGCTCTGGTCGCCCGTCAGCTCCACGGTGTAGCTCTTGTCGGTCACGTCGATGATGCGGCCGCGGAAGATATCGGTCATGCGCTTCATTTCCTCGCGCTCCTTGCCGACGGCACGCACCTTCACCATCATGAGCTCGCGCTCGGTATAGGCGCCTTCGGTGAGGTCGACCACCTTCACGACTTCGATCAGGCGGTTCAGGTGCTTGGTGATCTGCTCGATCACGTCTTCCGAGCCGTGCGTCTGGATGGTCATCCGCGACAGCGACGCGTCCTCCGTCGGAGCGACCGTCAGCGATTCGATGTTGTAGCCACGGGCGGAAAACAGGCCCACCACGCGGGACAGGGCGCCAGGTTCGTTTTCCAGCAGGACGGCAATGATGTGTTTCATGATGAAAGAGTCCTCTTTTCGCTGCCCTCCCCCGATGCCGGTAAGCATCGGGCTCGGCAGACAATAGATTCGTCAAAAGGGAGCCATTCTCGTCGAATGGCCGGGATGGCCCGGAGCGGGAGAACCCCAACCCCGGAATTTCAGGATTTACGGTAGGCGGATTTTCCGGGAGAGGAAAACGGGACCGGCCGTGTCTTACAGATCTTCCGACCCGAGCAGCATCTCGGTGATGCCCTTGCCAGCCTGGACCATCGGGAACACGTTTTCGGTGGGATCCGTGCGGAAGTCCATGAACACCGTCCGGTCCTTGAGCTTGCGGGCCTCGCGCAGCGCGGGCTCGACGTCCTGCGGGCGCTCGATGAGCATGCCGACGTGGCCATAGGCTTCCGCCAGCTTCACGAAATTGGGCAGCGAATCCATGTAGCTGTGGCTGTAGCGGCCCGAGTACTCGATCTCCTGCCACTGCCGCACCATGCCGAGGTAGCGGTTGTTCAGCGCGCAGATCTTGATCGGCGTGTTGTACTGCAGGCAGGTCGCCAGCTCCTGGATGTTCATCTGCACGGAGCCTTCGCCGGTGATGCAGAACACTTCGGACTGGGGCTTGGCGAGCTTGATGCCCATGGCATACGGAATGCCCACGCCCATCGTGCCGAGACCGCCGGAATTGATCCAGCGGCGCGGCTCGTCGAAACGGTAATATTGCGCTGCCCACATCTGGTGCTGGCCCACGTCGGATGTGATGTAGGTATCGGCATCCTTGGTCATGTTCCAGAGCGTGTCCACCACATACTGCGGCTTGATCACGCTGGTATTCTCGCGGTCGTATGCGAGGCAGTCGCGCCCGCGCCATACCTCGATCTGCTTCCACCACTGCGCCAGCGCGCCGGCCTCGGCACGGGTGGGCGTCTCGCGGATCATGTTGATCAGCTCGGTCAGCACGTCCTTCACATCGCCCACGATGGGCACGTCCACCTTCACGCGCTTGGAGATGCTGGAAGGATCGATGTCGATGTGGATGATCTTGCGGTCCACCGAGGCGAAGTGCTTGGGATTGCCGATCACGCGGTCATCGAAGCGCGCGCCGACTGCCAGCAGCACGTCGCAGTTCTGCATGGCGTTGTTGGCTTCGATGGTGCCGTGCATGCCGAGCATGCCCAGGAACTTGGGATCGGATGCAGGATACGCGCCCAGTCCCATCAGCGTGTTCGTGACCGGGTAGCCCAGCATGTCCACCAGCGTGCGCAGTTCGTTGCAGGCGTTGCCCAGAAGCACGCCGCCGCCGGTGTAGATGTAGGGGCGCTTGGCCGTCAGCAGAAGCTGCAGCGCCTTGCGGATCTGTCCGCCGTGCCCCTTCTTCACGGGGTTGTACGAGCGCATTTCCACGGTCTGCGGATAGCCTGAGTAAAGGGCTTTCTTGAAGGAAACGTCCTTCGGGATATCCACCACCACGGGGCCCGGGCGACCGGTGCGTGCGATGTGGAATGCCTTCTTCATGGTCGAGGCGATGTCGCGCACGTCCTTGACCAGGAAGTTGTGCTTGACGATGGGGCGCGTGATGCCGACGGTGTCGCACTCCTGGAACGCATCCAGGCCGATCGCGGGCGTGGGCACCTGCCCGGAGATGATCACCATCGGGATCGAATCCATGAACGCCGTCGCAATGCCCGTGACGGCATTCGTGAGGCCGGGGCCCGACGTCACCAGGGCGACGCCCACGTCACCCGTGGCGCGGGCATAGCCGTCGGCGGCGTGCACGGCGGCCTGTTCGTGGCGCACCAGCACGTGCTGCATGGTGTCCTGCTTGTACAGGGCGTCGTAGATATAGAGGACCGCGCCGCCGGGATAACCCCAGATGTACTGGACGTTTTCAGCCTGCAGGGATTTGATGAGAATTTCGGCGCCCATCAGTTCCTGGGAGCCGGATGCGCCGGTTGCTGCCGCGGCGGCCGATGAGATTTCGGCTTTGGAGATTTCCATGATCGATCAACCTTTGTGAATTTCTCTAACGAAAAACCTTGGGTGCCCCTCGGTCGAGCTCTTGTGAAGCCGCCTTGGAACTTGAGGCTTCGGTCATGAGCGAGATGGTTTTCGCCGAACCGAGACCCGTTTGCGTTATTTGCTGCAGTGCACATTATTGCACTTTGCGGGCGTCCGCACCCGGCTGCGCTCAAAAAAATTCTCTGATGTCATAATTGCAGGATTCGCAACCATGCGCCAGCGGCGACCGCCGGGCTCAGCCAGTCCCTTCCAGGGACAGTTTTTCACTTGGCCTCCGAACAAGAACTGTCAGATTTCCTCAAGAGCGTCGATAAGCGTGCCTTCAAGCGCACGGTGTATCACGTACGCGACGAGGATGCCGCGCTGGACATCGTGCAGGACAGCATGATCAAGCTGGCGGAGCACTACGGAGACAAGCCCGCCAACGAATTCCCCATGCTCTTCCAGCGCATTCTGTCCAACAGCACCCTGGACTGGTTCCGGCGCCAGAAAACTCGTAACGCTTTGTTTACAAGCTTGAGCGATTTCGAGAGCTCGCACGACGAATCAGGCGATTTCGACCTGCTGGAAATGTATTCTTCAGAGGGAAACGGCCGCGACGACACGCAAAGTTCCGAGGACCTGGTCCGCCGCAAACAGGTGCTGGGACAAATCGAAACCGAAATCCAGGAACTTCCCGCGCGTCAACGCGAAGCCTTCCTCATGCGTTACTGGGAGGAAATGGATGTTGCAGAAACCGCAGCCGCGATGGGCTGCTCGGAAGGCAGCGTAAAGACACATTGCTTTCGGGCAATACAGACACTCAGCAAGGCACTGAAGGCTAAAGGAATCGAGCTATGAACAACCATATCTCAGACAACTCGACAAACCCAGCCGCAGACCGTTTTGCTCGTCGGGTGGTCGCCCGGCTCGACCAGGGCGCCGGCGAGCTTCCATACGACATCACGGAACGGTTGCGCGCGGGGCGCATGCAGGCCCTGGCCAAGCGCAAGCGCGCCGCGGTCGCATCCCGCCCTGTCGTGGCTGAACCCGTCATTCTTCATGGAGGCCATACAGCCGCCATGGGCGGCGGCTGGGGCAGCGAAGGGGGAAACTGGTGGCGCGCCCTGGTATCCGCGGTGCCCGTGGCCGCTCTTCTGGTAGGCCTTATCATGATTGGCGTCAATCAAAATGAAGCCGGTGCGAATGAAATTGCCGAGGTCGATGCGGCGCTTCTCACTGACGACCTGCCTCCCGAGGCCTATACTGACCCAGGTTTTCAGCAGTTCCTGAAGACATCCCAACACAAACTTTAGAAATACAGTCGGCTGACCACCGATTTGCATGCAGAGATTGGCGCCAGAAGAATCCTCCCGCTCATCCCCCACCACCGCAGCCCCCTTCATCGGGGGTCTGTTGGTTCTGGCGTGCCTGGCATTCGGCGCCTGGAAAAGCGTCGCCTATCTCGAAATCGCGCCCACCATCCCCGTTCCCGTCGAGGCGCTGCCCGGCTCGCGCACCAATGTGCGCCCCGGAGCAATGTCGCCCAAGATTACTCCAAGCGTCAATCTGGGAGGCCCCGCCTGGGGAGAACTCACCAGCACGCAAAGAGACGCGCTGTCGCCGCTCGCCAATCGATGGGAGCAGTTGAGTGAAGGACAGAAACGGCACTGGATCAATCTGGCATCCAACTTCCAGTCGATGAGCGAGGAAGAGCAGGCAAAGATGCTCAGCCGCATGACCGAATGGGCCAGCCTGAGCGCGCAGCAGCGCAGCCAGGCACGGTTGAACTATGCGGCGACCAGCACCCTCTCCCCGGACGACAAGCGCGCGCAATGGGAGGCCTACCAGGCATTGAGCGACGAAGAGAAGAAGCGGCTCGCAGCCAGGGCCGTGCGCAAGCCGCTGGGCGCGGCCGTATCGCTCAAGCCAGTGTCTCCCAAAAAGCTGGTGCGTATTCCTGCAGTCACCACGGTTGCGCCAAGTCAACCCAACCCGCCCAAGATCCCGCCCCTGACGGACTACCATGTGCCGCACATGTACCCGCCGGCACAGGTTCCAGCCGCTCCAGCAGCCCCGCCGATGGTGGAAACCGCACCCGTGCAGGGCGCATCCGCCGAAGCCGTGCCGTTGCCGCCGCTCAACCCGGCATCCGCGGCCGAGCCGGAAGAACCCGTGGACCTGCGCGACATCACGTCGGTGAACTCCCCCCAATAAGTCCTCATGGCCCCCTTGTCCGCATGAATGCACCGTCAACCTCCGGTAATTCCGCAACCGCCCCAGGGGCGGCAGCCTCCTCGAACGCCGAAGGCAGGACGCCGCCGCTCAAGCGCCGCATGGCGTGCTGGCTGTACGAAGGTATTTTGATGTTCGGCGTGGTCTTCATCGCGGGCTATCTCTACAGCTCGCTCACGCAGACCCGCAACGCGCTCGACAACCGCCATGGCCTGCAGGCGTTCCTGTTCATGGTTTTCGGCATTTATTTCGTCTGGTTCTGGGCCAAGGGCCAGACGCTCGCCATGAAGACATGGAATATCCGCGTGGTGGACCGGCAAGGCCGCGCCATCTCCCAGTCGCGCGCGCTGCTTCGGTACGTGCTGTCGTGGATGTGGTTTCTTCCGCCGCTCGCCGTGAGCTGGGCTTTTCATCTGAGCGGCGGCGAATCCGTCGTCCTTCTCGCTGGGTGGATCGCCATCTGGGCCATATTGAGCCGTTTCCACCCCGATGGGCAATTCTGGCATGACGCGATGGCCGGCACGCGCCTCGTCCATTCGCAGCCGCTCGCCCGCAAGCGCAGGAAATAAACAGCGGCCCAAATGCCGCGCGCCGGGCCTGGGACGGCCTTCAGGCCCTATCATCACCCACAGGCCCATCCGCCCACAGACCACGCCCCTCAAGCCGTTTTCTTCCGCTCATGGAACCCGCCGACTCCAGCACCCCAGCACCCCACCCGCACAAGATGCGCACCGGCCTGAACCGCCTCGCGCATGCGTTCGGCTATTCCCTGCAGGGACTGGGCGCGGGCTGGAATGAAAAAGCGTTCCGGCTGGAAACCTGCCTTGCCGCGGTGCTTATTCCGCTGGCGTTCTGGGTAGGCTCGAACTGGCTGGAAACCGCCATGCTGGCGGCAACCGTCATGCTGGTGCTGATCGTCGAGCTGCTCAACTCGGGCATTGAAGCGGCCATCGACCGCATCGGCCCCGAACTTCACGAACTATCCAAGCGCGCCAAGGACATGGGGAGCGCAGCCGTGCTCCTGTCCCTGCTGCTTTGCGGCGCTGTCTGGGCCGCGGCCCTGTACCAAAGGCTGAACTGATGTCTTCACCAACCCCAACCACTGCACAAACACACCCGGCCTTCTCGATCTGCGTGTACCTGGGCTCCCGCCCCGGCGAGAATCCCGCCTTCGCCCAGGCCGCGCAAGAGGTCGGCCAGTGGATCGGCGAGCGTGGCGGCCAGTTGGTCTACGGCGGCGGGCGCGGCGGCCTGATGGGCACGGTGGCCGAAGCCACGCGCTTGGCGGGCGGGCGCGTCGTCGGCGTGATTCCCAAGGCGCTGGTGGACAAGGAACTGGCCAATCACGCCTGTGACGAACTGCACATCGTGGACAACATGCACGAACGCAAGGCCATGATGGCCGAGCGCAGCGATGCCTTCGTCGCCCTGCCCGGCGGCATAGGCACGTTCGAGGAACTGTTCGAGATCTGGACCTGGCGCCAGCTCGGCTATCACGACAAGCCGCTGGGCCTGCTGAACGTGGACGGTTATTACGACGGGTTGATCCACTTCCTGAACACCAGCGTGAGCTCGGGGCTCATGGGTGAATGGCAGATGGACCTGATCACGTTCAGCAGCGACAAGGACGCCCTGCTGCGCAAGCTGGTGCAGGAGGCGGGCAACAACATGTCGCAGATTCCGCTGCGGGAAGTGATCTAGCCCCAGCTCCTGGCCGCGCTCAAACCGCGGCGTCGTCCAGGTCGCCGGTGCGGATGCGGATCACCCGCTCGACTTCGGTCACGAAAATCTTGCCGTCGCCGATCTTGCCGGTGCGCGCCGCATTGACGATGGCATCGACGCAGCGGTCCACGTCCTCGCCGCGCACGACGACTTCGATCTTCACCTTGGGCAGGAAATCAACGACGTATTCAGCACCGCGATACAGTTCCGTGTGGC
Organism: Diaphorobacter ruginosibacter; assembly: GCF_040396215.1. GTDB lineage: Bacteria > Pseudomonadota > Gammaproteobacteria > Burkholderiales > Burkholderiaceae_C > Diaphorobacter_A > Diaphorobacter_A ruginosibacter_A. The sequence continues at coordinate 13,550 of NZ_JBEBOW010000057.1, read as the reverse complement.
CCTTCTGGCGGCCAAAGCCCTTGACTTCGGTAACGGTCAAGCCGGTCACGCCGCACTCCGCCAACGCCTCGCGGACTTCTTCGAGCTTGAATGGCTTGATGACGGCGGTGATCATTTTCATGGCGGGAACTCCTGATGTTTTCGAAAGCTGACAGGGCATGGAACACCGGCCACCGCCCCAGCGGCCGGCCCGGTGTCTCACTCACGCCCTGAATTGATTGGTAATGGGATAGCGCCAGTCCTTGCCGAAACTGCGCCGCGTCACGCGCACGCCCACCGGTGCCTGTCGACGTTTATATTCGTTGATCTTAATGAGTCGCGTGACCCGATCGACATCGGCCTGCGCAAAACCCGCAGAGACAATGGAGTCAATCGGCTCGTCGCGCTCCATATAGCGCTCCACGATGGCATCCAGGATCTCGTACGGCGGCAGGCTGTCCTGGTCCTTCTGGTCGGGCCGCAGCTCGGCGCTGGGCGGGCGCGTGATGATCCGCTCCGGTATGGGGTTGGAGCCACGGCCATAGGGATCGTTTTCATTGCGCCAGCGCGCCAGCGCGAACACGCGGGTCTTGAGCACATCCTTGATGACGGCGAAACCGCCCGCCATGTCGCCGTAGAGCGTGCAGTAGCCGGTGGCCATCTCGCTCTTGTTGCCCGTGGTGAGCACCACCGAGCCGAACTTGTTGGACAGCGCCATCAACAGCGTGCCACGGATGCGCGCCTGCAGGTTCTCCTCGGCCGTATCTTCCGGCAGGCCGGCAAAATCCTCTGCCAGCGCCGCCTTGAAGGCCTCGAACTGGGGCGCGATCGCGATTTCCTCGTACCGCACGTTCAGCCGCGACGCCATGTCGCGCGCGTCGATCCAGCTGATGTCCGCCGTATAGGGCGACGGCATCATCACCGTGCGGCATCTGTCCGCGCCCAGCGCATCCACGGCAATCGCCAGCACCAGCGCCGAATCGATGCCCCCCGACAGGCCCAGCAGGACGCCCGGGAAACCGTTCTTGCCCACATAGTCGCGCACTCCGGTCACCAGCGCGGCCCACATCTGCGACTCCCAGCCCGGCTCGCCAGACACGGCCCCGGACAATACGAGCGAGCCGTTCCCGGCGGTCACGTCGACCCGCGCAAGAATCTCCTCGAACGACGGCGCGCGCATGGCCGTCGCGCCATCCGCGTTCAACGCGAACGAAGCGCCCTCGAACACCACCTCGTCCTGCCCGCCCACCAGATGCGCATAGACCAGCGGCAAGCCGGTTTCGCTCACGCGCGCGCGCATCTGCGCTTCGCGCTCGGCGCTCTTGCCCACATGGAACGGCGAGGCGTTGATGCACACGATCATCTGCGCGCCGGCCCGGGCCGCCGCCGCGGCAGGCTCCGCATGCCAGGCGTCCTCGCAGATCAGCAGGCCGATGCGCACACCGTCCACCTCGAACACACAGTCGCCCTGCCCCGCGATGAAATAGCGCTGCTCGTCGAACACCTCGTAATTGGGCAGACGCTGCTTCGCATAGGTCTGCTCGATACGGCCGCCGCGAATGATGCTGGCCGCGTTATGGCAACGGCCGCCGGGCTCATGGGCAATGCCTTGCGGATGACCGACCACCAGCGCCAGCCCGGGCAGCCCGGCGCTCGCCTCGGCGATCTGATGGAGAGCCGCCTCGCAGGCCGCGAGAAACGAAGGCCTGAGAAACAGGTCTTCGGCGGCATAGGCGGCCAGCGCGAGTTCCGGCGTCAACAGCAGGCGAGCGCCCTCGGCATGGGCGATGCGCGCGGATTCGATGATTTTCCGGGCGTTGCCCTGGATGTCGCCCACGACAAAATTCTGCTGGGCAATGCAAATGGCAAATGACATGGCGAGAGGGAATATGACTGCGTTGATTATGTCATCGCACTTTCACCGGCGCGGGCCCGGCGCCCAAAAGCCTTGCGCGGAGTTTTCCCCACAAAGCCTGGACAGCGCTGTGGATAGCTGGAGGGCATTTCTGTATGCGAAGCGCAACCCATTGAATATGAAAGCCTTTTCAGGATAGCCTCATTTTTGTGCAGCCCAGCCATTTCCCTCTTGTCCGGCTTCTGAGCCGCGGGGCACGCGGATACGGAATTTGCGTCATGATTCCGTCGTCAGCATCATCCGCCCCAGCTCCCGCGAATTCCCGTGCAAGACCACCGCCCGCCGACAATGACTCGCGCCCATGGCGCACCCCCATCCGGCCATGTGCTGGAGCTTTTCGCCAGCGCGCGCGAAATCGATCCCGCGCAGTGGGACGCCCTGCACGGCGCGCAATCCAACCCCACGCCCTTTCTGACGCACGCCTATCTGTCCGCCCTGGAGGAAAGTGGATGTGCAAGCCCGGACACCGGCTGGACGCCGCTGTATTTCACGCTGCGGCGCGAGTCCGGCGCCAGCCTGCCCGCGACCTGGGACGCCGCATGCGTGCTCTACCTCAAATCGCACTCCTATGGTGAATACGTATTCGACTGGGCCTGGGCCGATGCCTACCAGCGTCACGGGTTGCCGTATTACCCCAAGGGCGTGCTCGCCGTTCCGTTCACCCCCGTCCCCGGCGCGCGGCTGCTGGCGCGTGATGCGAGCGCACGCGCAATGCTTCTGCACGCGATCACGGACTGGGCAAAGGATGCGGGCCTGTCCTCGCTGCACATGCTGTTCGCCGACGAGGACGACCTGCGCGCCGCGCACGACGCGGGATGGCTGCTGCGCCATACGGTGCAGTTTCACTGGCGCAACCGCCACCCTCGCACGCAGCAGCCCTTTGCGGATTTCGAGGAATTCCTCGCATCGCTGAACCAGGAAAAGCGCAAGAAAATCCGCCAGGAGCGCCGCCGCGTGGCGGAGGCCGGGGTGAGTTTTCGCGTCCGCGAAGGCACGCAGATCACGTCCGGCGACTGGGATTTCTTCTACGCCTGCTACGAGCGCACCTATCTCGAACACGGCAACGCGCCCTATCTCTCGCGCGACTTCTTCCTGCGCATGCAGCAGGACATGCCCGATAACTGGGTGATCTTCATCGCCGAACGCGGCGGCGCGCCCATCGCCTGCAGCCTGCTTGCGCGCCGCGCGGCCCGGGACTCCGGCGCAACAACCCTTGCCCCGGTCGCCTATGGCCGGTATTGGGGAGCGCTGGAGCGGGTCGACTGCCTGCATTTCGAGGCCTGCTACTACCAGCCGCTGATCTGGTGCATCGCCAACGGCGTGGAGCGTTTCGAAGGCGGCGCCCAGGGGCAGCACAAGATGGCCCGCGCATTATTGCCGGTACAGACCAGCAGCGCGCACTGGCTGGCGCACCCCGGCTTCGCCCAGGCCGTGGAACATTTTCTGGAACGCGAGGGCAGAGGAATCGGGCAGTACCTGAATGAGCTGCACGACCGCAGCCCGTTCAGGCGCACCGGCCCGTGAGGGCCGTCCCGGAACGTCAGCGAGGCCCGGCAGCTTCCTGAGGCGGCTCCTGCTCCAGTTGCTGCAGCAGCCCTATCTCCGACGGGCTGAGCAAGGATGCGATATCCACCACGATCAGCATGCCCGCCTCCGCTGGCGCAATGCCGCGTATGAACGCGGTATCCACGGCGCCCTGAAAACGCGGCGCGGGCTTGATCGCATCATCGGCCAGCGCAACCACGTCGGCCACGGCATCCACCACCGCCCCCAGCAACATGCCCTCGACCTTCAGCACGATCACCACCGTGAACTCGCCGCAGTCCGCGCGCGCGCAGCGCAGCTTCATGCGCAGATCGATGACCGGCACGATCGCTCCCCGCAGGTGGATCACGCCCCTGATGAACTCCGGCGCATGCGCCAAGCGGGTCGGCGCTTCATAGGAGCGGATTTCCTGCACGCAGAGAATGTCGATGCCATACACCTCCTCTCCCAGGCGAAACGTCAGGTACTTGGACATGGGCGCGGCCGGCGCTGGCGCGGCGCGGCGCGATGACGGGGTGCGCGAGGAAGCAAAGGGCGACATGGGCAGGGTCCTGATCAATCGGGCGGGAAAGCCTGGCGGCAGCCGGATGTTACCCCCAGCGCCGGCCCATCGCCTGGCTCACCCCGCGGGGCATCATGCCCGGCCCGCATGAAAAAAGCCCGCTCGCGCATGGCAAGCGGGCTTTTCGCGGATTGGGAGGCTGGGGGTTGGAAATGGGCCATCCAGACCCACCCAGCCCGTTCAGACCCATCGCGGACGATCAGGCCTTCCCGGACTTTTCGTAGTTGGCCGCGCCGTCGGTCAATTCCTTGTGCGCCTCGTCCATGCCGCCCCAGCCCAGCACCTTGACCCACTTGCCCTCTTCCAGATCCTTGTAGTGGGCAAAGAAGTGCTCGATGGCCTTCAGCTTGATGTCGGGCAGATCGCCCAGGGTCTTGATATTGGCGTACTGCTTGAGGATCTTGGCCGTGGGAACCGCCAGCACCTTGCCGTCCACGCCGGCTTCATCTTCCATCTTCAGGATGCCCAGCGCGCGGCAGGGAACCACCACGCCCGGCGGCAGCTTATAGGGCGTGACGACCAGCACGTCCACCGGATCGCCGTCGCCCGACAGCGTTTGCGGCACGTAGCCGTAGTTGGCGGGATAGAACATGGAAGTCGTCATGAAGCGGTCCACGAAAATCGCGCCGGTTTCCTTGTCCACTTCGTACTTGATCGGATCGGATTCCATCGGGATCTCGATCACGACGTTGAAGGCTTCAGGCAGGTTCTTGCCAGCGGGGACGTTGTTCAGGGACATGATCTCAACAATTTCGAGTGAATGGATGAATTGGCATTTTGCCGCGCGGCTCGCGCCAGGCGGGAAACCGTTCATTCTAAGACCAAGCTCCTTGCATGCAGCTTTCGCACTGAAATGACAGGAAGACGAGCCCCGGGAATGCGCGGGCGTTCCCGGGACATGCAGAACCTTGGCGACAGCAATTTTTTTGCGCCTCCCGCACAATGCAGCAAGTTTTGCGCCTGCTCAATACCCACTGCCGTGATGGCCAGTCTCCAACAGAGCCGCCACAGTGCCGCAGCGCCTTTCATTCAAGAAATTCCGCCCGTTCAAAATAAAAATGCCTTTGTCCCCACCCGTTGCCCGCACCGCCCGACATATCCGCCGCGTCACCTACCACGGTTACGAGCGCGAGGATGGACTCTGGGACATAGAGGGCGAGCTTCACGACAGCAAAGCCGAGGACACGCCTTTCATACGCGATCCCCGCATCATCCGCCGTGCTGGCGAGCCCATTCACCACATGTGGCTGCGCGTGACGGTCAACCGGGAGCTGGTCGTGCAAGCCATCGAGGCCGCGATGGACGCGCACCCCCTGGGCGGCTGCCCCGAGGCGCTGGCATCCATCCAATCCATGGTCGGCTGCAGCATGTCGCGCGGCTGGCGCAAGGCGATACAGGCCAACCTCGGCGGCGTCGCGGGCTGCACGCACGTCCGTGAACTGCTGTTCAACCTGGCCACCGCCGCCTTCCAGAGCATGCCCGCCGCATTCAGCGGCGACGAAGGCGAGCCGCCGCGCCACCTCAATCAATGTACCGGCTGGGACTTCAACGGGCCGGGGGTCAAGGAATTCTTCCCTCAGTTCTACGGGCGAGGAGCCGAGGCCTTGACGAAGTGATCAACCGATCACCGACTGCAGCGCCGTCTCGTACAACTGCGCCAGCTCGTCCATCAATTCCAGCAGCCGTTCGCTGGTCGTCGCCACATCCTTGAGCCCGCGCGCATCCGGCTGGCGCTTGACGGCCGCGTCGAAAAAGACGAACTGAGCCTGCCCCATCTCCAGCGCCGAGCGGATGGCCGCCGTGTTCACGGCAGCTTCCGCCAGTTGCCCGAGCGAGGCCTGGAACAAGTCCAGATCACCGGCCATCTGGTCGCGCGCTTCCCGCAAGTCGAAGCCGGCCGCGAGCAAGGTGTAGTTCTTGGCGACACGCTGGGACAGCATGCGCTGGCGGCCCGCCACGTTCACCAGTTGAGCGGTGGAGGACTGGGTGAGTTTTTCGAAGGCTTCCGTGGCCGTGTTCGCCAGCTTGAGCATCTCATCGGATTGCCTGGAGACGGCCAGAAAGCCATCCCTGTCGGCGGGCAAGGCCGCCATGGTGATGAGCTTCGTCGCACTGGCGTGCACGTCAGCGATGTGGCGCGCGACCGCTCCGGGCCAATTCTGACGCTCCAGCTCGGCCAGGCCCGACTGCACCTGTTGCACCGTCTGCTGCAAGACCTTGCGGGTCTGTTCGGGCAACATCTTCAGATATAGTTGCCCATATGCCTTGGCCATGCGCTGCGACAAAGCGCGGAACTTCGCCGTGCGGTTGATGGCCGTGGCGATCGCCATGCGCTCCTGGGCCGTCAGGGTTACGGTGGCGGGCGCGCAAATGGCCGCGACCAGCAGGCGCACGGCAGCCCTGCGGCCACGCAGACATGGAACTGTCTCGGCCAGATTTGTATCAAAATCATTCATATGACGGATTTTGCGCACGGGCTCATTTCCAGTCCCGGCTTTTTCAGAAATTTCTGACCGTTACTAATAGTTGCGCGATATCGTCAGCGGTCACTCCAAAAATTGAAGAGCTTCAAGGCTTTCGCACAAAGGCAGCTGTAGAAACCCCTCCCTGATATCCATGGCAGAACGCATCATTCCCATCGTTGAGCAGCGCTCGGGCGCCCTGCCCGCCATCGTCCCCCAGGGCGCGGCGGCGAGCCGCGGCCATGTGCGGGACACGCTGGGCCGCGAATTGCGGGATCTGCGCATCAGCGTGACAGACCGGTGCAATTTCCGCTGCTCCTACTGCATGCCCAAGGATGTGTTCAACAAGGACTATCCATACCTTCCCCACAGCGCGCTGTTGAGCTTCGAGGAAATCTCCAGGCTCGCGCGCCAGTTCCTTGCGCTGGGTGTCCGCAAGATTCGCCTGACCGGCGGCGAGCCGCTGCTGCGCAAGAACATCGAGCAGCTCGTCTCGCAACTGGCCGCGCTGCGCACGCTCGACGGCAAGGTGCCCGACCTCACGCTCACCACCAACGGCTCGCTGCTGGCGCGCAAGGCCCAGGCGTTGCGCGATGCGGGGCTTTCCCGCGTCACCGTGAGCCTCGACAGCCTGGATGATGCGATCTTCCGCGGCATGAACGACATGGATTTCCCCGTCGCCGCAGTGCTCGCCGGCATCGAGGCGGCGCACAAGGCGGGGCTCGAGCACATCAAGGTGAACATGGTCGTCAAGCGCGGCACCAACGACCACGAGATCGTGCCGATGGCCCGTCATTTCCGGGGAACGGGCATCACCCTGCGCTTCATCGAATACATGGACGTGGGATCGACCAACGGCTGGCGCATGGACGAGGTCATGCCCTCGGATGACGTCATCCGCCTGCTCCAGGGCGAATTTCCACTCGTGCAACTCAGCGCCAGCTCGCCCGGCGAGACGGCCAGGCGATGGGGATATGCCGATGCCGGCGGCAGGCACGACCCGTCACTGGGCGAAATCGGCGTGATCAGCAGCGTCACCCACGCGTTCTGCGGGGACTGCAACCGCGCCCGCCTTTCGACGGAGGGGCAGCTGTACCTGTGCCTGTTCGCCCAGCATGGGTACGACCTGCGCAGCCTGCTGCGCGGCCAGGCAAGCGATGCGGACATCGCCTCGGCCATCGCGCAGATCTGGGGCGGGCGCTCCGACCGTTATTCCGAACTGCGCAGCGAATTGCCGCCCGATACGTCGGGCCACCCCATGCGGCGCGTGGAAATGAGCTACATCGGCGGCTAAACTCGCCCCTGCGAGCCGCGCTCTTGCGGTGCCACGGGAGCGCATCATTCCATCCATTTCCGCAGCCACACCCGCCTCATCCGGCACAGGGGAGATCGACTCCCGGGACATCACCGGACTGGTGCTCGCCGGCGGCAGGGCGACACGCTTTGGCGGCGCCGACAAGGGGTTGGAAAAATTTCTCGGCCAGCCGCTCGCACAGGCGGCGCTCCAGCGGCTCGCCCCGCAGGTGGGGCCACTGGCCATCAGCGCCAACCGCCATCTCGACAAATATGCGCGGTTCGGAGTGCCTGTGTGGAGCGACACCCTTGCCGATTTCCCCGGCCCGCTCGCCGGCATGCTCAGCGGCCTCGAACATATCCGCACGCAATGGCTGCTCACGGTTCCCTGCGACTCTCCCAGATTCCCGCCGGATCTGGTGAGCCGTCTGGGCCAGGCGATCATGCGCGACAAGAGCCGGTGCGCCTTCGCCGCCGCACCCGATCCAGCCAGCGGAGAGCAACGCCTGCACCCTGTTTTCTGCCTGCTGCATCGCAGCCTGCGAGCAAGCCTCGACGCCTGCCTGGCCGCGGGTGAGCACCGCGTCATGCACTGGCTGCGCGGCCAGCCGCACAGCATCGTGACGTTCGACCTGCCCGGCGACGACGCCAATGCATTCGCCAACACCAATACACCACAGGATCTGCGCCTGCTCGAAGCCCTGGCCGCCCCGCCGCACGGCGCGCATCACGCGGGGCCATGACGCAGCAGCCCTCATCCGCCATCCGCATCGAAGTGCTTCGCGCCGCCGATGCGCCCGCCTACAAGGCGCTGCGCGATGCGTCGCTGCTGCGTTCGCCCGAAGCCTTCTCGACGGACTACGCCACGGCGGTCGCACGCCCCGCGATGATCTACGCGGCCCGCTTCTCGGAACCTGGCTCGGGCCCGTTCCACCTGGGCGCTTTCGCCGCGAATCACCGGCTCGTGGGCAGCCTCGGCTTCGAGCGCGAGCAGGCGCTGTTCAAGCGGCATATAGGCCAGATCCATGCCGTCATGATTGATGTCAATTTTGAACGCCAAGGAATCGCGCGACAATTGCTCGAAGCCTGCATTGCGCACACACAACGGATGGTCGGGCTCGAAATGCTCCAACTCAGCGTCACCGCCAGCAACGAACGGGCCATCGGCCTGTACCGGCACGCGGGCTTTCTCATATACGGCAGGGAGCCGCGCGCCATCAAGGCCGGCGGCGCGGGGCACGACCGCCTCCTGATGGTCCGCCCGCTGCCCGGCTGTCCCGACCTGAACCTCTCAGCCACATGACCTCTTTGAACTCCATCGCCGACAGCATTCCGGGCTACGACCGCAACGACATGCCCGTCGATGCCGTTCATGATTTCCTCGCCGAAATGCTCGCGCCGGTCTCCGGCTCCGAGACCGTCGCGCTGTTCGATGCGCTCGGGCGTATCGTGGCCAGGGACGTGATCTCGCCCGTCAACGTGCCGCCACATGACAACTCGGCCATGGACGGCTATGCCTTCCACGGCGAGAGCCTGCGCGCGGGCCAGCCGCTGCAACTGGAATGCATCGCCACCGCGCTGGCGGGACATGCGTGGTCCGGCAGCGTGGCTGCCCACCAATGCGTGCGCATCATGACCGGCGCCGTCATGCCCCCGGGACTGGACACGGTGGTCCCCCAGGAGCTGACACGCACCGCCGCCGACGGCGGCATCGTCATTCCCGCCGATGCCATCCGCGCGGGGGGCAACCGCCGCAGCAGGGGCGAGGACCTGACGCAAGGCAGCGTGGCCCTGGCCCGCGGCGAGCCGATCACGCCGGCGGCGCTCGGTCTCCTGGCGAGCCTGGGCCTTGCGCGGATCGAGGTCAGCCGCCGTTTGCGTGTCGCGTATTTTTCGACCGGCGATGAAATCCTCGAGCCCGGCGAGCCGCCGCGCGAAGGGGCGGTCTACGACAGCAACCGCTACGCGCTGTTCGGACTTCTTGCCCGGCTCGGCGTTCAGGTGATCGACCTCGGTGCGGTGCGGGACGAGCCCCTGCAGCTCGAAGCCATGCTCCGCCGGGCCGCCGACAGCGCCGACGCCGTCATCACCAGCGGCGGCGTCAGCGGCGGAGACGCCGATCACACCAGGGCGCTGATGAAGCAGCTCGGCGAGGTGGCCTTCTGGCGGATCGCCATGCGACCCGGCCGCCCCATGGCGGTGGGCTGGCTCGCGCGCGGCGCGGGCGCCGAACGCTGCGCGCTGTTCGGACTCCCCGGCAACCCCGTGGCCGCCATGGTCACATTCCTGGTGTTCGTGCGCCCCGCCCTGCTGCGGATGATGGGCTGCGGCCGCACCGAAACGCCCTGCCTGCAGGCCGTTTGCACGGAGCCGCTGCGCAAACGCCCGGGCCGCACGGAATTCCAGCGCGGCGTGGTCTCGCGCTCGCAAGACGGCAGCCTGCAGGTGCGCACCACGGGCAACCAGGGCTCGGGCATGCTCAGCTCCATGGTGCATGCCAACGGCCTGATCGTGCTGCCCCACGACCGTGGCGCGGTGCAGCCCGGCGAGCGCGTCGAAGTCATGATGTTTGACGGCCTGATCTGACACGAGGCGCCGCCCCCGGCCTCCTGGCCCGGCTCTGCCAACGCCCCACAATGCGGGATATTGAAAGCACGCCCGAAAATAAAAAGGAGAGACGGCACATGCCCTACACCAGCCGCCACGCCAGCGTCCCGCCGACGCGCGAATCCATCGACCAGCTCCCCGGAGCCGCCGTGCTGGAGTTCGGCACGCCCTGGTGCGGACACTGCCAGCGCGCGCAGCCCCTGATCGAGCAGGCGCTCGAGGATCAGCCCGACGTTGCCCACATCAAGGTCGAGGATGGACCCGGCCAGCGCCTGGGCCGCGGTTTTGGAGTGAAACTCTGGCCCACGCTGGTGTTTCTCCGCGACGGCAAGGAAATGGCACGGCTGGTCAGGCCGCAGTCCGCGCAGGCCATTCACGAAACTATCTCGGGGTTGACCGCCATCCGGTGACTCGAACCCGGGAGGCCTGGCCCCCGTCAGACACGCCCCAGGGCCAGTTCCACGCCCTTGTTGGCCAGCGCGTCCGCCCGCTCGTTGCCCGGATCGCCCGCATGCCCCTTCACCCAGCGCCATTCGATCTTGTGGCCGGCATGGGCCGCCAGCTCATCGAGGCGCTGCCATAGCTCCACATTCTTGACCGGACCGCCGCTCGCGGTACACCAATTCTTCTTTTTCCAGCCGTGAATCCATTCGGTGATGCCCTTGCGCACATACTGGCTGTCCAGATACAGAGTGACTTCGCAGGGCCGCTTGAGCGCCGTCAGCGCCTCGATCACCGCCAGCAGCTCCATGCGGTTATTGGTGGTTTCCAGCTCTCCCCCGAACAACTCCTTTTCCAACTTCCCCGAGCTCAGCACGGCCCCCCAACCACCCGGACCCGGATTGCCCTTGCATGCCCCGTCCGTATAGATCACTACATGTGTCACAAAAAACCTACTTCCGATGAAAATGTGGCCGCGTATTGGCCACCGGCACCGGAGATGGCGCCGGCGCCTTCTGCGCGGCGCCCTTGCGCCAGGACGGCCCCAACAGCCGTACGCCCTGAACGCGCTTGACCGCAACTATCACATAAGCCGCACCCAGAATCGGCCACCAGCGGGCGCCCAGCGCATCCAGGGCCGAATATTTTTCAAGCCACCCCTGGCTTCGCACCGCCGGCCGGTAACAGCCAAAACTGATGGATTCGATCTGGAACCCCAGCAATTGAAGCCAGTCGCGCAGCCGGTTGGGCGCGATGAGCTGCCCCGCCTCGGGCAGGTACAGCCGTCCTCCCAGGCCCAGCCGGCGATTCAGGCGCGCCCTTGCGTGATTCATGCCCCACAGGCTGAACGGATTGAACCCGCTGATCAACACCCGCCCTTCCGGCACCAGCACCCGCCCGGCCTCGCGCAACGCGGCGTGCGGATCGGGACTGTCCTCCAGAGCATGCGGCATCAGGACCAGATCCAGGCTCGCCTCTCCGAACGGCAGCATCACCGGCTCGGCCAGGAGCGCCACGGGCGGCCCGGTGCGCGGGCCGTCGGCGCCATTCGTTCCACCATTCGTTCCGCCATTCATGCGAACGTTCTCTGAGTCGCACTGGCTCTCCAGCATCATGGCCTGCGCCTGTCCCAGCGCCAGCCAGCGGTGAGGCATGCGATTGGCTCGCAGCCCCTCAAGCCGCGGCGCCCCCAACTGCAGCGCGCGATAGCCGAACAGGTCGGCGACGAGCTCGTCATGGCGCTCCTGCTCCCACTCCAGCACATACCGTCCCGGCGGAGTGTCGAACCAATGGTGGAGGCTGACAGTTTCAGTTTCGGGCTGTTTCATGACCGGCAAGCCGTCAAAGAATGATTGTCATTGAAAATCAACAACATACATCTATTTTCCAGTGTAATGAACAGCATATCCAAGCCCGTTCTTGCGCCTTGTGTCACCTTGCCTGTCGCGGCAGGAAAGAGCATCTTGCAAGCATCATTTCATATCCCCGCTGAACTGCACGCAAGGCAGGGAGCCCCGCCCGAATGCAATGGCGTTTTCAACGATTCTGCATGAAACCATGAAAGCGCATAGAATGAACCCATGCGCTAGGCATTCACTCGCCTTTCTTAGCGCCTGTATGACCCGACCAGGCCCCTTGGCTGGCGGGCCCGACCTCTTCCCAAAAGAGACTCTTCGAGTCACCCTTTTGTCTCGCGGCGAGCATCCCGGAGTTCCATTGTGCGGACTCCCGCCCAGTCTCCCTCCCGAATGCCGGCATATCGGCCTGCGTGAGGAAGCCTCCCTTTCCCTCCCCGCACTCTCCCCTGGAGAGCATGACGCATGTCACACACCCCTTTCGAGCGAGTCGGCAGCTACATAGTCACGCCATTGGTCAAAACAACTTGCCAAGGCCGGTTTTCCGCCTCCGTCTCCATCCGCCGCGGTATGTACGACCGTATTTTCAGATTCGTAGCCAGTTTCCCCACTCAAGCGCAGGCATGGCGGCATGCGCTGAGCGAAGGAAGAGACATGGTGCTTTCCAACCGACTTAATTAATCAATGCAGGCACGCAGCCGCAAGCAAGGAGAACTTTGTCCAAAGAAGAATTGATTGAGATGCAAGGCCGGGTAGACGAAGTTCTGCCTGATGCGCGTTATCGCGTCACCCTTGAAAACGGCCACCAGCTCGTGGCCTATACCGGAGGAAAGATGCGCAAGTTCCGCATCCGGATTCTGGCCGGAGACCGGGTCACGCTGGAGATGTCTCCCTACGACCTGAGCAAGGGCCGCGTGACCTTCCGCCATATCGAAACACGTTCCGGCGCGCCCGCGAAAACACCATTTCGCAAGCGCCACTGATTCCCTTTTTTGAAACCCATGCGGCCAGCCATGCTGGCCCGCCTTCCCAACCAGGAATGAAATGAACAATCGTCTATACGTCGGCAATCTCGCCTACTCGACAACCAACGAATCGCTGACCCAAGCCTTCAGCGAATTCGGTGCCGTATCCAGCGCCAAGCTGGTGATGGACCGCGAAAGCGGCCGCTCCAAGGGCTTTGCCTTTGTCGAAATGCAAACGGAGGCCGAAGCCCAAGCCGCCATCAACGCGCTGGATGGCGCATCGGTGGACGGCCGCGCCATCAAGGTGAACGTGGCCCGCCCGCCCGAGCGCCGTGAAGGCGGCTTTGGCGGCAATCGCACCGGCGGCTATCGCAACGACAGGTACTGATCAGCCGGGTCGCATCAAAGAGAGAACCGCCCTTGGGC
>NZ_JBEBOW010000056.1:0-21574 GCF_040396215.1 Diaphorobacter ruginosibacter | reverse complement strand
GCGCTGTCCATGCCCGGTCTCGACGCCAGCGCACAAACGACGCAGCCAACGACGCCAATGGAGCATATGGATCACGCCTCGCATTCCGCGCAAGCGCCCGTGGCCATCCATTCCGGAGCGCAGGAACTCACCACCGGCGAGGTCACCCGCTGGAGCGAGAGCACCGGCAAGGTCACGATCCGGCATGCCGAAATCAAAAACCTCGACATGCCGCCGATGACCATGGTCTTCGCGCTCAAGGAGCCTTCCCGGGGTGCGTCATTGAAGACGGGCGACAAGGTGCTTTTTCATGCCGAACGCTCCAGCGGAGCGCTGGTGATCACGCATATCGAGATCGTCGCCGATCACGATCATTGAGGCCGCTTCGCGTCATGCGCCGGCGCATGACGCGAGCTGCTGCCTCAGAAGCTCCGCCATTTCTGTCTTGCGCCGGGCTGGCAGGCGCTGCGAGATCGCGCCGAAGCTGATCGCCGCCAGCGTCCCCGGCGAAGCCATGAAAGTGTGCCCCACGCCCGACACGCCCACGGTCAGCGTATCGCTGATGTCCGCGTAGCCGTTCTTGCGCGTCAGCTTGACGGCCTGCATCAGGCGCTCACGCGTGAAATTGGCCTGCGCGAACTCTTGCACATGGCGCTCGAAGATGCGCTCCACTTCGGCGTCGCTCAACTGCGCCATCAGCGCGAGGCCGCCCGCGCCCAGCCCCAGCAGGCGGCGGCCGCCAATATCGGTGGTGAATACCTTGACGGGAAAGTGCCCCTCCTCGCGGTGCAGGCACAGGCAGTAGTCGCCCTGGCGGATCACCAGAAACACGGTGTCGCCCGACATGCGCGCGAGTTTCTGCATCAGAGGGCGGCACGAATCCACCAACGGCACGCGGCGCATCGACGCAAAGCCGAGCTGCATGGCGTCTATGCCCAATCGGTACGACTTGGTTTCGGGATCGCGCTCGGCGAACTGCTCCTCCGCCAGGCACGACAGCAGCCGGTGCGCGGTGGAGCGCTCCAGGCCCGATGCCGCCATCACCTCCGTGAGCGTGATGCCGGCCTCATGGTGCGAAGCCAAAAGCCGCAGCAGGCCCAGCGAGCGGCGCAGGCTTTGCGCGCCGGCGGTTCCGGATGGTTTGTCCATATTATGGGAAAGGTATCAGTATTTGTTTGAGATATAGGAAATCACAAGTCTAAACTGAATGCCATCCCAAGGACGGACGTTTTTTTCTGGAGACATGGACCATGGCGTACGAAACGCTTGAAATCGAAAACCACGGCGCGGTGCGCCGTATCCTGCTGGCACGCGAAGCGCAGCGCAACGCCCAGAGCCAGCAGATGCTCGACGAGCTGATGGCCGCATTCGACGAGGCGCGCGTGGACGACTCCGTGAACGTGGTGATCGTCGGCGGCAAGGGCGCGCACTTCTCGGCGGGCCACGACCTGAAGCAGGCGCAGGCCGAACGCGCGAACTTCACGGTCGAAGAGCGCTGGGCCTATGAGGAACTGCGCTATTTCGACTACTCGCTCAAGATCTGGGACTTTCCCAAGCCCACCATCGCGCAGGTGCAGGGCGCATGCGTGGCCGGCGGCTTCATGATCGCCAACATGTGCGATCTGATGATCGCAAGCGACACGGCGTTCTTCTCCGACCCGGTGGGCCACACGCTCGGCGCGGCGGCCACCGAGGTGATGATCCATCCCTGGGTGATGGGCGCGCGCAAGGCCAAGGAAATGCTCTACACGGGCGGCAGGCTGAGCGCCCGGGAAGCCAGGGAGATCGGCATGGTCAACCGCGTGGTGGCGGATGCGGATCTCGCGGACGCCGCGCTCGCCATGGCGCAGCAGATCGCCAAGGCGCCGCCCTTCGGGCTCAGGCTCATCAAGCGCTCGATCAACCGCTCGCTCGACACGCAAGGCCTGCGCGCATCGCTCCAGGCGCATTTCGACACGCACCAGCTCTCGCACCTGAGCGAGGGTTTCCTGAGCGCGCGCGACCGGGGCCTGTCCAGCGCCATCCAGAAGAACCCGGCAAAGGAGGCCTGAGAATGCTCTCTCCCGTGAAGAATTGCACGCATCGCCTCGAGCCGCTGCTCAACCCCGGATCGATCGCCATCGTCGGCGCCAGCAACAACGCCGCGCGCATCGGCGGCATGCCGATCGCGCACCTCACCAAGTTCGGCTACAAGGGCAGGATCTATCCGATCAACCCCAAGTACGAGGAAGTGTTCGGCCAGCGCTGCTACGCGGACCTCGAATCGCTGCCCGAAGCCCCCGACCTGGTGGTGCTGGCGATCGGCGCCGCGGACGTGACCGCGATGCTCAGGCGCTGCCACGCCAAGGGCGCGCGCGCCGTGCTGGTCTATGCCGCGGGCTTCGCGGAAGAAGGCGCCAGGGGCAAGCTGCTGCAGGATGAACTCGAAGCCTTCGTCGCGACCACCGACATGGTGGTTGCCGGCCCCAACGCCATGGGTTTCGCCAATCTCAACAGCCAGGTGCACACCAACTTCGCATCGGTGTTCAACACCTCGCCCATGCAGCCCGGCAACGGCTCGGTGAGCCTGCTCACGCAAAGCGGCAACGTGTGCGCCGCGGTATATGCGATTGCGCGCAGGCTGGGCGTGGAGTTCAGCCACTTCATCAATACCGGCAACGAAGCCTGCGTGGATTTCGCGCAGTACCTCGAATACCTCGCTCAGGACGACTTCACCGAAGTGTGCATGGGCTACATCGAGGAACTGCGCGACGGCGGGCGCTTCATCGCCGCGGCCGAAGAATTCGCGCGCCGCGACAAACTGCTCGTGCTCTACAAGGCCGGAGAAACCGAAAAGGGCTCCGAGGCCGTGCGCTCGCACACCTCCGCGCTCGCGGGCGATCAGCAGATCTACAGCGCCGCATTCCGCCAGCTCAACATCATTCAAAGCAATGATTTCGTGCAGATGGCGCAGCTCGCCAACCTGGCCAAATACCGCCACCGCACGGCGGGCAAACGCGTGGCCATCATCACCATCTCGGGCGCGCTCGGCGCGATCCTGGCGGACAAGTTCATCGTGCAGGGACTCGAGGTTCCGACGCTGCCGCAGCCGCTGCAGGACGTGCTGCGCGCCGGCATTCCCGACTATGGCATGGTGAGCAACCCCGTCGATGTGACCGGCAACGTGGTCAACGATCCGGGCTTTGTGCGCACCGCCATGGAAGCGCTGGCGCAAAGCGACGCGATCGATGCGGTCGTGGTCTATGCGCCGGGCTATATGCTCGACCGCATGGCGGATGATCTGTGCGCCGTGGCCGAGAAATTCCCGCGCCTCTTCGTTGCGATCGACACCGGCGCCGCGCAAAAGCGCGAGCAGATGCGCAGCGGCGGCGTCCCCGTGTTCGAGGACATCGGCGTCGCCGTCTCGGCGCTCTCGCCCTTCCTGCTGTGGCAGGAGCGCAGAAAGCACAACCGCTGGCTGGCCGTCCGCCATCAGGCAGCGCCCGCGCGCGCCGCATTGCCCGCCGTGCTCGACGAGCACCGCACCAAGCACATGCTGGCGCAGTATGGCGTGACCAGCGTGGCCGAGCGCGTTGCAGCAACCGCGGAGCAGGCCGTGCAGGCGGCGCAGGTGCTGGGCTACCCCGTGGCGCTCAAGGTGCTGTCACCCGACATCGCGCACAAGACCGAAGCCGGCGGCGTGAAGCTGCGGCTGGGCAGCGCGCAGGAGGTGCGCGATGCATTCGACGAGGCGATAGCGTCCTCGCGCCGGTACGCGCCCGATGCGCGCATCGAGGGCGCGCTCATCCAGAAGATGGAGTCAGGCATCAGCGAGCTGATTCTTGGTGCGACCCGCGATCCGGTGTTCGGCATGACGCTCACGGTGGGCCTGGGTGGCGTGCTCACCGAGATCTACAAGGACGTGAGCCACCGCGTGCTGCCCGTCGATGAGGCCATGGCCCGCGAGATGCTGGGCGAGCTCAAGGCGTTTGCGCTGCTCGACGGCTTTCGCGGCAAGCCCAGGGGCGACGTCACCGCGGCATGCAAGGCCATCGCGGGCTTTTCGGACGCGGTGCTCGCGCTGCGGGAACAGGCCGATGAGATCGAGGTGAATCCGCTGCTCGTCAAGCCGCTGGGCGAAGGCGTCCGCGCGCTGGATGCGCTCGTGATTCCGCCCGATGCATCCCATTGATTTCCCCCTCACTTTTCAATCCATCAACAGGCAGGAGACAAACCATGCTCAAGAAAATCCTGGCGGCCGTGGCCGTCGCGGCAATCGCCGCATGCGGACCGGCCAGCGCCGAGTCCAATTACCCCAGCAAGCCCGTCACCATCGTCGTGCCGTTCTCGCCCGGCGGCGCCACCGACATCATGGCCCGGGCCTTGTCCGAGCGCATGAGCCTCAAGCTCGGCCAGCCGGTGATCGTGGAAAACAAGCCCGGCGCGGGCACGGTGATCGCATCGGACTACGTGGCGCGCGCCAACCCCGATGGCCATACCCTGCTGCTGGCCGCCTCGTCGCTGGGCATCGCACCCTCGCTGTACAAGAAGGTGAACTACGACCCCATCAAGGACTTCACGCCGATCTCGCTGATCGCATCGGTCGTCCACGTGCTGGAGGTTCACCCCAGCGTGCCCGCCAACAACGTGGCCGAACTGATCGCCTGGCTCAAGGCCAATCCGTCCAAGGGCAGCTACGGCTCGGTGGGCGCCGGCACGTCCACGCACCTGGAGTCCGAACTCTTCAAGACCATGTCCGGCGCCAACATGGAGCACGTGCCGTACAAGGGCAGCGCGCCCGCGCTGATGGATCTGGTGAGCGGCAACATCAACGTGATGTTCGACGCGTACGCATCGTCCAAGCCCTTCATCAACGACAAGAAGGTGCGCCTGCTGGCGGTGACCACTGGCAAG
Organism: Diaphorobacter ruginosibacter; assembly: GCF_040396215.1. Lineage (GTDB taxonomy): Bacteria > Pseudomonadota > Gammaproteobacteria > Burkholderiales > Burkholderiaceae_C > Diaphorobacter_A > Diaphorobacter_A ruginosibacter_A. The sequence continues at coordinate 16,702 of NZ_JBEBOW010000056.1, read as the reverse complement.
CGCTCCAAGCTGCTGCCCGACACGCCCACCGTGGCGGAGTCCGGCCTGCCAGGCTACGAGGCCATGCCGTGGCTGGGCTTTCTCGCGCCCGCGGGCACGCCCGCTCCCGTGGTGAACAAGCTGCATGCCGCGCTGCAGGACATCCTCAAGGAACCGGCGATCCAGGAAAAATTCGATTCGCTGGGCCTGGAAATCATCGGCAACAGGCCGGATGAATTCGCGGCGTTCCTGAAGAACGACATCGTGAAGTGGACCAGGGTCGTCAAGGACTCCGGCGCCAAGGTCGATTGAGCCTGCCAGGGCCGCGCGCGCGGCCCTCCGTTGTCCTGACAGGGCGATTGTTTCCCTCTCCCGCCAGCGGGAGAGGGAGTGAGAGAACGAAGAGATATTTCAAGGAACGAGCACCATGCAAGTGGGCTACTCGGCGGAAGACGAAGCCTTCCGCCTGACATTGCGCGACTGGTTCGAGACCGAATTCCCGCGCTTCAAGGCCGCATGGCCGTCGCAACCCGACCCCAACGATTTCGAATGGCGCCGCGCATGGGAGGATTACGTGTGCGCCGCCGGCTGGTCCGGCCTCGGCTGGCCCGAGCAATACGGCGGCAAGAACTGGCCGCTCACGCGCCAGGCGATCTTCCATGAGGAGCAGGCCCGCATCGGCGCGCCGCTGGGCGTGAACATCATCGGCCACGGCATCCTCGGCCCCACGCTGATCCACTTCGCCAGCGAAGCGCAGAAACAGCGCTTTCTGCCAGGCATCCTGAGCAACCGCGACATCTGGTGCCAGGGCTACTCCGAACCCGGCGCGGGCTCCGATCTCGCATCGCTGAGCACGCGCGCCGAACGCAAGGACGATCACTACCTGCTCAACGGCCACAAGGTGTGGACATCGTTCGCGCACATCGCCGACTACTGCTTCGTGCTCGCGCGCACCGATGCGTCGCTGCCGCGCCACAAGGGCATCAGCTTCCTGCTCGTGGACATGAAGCTGCCGGGCGTGCGCGTCGAGCCGATCCGCCAGATCACCGGCGAATCCGACTTCAACGAAGTGTTCTTCGACGACGTGAGGGTGCCGCTCGATGCGCTCGTCGGCGAAGAGAACGGCGGCTGGCGGCTGGCGATGGCAGCGGCCAGTTTCGAGCGCGGCACGTATTTCATTCCACGCCAGGTGCGCTTCACGCAGGAAGTGCAGGCGCTCAAGGCGCTGGCCGCGAACACGCGCCGCGACGACGGCACGGCGCAGCTCGATGATCCGCATCTGCGCCGCGACATCGCGCGCCTGGCGGTCGACAGCCACGTGCTCAAGCTCAAGACCTTCCGCGCGCTCACCAACGCGCTGCGCGGCGGCCCGCCCGGTCCCGAAGGCTCCGCAACCAAGCTGCACTGGAGCGAATCGCACCAGAAACTGATGGTGCTGGCCAACGAGGTGCTGGGCGAGCGCGCCCTGCGCGGCCCCGAGCCGGATGCGGACGACCGCGAAGCGGGCGCCTGGACGCGCGACTATCTGTGGACTCGCGCGGAGACGATCCTGGCCGGAACATCCGAAGTTCAACGAAACATTCTTGCCGAGCAGATGCTGCGGCTGCCCAAGGGCTGAACCACCATGGATTTCGCACTCAACGACGAACAGCAGATGCTGCTGGAATCAGCCCAGCGCTTTTTCATCGACAACCATCCCCTCGCCCGCGCCCGCAAGGCGCTGCCGTTCTCGGCGCCCGAGCAAAGGCAGCTCTGGGCCGACATGGCGGGCATGGGCTGGATGGCCTTGCTCGCGCCGCAATCGATGGACGGGCTGGGCCTGGGCCTCACCGACGCCTATCTGGTGGCCGAGGCGGCTGGCAGCCAGTTGCTGAACCTGCCCTGGGCAAGCAGCGCGGTGCTGGTTCCGCTCTGGGCATGCTCCGCCGGGGAGAACACGCCTCGGGCGCTGGAGTCTCTGCTGCATGGAATTCTCGCGGGCGAACGCGCCGCGCACTGTGTCGACGCGGACGACCGCATCCGGGATTTCGCGGCCCAATGCACCGACACCATCGTGGTCCGTGGACTGAGCGACGCATCGCGGCCGCTGCAAATCGCGCTCCTGCCCGCCGCGGCCGAATCGGACAGCGCCGCCGGGCTCGACCCCACCTTGCGCCAGAGCCGCCCCCAGGAGCCGCATGCGATCGAATGGCTGAGCCTCGACGCCGTAGGCGCCGTGGACCGCGCGCGGGCACGCGGCGCGTGGCGGCTCATGCAGTGTGCCGAGCTCATCGGCGTCGCGCAGGCCGCGTTGAAACTGGGCGCCGGCTATGCCACGGAGCGGGTGCAGTTCGGCAAACCCATCGGCAGCTACCAGGCGATCAAGCATCAGCTCGCCAATGCGTGGATGGCGGTGGACAACGCGCGCCTTTCGGCTCTTTATGCAACTGCGGCGATGGACGGCCATTTGCCCGACGCGGCATTCGCCTGCGCCGCCGCCGAACTCACCGCCATCGAGGGCGCGCTGCAGACGACGCGCACGGTGATCCAGGTGCATGGCGGCATGGGCTTCACCTGGGAGCATGACGCGCACCTGTACCTCAAGCGCGCGCAGCTGCTCGCCGCGCGCCTGGGCGGAGCATCGCGCGCGCTGTCCAGACTCGAGGAGCTGGCGCTCGCCTAGACGATCCTCTGCACGAATCGATCGTCAGGCATGCATCGATCCGATCTGTTCAGAAGTCCCTGGACGCGCAATACGCGCAATACGCACATCATCGCGATCACTGCAGGAACGCCGGCTTTGCGTAACCGGCGAACTTGGTGTCCACCACGGTCTTGAAATCAGCGGAATGGAAGGCCTCCGCAAGGTCCTTGGCCCAGGGCGCATTCTTGTCCTTGGACTTCACCGCCACGATGTTCAGATAGTGGTCGGGCGTTTTCTCCAGGACCACGGCGTCCTGCAGCTTCATGCCGGAGGAGATCGCAAAGTTGCCGTTGATGATGGCGAACTGCACGTCATCGAGCGAGCGCGGAAGTTGCGCCGCCTCCAGCGGCTGGAACTTCAGCTTGAGCGGGTTCTCGGCGACATCCAGCTCCGAGACGCGCAGCGGATTGACGTTCGCCTTGAGCTTGATGAGCCCGGCCTGCTGCACCAGCAGCAGGGCGCGCGCGAGATTGCTGGGGTCGTTGGGCAAGGCAATGCGGTCGCCGCTCTTGGCTTCGGCCAGCGATTTGCGCGACTTGGAATACACACCCATCGGCGCGATCGGGCCTTGCGTCAGCGCCGTCAGGTCGAGCTTGCGGTCGCCCTTGAACTGGTTGAAATAGACCTCGTGCTGAAAGAAGTTGGCGTCCAGCGAACCATCGGCCAGCGCCAGGTTGGGCTGCACATAATCATTAAACTCGACCAGCTTGACCTTGTAGCCCTTCTTCTGCAAAAGCGGCACGATGCCCGCCTGCAACTGGTCGATGTTGGAGCCCGCCGTGCCGCCGATGACGATCTGCTTCTTGCCGGCATCCTGTGCATTGGCGATCGTGGGCAATCCAAGCGAGACGGCGGAAATGGCCACCGCCCATGCGGCGGCGGTCAGTACGGAACGGCGGGTTGTGGAACGCAATGCCATGTGGCGATCTCCGGAAAATATGAGTACATCTTTGATGAAGGCAGCACCAGGAAAGCCCCACCGCCCATCGGCGCGCCACCTCGCATGGCGGGCTGACCGGCGTGTAGTGTGGGAAAAACCTGAAGCGACATTGCCTTGGCTGAAGAATCGATCCAAGCGATATCTGGACACTTGAATCAGATGCGGCGTAGTATCGACACACGGACTAAGATTCGCAACAAATAAAAAAGCGGATGCTTATTCGATTTAATGTATGTTGCGCCATTCTGCGGAATTTCACGACACAATAGCCCTATGCCAAATATCGCCTCCATCCTCAAAGCGGAAATCACCCGTGTCGCGCGCAAGGAAGTGCGCGCGGAAATCGAAGCGCTTCGCAAGGCAAGCATCGCCCAGCGCTCCGCGCTGGCCGCGCTCAAGCGCGAAGTAGCCGAGCTGCACAAGGAAATAAGGGATGCGCGCAAGCCCCAGCGCGTTGCAGCGATTCATCTGGAAACGCCTCCCGAGGGCGAAGTGCAGCGCCGCTTCAGCCCCGCGCGCCTGGCCGCCCACCGCCAGAAGCTGGGACTGTCCGCGGCCGAATACGGGTCGCTGGTGGGCCTGTCCAGCCAAAGCATCTACAACTACGAGCAGAGCAAGGGCCGTCCCCCGGCTGAAATGGTCGCCAAGCTGTCGCGCCTCAAAGAGCTCAACAAGTCGGAAATTCTCGAACTGCTCAAGAGCACCCCCCAGTGAACCCATCCCAGGCCATGCATCCGGTGCGATTTGCCGCGCCGCATGTGCGCCGCGCCATTTCGGGATAAGCCTTGGAAACCAACCAGCCACTCCAACAGCCAGCCGCTGGCGACGTGCGTGCCATGAATGGCTCCGCCTCTATCGCACCCACGTCCTGCGGCGCCATTACGGACGTCGCCGGGATCGAGGTCGGCCATTTCACGGATGCGCGACGCCCCACGGGCTGCTCCGTCGTCATTGCCCGTGAAGGCGCGACAGGCGGGGTGGACGTGCGCGGCGCGGCGCCGGGCACGCGCGAGACGGACCTGCTGGATCCATCCAACCTCGTCCAGCAGGTTCACGCCATCGTGCTCGCGGGCGGCAGCGCCTTCGGGCTGGAGGCCGCCACCGGAGCGGTGCGCTGGCTCGAAGAGCAAGGAATCGGCCTCGACGTGGGTGTGGGCCGCATTCCCCTGGTGCCCGCAGCCGTGCTGTTCGACCTCACCGTGGGCGACATGAAGATCCGTCCCGACGCGGCAGCCGGTTATGCGGCCTGCGCGGCCGCCTCGCGCCATGCGCCCTCGCAAGGCAGCGTGGGCGCTGGAGCTGGCGCGGTGGTGGGCAAGATGTTCGGCCTGTCCAACGCCATGAAAGGCGGCATCGGAACCGCCTCGGTCCGCGTGGGCGATGTGACGGTCGGAGCGCTCATCGCATGCAACGCGGTGGGCGATGTGATCAGCCCCGATACCGCGCAGCCGCTTGCCGGCGCCCGCACCGACGACGGGCGGCGCCTGCGCGGCACGCAACGCGCGCTGCTCGCGGGCGAGGCGCCGCGCCCCTTGCTGGCGGGCAGCAACACCACCATCGGCGTGATCGCCACCGATGCGGCCCTCACCAAGGCGCAGGCGCACCGGCTCGCCGTGGTGGGCCACGACGGACTTGCGCGCAGCATCCAGCCGGTTCATACGATGAGCGACGGCGATACGCTGTTCGCGCTGGCCACCGGTCTTGCGGGCGAAGGCCCCGGCATGCTGGTGCTCGCTGCCATGGCGGCCGAAGCCGTCGCCCGGGCCACGCAGCAGGCGGTCCTGGCGGCGCGCTCTGTCACGCTCGGCAACGCCCTGGTGCTGCCGGGCCTGGCCGACTGGAACGCCGAAGCACCATGAAATCCGCTCGCCAGATGTCGCATGGAGTGCGTAATCTGCTGCTGTCCATCCGCGACCTTCTGGTGTCCGCTGGTCCGCTCGCCATACTGGGCGTGGCGCTGATCATCGGCGCTTACTGGTGGCTCAAGCCGACGCCTCCCAAAAGCGTCATCCTGGCCACGGGGCCGGACCAGAGCGCTTACGAGGAATTCGGCAAGCGGTATCTGGACGCCCTGGCGGCGGATGGCATACAGGTCACGCTTCTTCACAGCGAAGGATCGGCCGCCAATCTGGAATTGCTGCGCCAGGGCAAGGCGGATCTGGCATTCGTACAAGGGGGAACGGCCGAGCTGGAGCCCCGGGACAGGGACAGTCTCGTCTCCCTCGGAAGTCTGTTCGTCGAGCCGATCTGGCTGTTCTACCGCACCGACTCCGCGAAGCGCCTGGCAAGGCAGGACCGGCTCGACGGGCTGCACCAGTTGCGCGGCATGAAGGTGAACGTGGGCTCGCCCGGCAGCGGCCTGCCGCGGCTGATGGAAAAACTGCTGGACGCCAACCACATCGCCGCCGGAGAACTGACGTTGACGCAGGAGCGCCAGACTCCGGCCACCGTCGCATTTCTCGACGGCAAGCTCGATGCCGTCGTTTTCGCCTCGGCGCCGGAATCACTGATGGTGCAGATGCTGCTGCAGACACCTGGCATACAGCTCATGAGCTTCGCGCAGAACGAAGCCTACAGCCGGCGTTTCCCATTTCTCACGCCGGTGACGCTGCCGCGCGGAGTGGTCGATCTCGCCAGGAACATTCCGCCGCGCGACGTGCGGCTGGTGGCGTCCACCACATCGCTGCTGGCCCGCGAGGACACCCATCCCGCGCTGCTCACGCTGTTCGCGCAGAATGCGCTGACGATCCACGGCTCGGCGGGCTGGTTCAACCGGGCGCGCGAATTCCCGAGCACGCTGCACGCGGAGCTTCCCATCGCCAAGGAGGCTGATCGCGCCATCAATGAACCCATGCCGGTCATGCAGCGCTATCTGCCATTCTGGATCGCCAACCTGATCGAGCGCATGTGGCTGATTTTCGGCATCCTGATCGCCTTCATGCTGCCGCTGTCGCGCATCGTGCCGCCGCTCTACCAGTTCCGCGTGCGCTCGCGGGTGTTCCGGTGGTACGGCAGGCTGCGTGAGATCGAAGACGAGTTCGAACAGGGCGGGAGCGATCCCCGGGCGCTTCAGCAGCAGCTCGACCGCATCGAGGCGCAGGTGGAAAAGATCAACGTGCCGCTGTCGTACGCCGACGAACTGTATGCGCTGCGCAATCACATCCTGCTCGTGCGGCGCAAACTGGATCGCACCGGCGCCTCTTCGGCAACCGCACCCGCCACGCCCGGCGCATGAGCCGCAAGGGCCATCTCAGGCGCCGCGGTGGCTCTGGCTGTCCGGGCCGCTGTCCCGATACCCGCGCGCCTGAGCCGCGCCCAGGGCGCGAGCCACCACGCGCTGATCGTCGACACGGCGCACATGGCCTTCCGCATACAGCTTGTCGAGCATGCGCCGCGTCATCGATTGCGTGCTGGCATCCAGCGCGGTAAACAGGAACAGCGTGTTGTGCGGACTCACCCAGGTGAGCTGGGTCCGCACCGTGCGGCTATTGGTTGTGAGTTCGATCCACTGCCCCAGTTCGAACAGATGGGCGCAGTCCTGCGCCGCAGCGGCATGGCCGGGAGCGTCCACCGGTTCCGCGGGTTCCACCGGTGCGGCGGCTGGCGCCACGGCGTCCGCGTGTTCCGCAACTATCGGCACGGCCTGCGCGGCCTGCGGCTCCCCGGCCTGCTCTTCCAAGGCACCATCAGCGGCTTCACCAGATACACCCCGGCTCAGGTCCAGATCCAGCCCGCCATGCACGGTCTGGAATCCCGACGGCCCACCTTCTCCGTCCAGCGGCGCCTCGATGGAGGGACCGGGCCGGGCGAGCGGCTCATCGGCCAGCGCGTCCGGCGTGACCGCATCCGCAGCCGCCGCATGCTTGGCCAGTTGCATCTGCAATCCCGCAATGCGCTTGAGCACGCGCACGACTTCCTCCTGCCCATGGCCCGCGCCGTACAGGCCGTCGCGGATGGTGCCGAACATGCCCTCCATCAGCGGCAGCATGCGTCTGGCGTCCGTGGGTGAATACCCTGCGGGCGACGAACACAACAGCAGTTGCGGAACCACGGCCAGGTACTGATTGGGGTCGGGCGCGTCTTCGCCCCCGCGTTCCTCGGCGTCGATCTGCGCCTGCGCCGCGACCCGAGCCCATGGGCCGGTCACGAAGTCGAGGATGTCCTCCGGAGCACTGGAGGCATCGGGGAGCAGCCGGAACTGCTGCGCAATGCGCGTGGCCAGCAGATCGCGGCGCTCGGACAGTTCCAGGGCAGCCTGCTCGGTCTCCTGCTGCTTGCGAAGCTGCTGCACCTGGGTGTTCCAGGCGCTTTCCAGAGCATCCGACACATGCTCGAACGCCTTGGCGTCGTGCACGGGCACGGTGGCGAGATGCTGCACCGCCGCGTTCACCAGCTGGATGTATTTGCGAAACCCGCGCGAATCCTCGGCCTTGAAAGCCAGGCTGCGCTGCGTGAGGCCATCGAGCAGACGGCGCGCGGGATGCTGCTCGTTGGAGAAGAAACTGGGGTCGATGCGTACCAGCTGTTTCAGCGCCGGCTCCAGGTTCTGCACCGCGCGCTGCACCGGCGCGAGCAGCCGCGAATCCTGCGAGATGTGCTCCATCATGCGGCTGAGCACCTCGGTCGCCGAACGCGCCGCGCCCTCCGCGGCCCGGGGCAATTGCGCGGGGATGGACATCCCCTGCCAGTGGGTTGGCGCGATCGGCGCGACCCCCGTCTGCCTCGGCGTGCCGGGAGCCATGGCCGCGATGCCGGAAGGCGCCACGCCACCGGCCAGCCGCCCGACAAGACGCTCCAGCTGCGCGAAATCCTCCATGGCCTCGGCCGCCTGCGTCGGCGTGAAGGCGGGCATGCCGGCCGCCATCCCCTGCGCGCCGTCCAGGCCCGCAGCCCCCGCAGGTTTCATGGCTGCCGGCTTCGCGCCGGCGGCGCCGAGCCCCGCAAGATTCGTCCAATCGAAGGAATACGGATCGCCACCGGCGGCCAGCATCTGGCGCAGGATGCCTACCGCCAGCATGGATTCCTCCGCGCTTTGCGCAGCCGAAGCCACGGGCATGGGGGACATGAAGGGCTGTGCGCCCCGTCCCGCCCACGCGCCCGCCGGCATGCCCGTCGAGGCAGCGAAATCATGCGGGCCGGTCACATTTTCGGCGCCGGCCAGCGGAGCGTTGCGCGAGCCGCCCGGCGTTCCCGCAACGCTATAGCCCACAGGCCGCACGCCGTGCTCGCGCAGGCTGCGGGTGATCTGCTGGTAGGTGGACACCAGCTCCGCGCCCAGCAATTCGCGCATGTGCTGCATCCATAGCTGGCGGATTTCCGCACTCACGCCGCTTTCGTCCACCACGCGCTGCAGGCCCCGGATGTAATTCTCGGGACGCAGCGGATTGCGCTCCGGCTGCACGCGGGGCAGTCCCTGGACCGAGCTGACGTAGGTATTGAGTTCGGACAGCGCGGCGTCGGTGACGTGACTGGCGATCTGCTGCGCGCGGGCCAGCTCCACCTGCTCCATCACCGCCCTGTCGTCCACCAGCGAGAGTTCGCCAAAATCGATGCCGGTATCCAGGGCGGCACGGGACTTCGAGCCGGACGCACCTTCGGCGAAGATCTCCAGCAACGCCATGGGGTAGCCCTTGATCAATGCAGCTTCATGCTTGTCCAGCGCCAGCAGCGCATCGCTCAGGTGCATCCGCTCATGAATGCCGCTCGCGCGCTGCTCGGCATCCGCCAGTTCGGAGCGGGTGCTGCGGATCAGTTGCCCGATCAATACCTCTCCGTCCTTGACGGCATTGACGACGCAGGCACGAAAAACCGCTGTGAGCTGAGGTGCGGGCGATGACATGAAGGGAAAAGCTAAGCAGATGTAAATATTGCTCTGCGAATGCTACTACCTGTACATGAACTCAACGTATTGATTGCCGCCAAAACGGCGTCAAGGCGTCAATTTATTCGATTATTTTTATGAATTGAAATATGTTACTCAATTTGCAATTTAAATTCACGCATGAAAAAACCGAGCCCGGCACCTCGTGCCCCGGCTCGGTTGCTGGGTCTGCGCAAACTGACAGGCGTGCGCGGCACGCCTTGGACCTTGGAGTCGGCTTACTTCAGGGCCTTGAAGCGCATGCGCTTGGGCTTGGCGCCCTCCTCGCCCAGACGCCTCTTCTTGTCGGCCTCGTATTCTTGGTAGTTTCCATCGAAGAACACCCATTGTGAATCGCCCTCGGCCGCAAGAATGTGCGTGGCGATGCGGTCCAGGAACCAGCGGTCATGGGAGATCACCAGCACCGTGCCCGCGTACTCCAGCAAGGCGTCTTCCAGCGCACGCAGTGTTTCCACGTCCAGGTCGTTCGACGGCTCGTCCAGCAGCAGCACGTTGCCGCCCTGGATCAGCGTCTTGGCAAGGTGCAGGCGGCCGCGCTCGCCGCCGGAGAGATTCCCCACCTTCTTTTGCTGATCCTGTCCGTTGAAGTTGAAACGGCCTGCATAGGCGCGCGAAGCCATCTGGAACTTGCCCACGTTGATGATGTCCAGGCCGCCCGAGATGTCTTCCCACACGGTCTTGTCGTCGGCCAGCGCGTCACGGTGCTGATCGACGAATGCCATCTTCACGGTCTGTCCGATCACGACCTTGCCGGAGTCCGGCTGCTCCTTGCCCGCGATCAGCTTGAACAGCGTGGATTTACCGGCGCCGTTCGGACCGATGATGCCGACGATCGCACCGGCGGGAATGTTCATGGACAGGTTGTCGATGAGCACGCGGTCGCCAAACGATTTGGTGACGTTGTGGAACTCGATGACCTGCGCGCCCAGGCGCTCCGCCACGGGAATGAAGATTTCCTGCGTTTCGTTGCGCTGCTGGTATTCGTAATCGCTCAATTCCTCGAAGCGTGCGATACGCGCCTTGGACTTGGCCTGGCGGCCCTTGGCATTCTGGCGAACCCACTCCAGTTCCTTCTTCAGTGCCTTGGCGCGGGCTTCCTCGCCCTTTTGCTCGGCCTCGAGACGATTGCCCTTCTGGATCAGCCAGTCCGAATAATTCCCCTTGTAGGGAATGCCGTGGCCACGGTCGAGCTCCAGGATCCACTCGGCGGCGTTGTCCAGGAAATAGCGATCGTGGGTGATCGCCACCACGGTGCCCGAGAAACGGTGCAGGAACTGTTCGAGCCAATCGACGGATTCGGCATCCAGGTGGTTGGTCGGCTCGTCGAGCAGCAGCATGTCGGGCTTGGACAGCAGCAGCTTGCACAGCGCGACGCGGCGCTTTTCACCACCCGAGAGCTTGCCCACGACGGCGTCCCACGCGGGCAGGCGCAGCGCATCCGCCGCGATTTCGAGCTGGTGCTCGGAATCGGTTCCAGCAGCGGCAATGATGGCCTCCAGCTGACCTTGCTCTGCGGCCAGCGCGTCGAAATCGGCGTCTTCCTCGGCGTAGGCCGCATAGACTTCCTCCAGGCGGGCGCGAGCATTGTTCACCTCGGACATGGCTTCTTCCACGGCCTGGCGCACGGTGTGCTCGGGGTTGAGCTGCGGCTCCTGCGGCAGATAGCCGATCGACAGGCCCGGCATGGGGATCGCCTCGCCTTCGAATTCCTTGTCCACTCCCGCCATGATCTTGAGCAAGGAGGATTTGCCGGAACCGTTCAGGCCCAGCACGCCGATCTTGGCTCCGGGAAAGAAGCTGAGGGAGATGTCCTTCAAGATCTGTCGCTTGGGCGGCACGGTCTTGGTGACATGATTCATCGAAAAAACGTATTGAGCCATGAAATAGTTGTTCAGTTATCAGAAAAAAAGCGCCATAATTTCGCGCGTAACCCCGGATTATCGGTCCATGAGACAATATCCGTCGCCGAAGGTACCAGTTTGCCTTGGGCATCAGCACCACAGCTGGGGACAAGGGAAGCAATTTTCCACGCTCCCGCTACCTAAACCTTATCCGCCTTTTGAGCTGGCCAGACGGCCCGTAAGCCGTCTGGAACAGGCTGATACCCAGCGCCCCGGATGGGCGCCAATCGAAAATAAATGACATTTGACGAACTAAAGCTGGATCCGGCTATTTTGCAGGCCGTGACCGAGCAGGGCTATCAAAACCCGACTCCCATTCAGGAACAAGCGATTCCCGCTGTTCTCTCCGGCAGGGACCTGCTGGCAGGAGCCCAGACCGGCACCGGAAAGACGGCCGCGTTCACGCTGCCCATGCTCACCCGCCTGGCCAAGGGTACCGCACCCGCCAACAAATTTGGCGGCAAGGGCATTCGCGCCCTGGTCCTGACCCCCACCCGCGAACTCGCCGCGCAGGTCGAGGAATCGGTGCGCGCCTATGGCAAGCACCTGAGCATCAAGTCCTGCGTCGTCTTCGGCGGCGTGGGCATGAACCCGCAGATCGAGCGCATCAAGCGCGGCGTGGACGTGCTCGTGGCAACGCCGGGCCGCCTGCTCGACCTGGCCGGCCAGGGCTTCCTGGACCTGTCCACCGTCGAGATCCTCGTTCTCGACGAGGCCGACCGCATGCTCGACATGGGCTTCATCCACGACGTGAAGAAGGTCCTCAAGCTGGTGCCCGCCGAAAAGCAGAGCCTGCTGTTCTCGGCCACTTTCAGCGACGACATCCGCGAACTCGCCGGCAGCCTGCTGCGCGATCCGCTGTCGATCCAGGTCACGCCCAGCAACACCACCGTGCAGCGCATCAGCCAGGTGATCCACCCGGTGGGCCGCGCCCGCAAGAAGGAAGTGCTGCTGCACATCATCCGCGAGAACGACTGGAGCCAGGTGCTCGTCTTCACGCGCACCAAGTTCGGCGCGAACAACGTGGCGGACTTCCTCACCAAGAACGGCGTCACCGCCATGGCGCTGCACGGCAACAAGAGCCAGAGCGCCCGCACGCAGGCGCTTGGCGGCTTCAAGTCCGGCGAAATCCGCGCGCTGGTGGCCACCGACATCGCCGCCCGCGGCATCGACATCGACGATCTGCCGCACGTCGTGAACTACGAGATCCCGAACATCTCCGAAGACTACGTCCACCGTATCGGCCGTACCGGCCGCGCCGGCCGCGAAGGCCATGCCGTGAGCCTGGTCTGCATGGACGAGGAAGGCTTCATGATGGACATCGAGCGCTTCACCAAGCAGGAAATCCCCGTGCAGGTGCTCGAAGGCTTCGGCCCCGCGCCCGATGAAGTCGCCCAACCGATCGCCATGGGCCGCCAGACCATCTGGGGCGGCGCGGGCAAGCCGCCGGGACGCGACGTGATGCAGGCAGCGGCCAAGGCGGCCCGCCAGGAAATGATGGAGCGCATCCGCGCCAACAAGGCTACGCAGTCCGAATCCCGCGGCAAGCGCGGCGGCAATGCCGGCCAGCGCGGTGCCGAGCAAGGCGAAGAAGCTCCAGCGCTCAGCGCCGATGGCGAATCAAGGCAGCAGCCGGCCCGCACGCGCCAACGCCGCAGCGATCGCGGCGGTGATCGCCGCGAACGCAATACCGAGCGCTCCATGGAACGCGACGACCGGGCGGATCGCCAGTCCGCCGACGGCGCACGCGAAGACGGCAATGCAGGCCGGCGCGGTCCACGCCGTGGCCCGGGCCAGCAGTTGCAGAACAATGGCGGCGGTCGCCGCCAGGACGGCAACGGCAACGGCAACAACCGCCGTCATGACGACAGCCAGCCGCGCGGTGAAAACGCCCATCTGGGCACGCAGTTCGGCCACCTGGGCGGCGGCTCGCGCCACGGCCGCGGCGGCCCTGCCCAGCCCGACCCCATGCGCACCAGCGTCGACAGCATGGCGGACCGCAACCGCCGGGGCGGTGGCTTCCGCGGCGGATTTGGTGGCGGAGGCGGCGGCGGAAACCGCAGCGGCGGACGCTTTGGCGGCAACGGCCGCTGATAGCGGGCACATCCCGCATCCCTGAAAGATGAAAAGCCCGGCGAGCTTCGCCGGGCTTTTTTGTCACTGGGCCGCCCCCAATCGCACAGGCACCGCATGCTGATACCCGCGAGGCTTCGCGGTTTGTCAATGCAGTCGCTCAAATTGCAGCATTTCGCATCACCTTTTGTACGAATTTGCCGCGACTTGATAGCCAACCGGCTTCAGAGGGGAGTTACTGAAATCATCACAAGGTAACATCGGCTCCGACAACCATGAGCATCCAGGCCGTCCTGCGGCCCTCGACGAATATGACACAAAACAATCCTCAGCCCAATGTTGACCAGCCCGCCGGCAAGGCCCTCGCGCGCGGGACGCTTTGCCTCAGGCTTGGAGTATTGGTGTCAGCCGCCTTGCTGGCCGCCTGCACCAGCACGCCCTTGCCGCCATGGCCCAAGCAGCCCGCAGCCACGGCGGCCAGACCGCCCCCCTCGGCGCGCGTGGTACCGCCGCCCCTGGGCAGCACGCGCGATCAGCGCGATCAGGATGGGGTGCAGACCGCCCCGGTCGCCGATTCGCCGCTTTCCCCGCGCAGCATCGACGAGCCGCAATCCGCTGGCGATCTGCCCTACGGCCCGGCCGTCGCCGCGCGCTTTCCCGCGCCCGATGTGCGCTACGATACCCCGGGCCTGGAGCCGGGACGGCGCGCCTTCAGCACCAACGCGGAAGTCACCGGCTGGCTGAACTCGATCGCCACCAGCACCCGCCGCCCCACACTGACCGAAGTGCTCACGATCGGCACCTCGCAGCGCGGCGTGCCGATGCATGCGCTGGTCATCACGCAGGCGTCGGGAACCGACGCAGCGGCGCTCGACAAGAGCCAGCGCCCCACCGTCATGCTGATCGGCCAGCAGCACGGCAACGAACCCGCCGGAGCGGAAGCCCTGATGGTGCTCGCGCGCGAGCTCTCGCAGGGGCTGCTTGAGCCGATCCTGCAGCGCATCAACGTGGTGATCGTTCCACGCGCCAATCCGGACGGCGCCGACGCCGGCCAGCGGGTGACCGCCAACGGCATCGACATGAACCGCGACCACCTGCTGCTCAGAACGCCGGAGGCGCAGGCGCTCGCCAAGCTCGTCTCCCTCTATCGCCCGCTTGCCGTCATCGACTCGCACGAATACACGGTGGCCGGCCGCTTCCTGCAGAAATTCAACGCCGTCCAGCGCTACGACGCCCTGCTGCAGCATGCAACCAGCGCCAACGAACCCGAATTCGTGACCAAGGCATCAACCCAGTGGTACCTCGAGCCCATGCGCAAGGCGCTCGGCGAACAGCGCCTGAGCGCCGACTGGTACAGCACCACCTCAACCAATCCGAACGACCTCTCGCTCTCGATGGGCGGCGTCCAGCCCGACACCGGCCGCAACGTCAATGGCCTGAAGAACACCGTCAGCCTGCTGGTCGAAACCCGTGGCGTGGGCATCGGCCGCAACGATATCCAGCGCCGCGTGCACACCCAGGTCACCGCGATCGGCAGCGCCCTGCATACCACCGCGGAGCGCGCTTCGGAGCTGCAGCAGGTGCGCTCCTTCGTGAATCGCGAGATATCCTCCAAGGCCTGCCGCGGCCAGGTCGTGATCGATGCCGCCCAGACACCGGAAAAACGCGAGGTCATCATGCTCGACCCCAACACCGGCGCGGACGTCGCCCGGCAGGTCGACTGGAACTCCTCGCTGACGCTGCGCACCGTGAAGTCGCGCACACGCCCCTGCGGCTACTGGCTGTCCGCCCAATCCTCGGAAGCCGTCGCGCGCCTGGAAATGCTGGGCGTGCAAGTCATGCGCGTGGCCGAAGCAGGCAATGTTCTCGCCGACACCTACACCGAGAACAGCCGCCAGACCATGGACCGCCCCGACGTGCGGGGCATCGCCGCCGATGCGGCGCCCATCGTGCGCGTCAGCGTCACCCCGACCAGAGCCTCCATCGACGTCCCCGAGGGAAGCTACTACATTCCGCTCAACCAGCCCCTGGCCAACCTGGCTGTCGCCGCGCTCGAACCCGACTCGCAAAGCAGCTACTTCGCCAATCACGTCATCGACGACCTTGACTCCGTGGCGCGCATCATGGTCGTGCCCTCGCTCGTGTTTTCCGACAGTGATTGACCCAGGCCTTGACTTGAAGCTCCAACGCCGGCCAGCCCGCACCCGATGAAACTTGCCCCCGCCGCCCTGAAAGCCCTTTCACAAAAGGTATGATCGGGGGCTACGGCCAGGCTGGCCGCTTCGCGCAGCAGTCCGCGAAGCCACCTCCAGCATGGTTCATCTGCCCATAGCTCAACTGGATAGAGCAATTGCCTTCTAAGCAATAGGTCGGGGGTTCGAGTCCCTCTGGGCAGGCCAGATCACCAACGGCACGAACGGTGCAGCACTGGCGGGTTACGGCAACTTCTTCAGCGCGATCCAAAGCATCCGGCAATCCAATGCACCTCACCCCACTGCTGCCAGCATGAGCCCGCGCTCGCTGGTCAAGTTGGGCGGATTGGTAGACACACCCGGCCAGCCACTGCGCAAGCCCGACATGATCGAGAAGCTCGACCTGCTGAGCCCCACGGCCATTCCCAATGACCTGACAGTGGCGCAGGCACAGGCCCCGCATGGTTCGCCCAGCGGGGCTTTGTTGTTGATGCTCACATCACGCAAGCCAAGCCATTCCACATCGTACGTAAACATAAAATTCGTGAATTCTCGAAATTTACGATATCGCTCAAAAGAAAAAATGGATCTCATTCAATCGATGTTGGAACTTGAGTTTTTAAAAGTTGGTGACTTGGTTCTTGGTCTCGATGTCTACCCAAGGTTCGCATTGAATACGAAGCACGGGGAGCATGGATGGGTCTACCTTTGGCTTGAATTGGACAGCGACGGGAGCCGCGTAGTCTACGTTGGTAAGGCTGGCGGCACACTTGCAAGACGTTGTATGCAGCACGCGTCAGGCTTCGCTGGCGGTAGCCCCACCGGCATTAAACATGCGGCAAACATATCCAACGGCATAAAGGCAGGAAAGCGCTACGAAATATGGGCAAGAAAGGCTGGAGTGATCTCACTTTTCGGCGAAGCAGATATTTCAATGTGCGAGGTAGAGGAGCGTGCGTTGATCCAAAAATTCAGACCAATTTGGAATAAGGAGCAGCATGTTACGAACATGAGGCGCTGAGTATTCTGGAGGGTGGTCGAAAGGCTAGAGCG
>NZ_JBEBOW010000055.1:0-22088 GCF_040396215.1 Diaphorobacter ruginosibacter | reverse complement strand
CCCATGCCCTCTTCCGAGACAATGCTCAGGTTGCCGCCAAGACGCCGCACGCGACGCTTCATGTTGGCCACGCCGTGGCCCTGCCTGCCCGAGCCTTGCGTGTTCCCCAATCCCACGCCGTTGTCCATGATGCGCAGCAACCACTGCGTGGGGCTGTCCGCGCGAAGCAGGCGCAGCTCGATCGTCATGTGCGTGGCCTTGGAATGCTGGAGCACGTTGCTGACCGCCTCCTGCACCAGGCGGCACAGTTCGCACGCATGCGAATGCCGGGGCAAGGTGTCGCCATCGCCCACTTCCACCAGCCAGGTGAGATGGATGCCGCGCTTGTCGAGCACCGGCTGAATGCGATGGCGCAGCGATGCCAGCTTGTCCGCGAGATCTCCCTTGCGATCACCCATCACCTCCACCAGCAACCGCAAATCGAGCATGCATTGTTCAAGCGCGAGCATCGCCGGATGGCTCCTGGCAGCGGGCGAGTCGAGGAGCGTCATCGCATTCACGAGCTGCGAGCCCACGAGATCGTGCAGCTCCCTGGCAATGCGCTGGCGCTCCTGCAGGACGGCCACCGCCGTCTGTGTATTGCGCCGGGGATGCCAGTAGATCGATCGAAACAGAATCAGCGCCAGCATCACGCCCACCAGCAAGTTCATCGATTCGATCAGGCACAACACCCACGGCCAGCCGGCATCGGCCGGAAAGTCGCCGAACAGCCAGAACAGGCTGGCAACAAACTGGATCAGCCAGATAAGCATGCCAGCCAGCGGCAAGGCAAGCTCATTGAGTCGACGAATTTTCGGCATTCACTGCCCCAACAGGAATGGCGTGCCACTGCGAACATGCAGTCGAATTCAACTACGCGGCGCATTGCGCGCACGGCTCAGAACAGCTTGCGCAGCGACGCAAACTGCACGGCTTGCGCACGCGTGCGAACGCGCAGCTTCCGGTAAATATTCTTGATGTGCGAATTCACGGTCATGCTGCTGATCTCCAGCCGCGAGGCTATCTCGGCGCTGGTGTAGCCATTGGCCACCAGCCGCAGCACTTCCTTTTCCCGCTCCGACAGCAGTTGCGATTCGCTGGCCGCATGGTCCGCGGCGTGGCCCTCTCCCGTCTTGCGCGCCTCGAATTTCTGAATGAGCCGCCGGGCAAGATGCGGCGTGATGTACGCACCGCCATTGGCGACCTGCAGAACCGCCTGCGGATAGCTGCCGAACCAGGAGTGCTTGACCAGATAACCGGTGGCGCCCACCTCGAACGCGCGCAATACCTGTTCGTCACTCTCCATCACGGAAAACATCACCGCTTCGGCGGAGGGACGCTGGAACTTCATGAACTCGATCAGCGCATAGCCCTGGCCGTCATTGAGATTCACGTCCACCAGCATCACGTCGAATTCATGCTGCCTGATGAGCCTGCGCCCTTCCTTGACGCTGCCAGCCTGCCCCACCACCAGCGTGCGCGGATCGGCCATGAGTTCCTGCGCAACAACCCGTTGCATGTGTTCATCGTCATCGATCAGGATGACCCTGACCGGCTTGTCGTCCTGCCCGACGAGAAAGGCCGGCCACATGGTGTTCGCTCCGGCAGCCGTGTGATCCATGGCCATGGACATACCCGACGCGGCCGTCACTTCCTGCTGGCCCAAGTTCATGTATGACATGCTCTCCTCCATCCCTCGTGGGGCTCACTGGTACCGATGCAAAATGATCTTAAATATAGTTTTCCTATTGAGATCAATGTAACGATTGGAATGATCGAGACGCAACATTAAAACAATCGTCAACTTTTATCCACCGCATTCTGCATTTTTAATAAATAAAAATATAAATTACAAAATAAAACCACCAAAAAAATGAACATTCTTCTGCTGGTTCATATGCGGGCACAAGGCAAACCGCTGCTTTCAGCCGGCACGGAATATTCAATGGCAACGAGGGTATTACCGGAATCCAGGAAGCATCCCGGCTCATGCGGGCGTGTTCATCGAAACCTGCACGCCGAATTCAGTTAATTGCTTTTCTTACAAACGCACACTAGCTCTTTGCGAACCGTTATTGATTGTTTACAAAACATCTGGAATCACCTGTTTACAGGGCAGCACGAGACCCGCAAGGCGGATCATTCCGGATTTCAAGCTACCCATTTCAGGCGATTTCCCGGACGCGGCAACCCACGGAAACTGGTGCCAGACAAATGCATGAGGGATCAACAACTGCGTTTGTCAATTCCGCCGCAGTATCCGGGCAACCACCTCCCATCCGGGTACGCGGTTTTCTTGACACGTTACAGGAGAAACAGTCATGAAAGCTCTCGCCTTTATCGCCCTGACCGCGGTTGCCAGCGCCGCATTCGCCGCCGGTCCCGTCAAGCCCGGCTCCATCAACATCGCTGGCACCAGCGAACAAAAGACCTACACCAATCACAGCACCGTCAAGAACACCTCCGGCAACAACAACAAGGCGCTGCAGAACGTGTCGAGCAATTCCGCCGACGTGGACATCACGAGTTCAGGCAAGTCCTACCAGACCACCGACCTGAAGGACGCCATGGTCACCAACGAAGCCAAGGGTGACTACTCCATTGCCCGCCAGAACCTGGCAAGCAACAACGGCAGCGTGGAGATCAAGGGCACATCCACGCAGACGGTATATGGCAACGGCGGCTGGGCCACCAACCTGGCCGACGGCAACGGTGCAACGGCGATCCAGAACCTTGCCTCGAACTACGGCAAGGTCAGCGTCGGCGCCAACGCCTCGTCCGTTCAGTACGTAAGCCTGACCAGTGGCTCGTCCTACATCAATCAGGCCAAGGGTTCGCTTTCCACCGCAGTGCAGAACGTGTCGTCCAACGACGCCTGCGCGGAAGACCCCTGCCCGGGCGGCCGCTGCCACTGACGGCCGGCATGACATCGGGCCGTGGCGGCCCGATGTCCTTTCCCCTTTCAACGACGCATGAGGAGGCCGCATCATGAACCACCGTTCCCACGGTCATTTGCTGATGGCAATGGCCATCTGCCTGAGCGCGCCGGTCTGCGCCCTGGCCCAGGCCCCGGGCGAGGACCCGATCATCCTCAACCATGAGGTCAAGGTACAGATGCTGCCGCTGAACCAGACCAAGACAACCAACGAGATCACGTACAACAACGGCATCCCGGCGTGGCAGCAAGCCAAATTGTCGCGCTACACGGCCAAGGCCTTTTCCGCCGACACGTCCGGCATCTACACCGAGAAGGACGTGGTCCAGACCGTGAAGACGCAAAGCGGCAAGGTCACCTGCACCCAGTCCATCGCCAGCAACACGGCGGCATCCACGGGAACCTCCGCGAACACGGCGCAGATCAACCAGAGCGGCGATCAGATCGTCGTATTGCGCGGCGATCTGGTCAACGTCTGCTTTTGAAGCTCCGCCTGCGGCGGGGCGCACCTGACGAGAGAGGCCGCAGCGTATTTTTCCGGGCCCCCGGCATGGGGAAATCGCTGAAGCCTCGCTCCCGGCCCGCAGGCACGATCCAGCCCGTTTGGTTTCAATTCGGCTCCGCGTACGCAACACGCTCTCACCGCAGCAAAAACAAGGGAGGCATGCCATGTCTGCTGGTACTTCAAACTCTCGCGGGACGCTTCTGCACCGCAAGGCCGCAGGGCTCTGGCTCAGGCTGGGATGCGCGGCCAGCGCGCTGTTCCTGGCCGCGTGCACGACGCCGATGGATCCTCGCAAGGATGCCGCCTATTACGACGCGGCCTATACCGTGGACCGACCCGTGGTTCGCCCGGTGAGGTCGATCTCGAGTTTCTCCGATTCGCTCATGTGCATGGATGAAATGCTGCGCGCGGCCCAGTTGCCGACGACGCTCATCACCAGCAAGCAGTTCACCGACTACTCCACCCGCGTGCCCGTGGGCATCAAGGAGATGATCATCACGGCGCTGTCGCAGATGTCGCGGCGCTCCAATGCCTTCCGCTATGTGGACTACGAGGTGAACATCGTCCAGCAGGACACGGTGCAGAACCTCACCACCATCCTGCTCAACAACAACCAGATGCAGCTTCAGCGCCCCGCGCTGTACATGTCGGGGGCGATCGCTTTCGTGGATCAAAGCGTGATCAGCAACCGCAACGACGCCGGGCTCTCGGGCCCGCGCATCGACCTGGGGGTAAGCAACAGCCGCAGCGCCACCGTGATCGGACTCGAAGTGCACATCGGGGATTTCCGCACCCGCACACTGATCCCGGGACTCGACTCGGCCAATGAAGTGGTGATCGGCGGGGCTGGCCAGGGCCTGGACCTCGCGGGCCGCATCGGCACCTATGGCGTGACCTTCAACGTCGGCCGCGACTACGCGATAGGCGCGGGCGGCGCACTGCGCACCCTGGTCGATCTGGCCACCATCGAGCTGATCGGCAAATGGGCCCGCGTGCCCTACTGGCAATGCCTGACGCTGGACCAGACGCACCCCGACTTCCAGCGCCAGATGCGCGAATGGTATACGGACAGCGGCGGCGTGGCGCAGGCCAGGCTGATCCAGAGCTCGCTGGTCGCCCAGGGCTATCTCGCGCCCGGCATCGATGTGCTCAACAAGGACTCGCGCGAACTGCGCGAGGCGCTCGCGCGCTTTCAGACCGACAACGGCCTGGTTCCGAGCGGCGTCATGGACTTCCGCACCTACGAGCGCGCGCTCAACCACTTCGTGCAACTGGACAACTCGGGCCATCTGCGCCAGATCGGCTGGACGCCCTCGGGCCCGAACGGCGGCGCGGACGAAGGCAAGGCCTATGCCGGCTACCTGCCCGTCAAGGGCGCGAAACAGCTGCAGCTCACGTCGCAAGAGCCGCTCGAGCGCGAAATCGATCTGCAGATAAAGAACCCCCTGCCGCCGGGCGAGAAGCCCGTGTTCGAAGTGGGCGAGCAGGTATTCGCAGCCGCCACCGTCTCGCGCGCCTCGCATGTCTATTGCTACTTCAGCGACGCCGTCGGCAACGTCATGCGCCTGACGCCCAACAACGTGAATCCCAATTCGCTGCAACCGGCCAATCAGGTGCTGCGCCTGCCTGACTGGCTGGTTCCCAACCCGGCCTTCATCATGGATGCAAGCCAGCCCGGCACCGAGCGTCTGGCCTGCCTGGCCACCGCCGAGGACGTCATGGCCAGGCTGCCCGCGCCGCTGCAAGGCGAGGGAGTGGTCAATATTCCAGGCTATCACTCCATCGAGGACGTGGAGAATGCCTTCAACCATGCGCTGGGTGAAGAACCCATCTCCCGCGCGGAAGTACAGTGGCGCGTGATTCCCAAGAAGGCGCAGCCCGCGCAAATGCAGCCGACTGCCGCCAAAATCGCGCCAAACGTCTGAACGGGTCCGAGGGCGCCCTCTCCAGGGCGTCCCGGCCTTCAACCAGATCAACAATATCCCGAGCCACCCGAGGAGGAGCACCATGCGCAAAGATTCCATAGGCATCGGCGTGCATCCAGGCCATGTGGTTCTTTGTCTGTGCGCGTCCGTGCTGCTGGTCGCCGCAGTCCGCTTCTCCCACGCAGCAGTGCGCGCCATTCCCGGCTCACCCATCCAGTCGCCCGGCACCTCCAGCGTGCAGCCATCCGCGGTCCAGCCTGCGGGCATCGCCTCGCCCACGGCGATCCAGCCGGCCGGGGCATCGGTCACCCCTCCCGCAATCAAGCCCACCGGACAGCCCGGCGCCTCGGCCCCCAAGCTGATGCCGCCCGATGAAAACGACACCGACGCCGAGCGCATCCGCAAACTCGAAGCCACGGCGCTTGCCAACGCCAAACGCGGCAGCGCCGCCGAGCGCCTGGCCGCTCGCACATCATGGCTGCTGGGCCTGCTGTATCTGCATGGCGAACACACCCAGGTCGATCGCGCACAGGCCAGAAAATGGTTCGAACGAGCCAGAACACTGAACGAGCCCCTGGCAAACGCCGGACTCGCATGGTGCGAGATCGACGGCTGCAACGGCCCGCCCACGCCGCGCGCTGCGCGCCCCTATCTGGCGTCGCTCAAGGCCGCCAACCCTGGACTGGCGCTGTTCCTGGACTGGGAAATACAGCAGCGCATGGCTCCGGTGCAGGCCGGCGCCAACAGCCCCCAGACCTCAAACCATCTCTCCACGCAGAACATGCAACTGCTGCGACAGGCCGCGCAGGCAGGCAATACTTCCGCCATCAATGAACTGGGGCTGAACAACGTCGCCGAATTGCATTACGACCTGGCCCTGCAACAGTTCACCAAGGCATCCGATCGCTCGCCCGCCGCCGCATCCAACGCCCGGCTGCTGCGCGTGCGCATGGAACAAAGCCACCAGGCGGACGCCGGAAAATCCGCAAGCGACCGCGCGGAAAACTGGTACCTCCAGGCCCGCCGCTACCATCGTGGCGACGGCGTTCCGTCCAACTACACCGAAGCCATCCGCCTCTACCAGCTCGCGGCGGCGGCCGGCCATCAGGCCTCGCGCCGCATGCTGGAACTCATCTACTCCCGCCCGGCTCCCGGAGGCTCGGTCAACATCGCCTGGATGCGCCAGCTCGCCAGCATGGACGTGACCGCGGAAGGCGCCATACTGAGCTTCTCCGCCCCTCCCACGCCCCTGCTCTTCGTGCGCGACCTGACGCCGCTGTACGAATTCATTCCGCAGGAATGGCGCACGGACCGAAGCCTCGGGCAGCGATAGGGCAGCGACAGGCCATCGGATGCGCCGCCCGCCCGGGAGTCGCGGTGCACGCCTCCGGACAGTTTTACCCATGTCCCATCCAATGCCCTGCTCCCTGCCGCGCGGCAGGGAGTTTTCCATGGCTCCCGCCGCAAGATACGCAAAAAACTCATGACACGAAGATGAAATCTCTTCCCCTGTGCACATCGAGATAGATAAATTGGTGCGCATCACAAGGGGACAACATGCAAATTGGATTCATCGGCCTGGGGCGCATGGGCTTTTCGCTTGCGCGCTCGCTTCTCAAGAACAAGCTGAACGTCTCGGTGTTCGACATCAACACCGGGCCCGTCCGGGAACTGGCGGCTGAAGGCGCGCGCGCCGCTTGCAGCATTGCGGATGCCTGCCAGGGCGCGGATATCGTCTTCACCATGCTTCCCGGCCCCAGGCAGGTCAGGCATGTGGCGCTGGCCGAAGGCGGCGTGATCCATAACCTCAAGCCTGGCGCCATCTACATCGACATGAGCACCGTGGACGTGGATACGGTCGATCAACTGAACGATGCGTTCACCGGGGCGGGCTTCCAGTTCGGCGATGCGCCCGTGGGCAGGCTGGCGATGCACGCGGACAGAGGCGAGTCGCTGTTCATGCTGGGCATCGACGAAGCGCTGCTTCCGGCGGTGGAGCCCGTGCTCTACAAGATGGGCACCACCATCCATCATTGCGGGGGCGCGGGAAGCGGCACCCGCACCAAGATCATCAACAACATGATGGTGCTGTGCTACTGCCAGATCAATTCGGAAGCCCTGGTGCTCGCCAAGTCGCTCGGCCTGGACATACAGAAGACCTTCGACGTGCTCACCAACACCACGGCAAGCAACGGCCAACTCAAGGAAAAATGGCCGAAGAAAGTGCTCGCTGGCGATCTCACGCCGGGCTTCGACCTCGCGCTGGGCTACAAGGACATCTCGCTGGCTTCCAGCGCGGGCGCCGCCACGCAGATCGCGCTGCCGGTCTGCGACACGGCCAAGAACGTGTTCCGCATGGCGCTCGCCGCGGGTAAAAGCGGGCAGGACACGTCCTGCCTCACCGATTTCTGGGCAGAGGCCAATGGCATCGACAGGATCCGCCTGTAAGCCGCACCGGTACCTGCAACTGAAGCACGCAAGACACGGAAAGCAAGGAGACAAAATGACTATCACACGACGCACCGCCATCCGCATGGCCTCGGCAATGCTGAGCGCCGGCGCTCTGGCCATGGCCGCACCGGCGGGCGCTGCCGGTTATCCGGAAAAGCCCGTCACCATCTACGTCGGCTTTTCCGCCGGCGGCCCCACCGACATCGTCGCGCGCCTGCTGGCCGAAAAGCTCACGCAAAAGTTCGGCCAGAGCTTCATCGTGGACAACAAGGCGGGCGCGAGCGGCGCGGTGGCCGCCAACCAGGTGAAGAAGGCCAGCCCCGATGGCTATACGCTGATGATCGGCAGCAGCAGCACGCTGTCCATCATTCCCTTCGTGCAAAAAGGCGTCCAGTACGACTCCATCAAGGACTTCTCGCCCATCGCGCTGGTGGCAAGCTATCCGTACTACCTGACCGTTCCCCAGCACTCCAGGTTCACGAGCTACGACCAGCTCGTGGCCTATGGCCGCGACAAGGACAACCAGTTGACCTACGCATCCGCTGGCAACGGCGCGGTCAATCACCTGGCGGGCGAGTGGTTCAAGAGCGAAACCGGCATCAACGCCATCCACGTGCCCTACAAGGGCGACTCGGCCGCCATCACCGATCTGGTGGCGGGCCGCGTGGACTTCGCGTTTCTCGCGGGCGTCGTCGCCATTCCCCAGGTCCAGGCTGGAAAGCTGCGCATCCTAGCCTCGGCGAGTTCATCCCCCGACAAGGGCCCCAAGGACACGCTCGTCATCGGCCAGGCCAGGCTGCCGGGCTTTGCCGCCGAACCCTGGAACGGCCTGATGGGGCCGGCGGGCCTGCCCGCGGAGATCGTCGGCAAGCTGAATGCGGCGGTCAACGACATCATGGCCAGCCCCGAGGTGAAGGCCAAGCTGCTCACCCTCGACCAATACCCATTCACCGGCACGCCCACGCAGTTCAAGGAATACATCCAGAGCCAATCGGCGCACTGGGCCGGCGTGATAAAGAAATCCAACATCGTGCTCGAATGAGCCATCCAGGAACATGGACATGAAGTATTCGCAGTTCATCAACGGCGAGTTCTGTACGGGCTCGTCTTCCGAAATGTTCGAAGTGATTTCGCCTTCGACCGGCGAAGCCATCGGCCACTACGCCATGGCCTCGGGCGACGACGTGGCGCGCGCCATCGAATGCGCCAAGGCCGCTTTCGGCCAGTGGAAGAGAAGCGGAGCAACGCAGCGCTCCGAGCTTCTGCGCAGGATCGCCGATGAGATGCGCGCGGACCGCGACAGGCTCGCGCACCAGATCGCCAGCGAGCTGGGCAAGCCTTATGCCGAGGCGCAAAAGGAAGTCGACGTGGCCGCCGAGATGTTCGAATGGGCTGCTGAAGAGGCCCGCCGGCTCTACGGCCGCGTGATTCCCGCGCGCTCCGTGGGCATCCGGCAGACCGCGCAGCTCGAGCCGCGCGGCGTCGTCGGCGCCTTCGCGGGCTGGAATGCGCCCGCCATCACGCCGTCCCGCAAGATCAGCGCCGCGCTGGCCGCGGGCTGCTCCGTCGTGATCAAGCCTTCCGAAGAAACGGCGGGCGTGGCCCTGCTGATCGCCCAGGCCTGCGCCCGCGCCGGCACGCCCGCGGGACTGGTGAACATGGTGTTCGGCCAGCCCGCGCAGATCGCGGATCAGCTATGCAGCGCCCCCGACGTCGCCATGATCACCTTCACCGGCGGCACCGATGTGGGCAAGCAGCTCGGAGCCAAGGCCGCCGCGCACATGAAAAAGGCGACGCTGGAGCTGGGCGGCCATGCGCCGGTGATCGTCTGGAGCGACGTGGACATCGACAAGGTCGCCGCCAGCACCGTGGCGACCAAATACCGCAACGCGGGGCAGGTCTGCACGTCGCCAACGCGCTTTCTGATCCACGAAAGCATCTACGACGCATTCTGCGATAAGTTCGTCGAACACGCGAAGAAGCTGCGCGTGCTCGACCCGTTCGACGCGCAGGCCCAGATGGGACCGCTCAAGAACCCGCGCCGGCGCAGCGCCATCCACCAGTTGGTGCTCAATGCGGTGGAGTCCGGAGCCAGGTTGCTCACGGGCGGCAAGGCCATCGACAAGCCCGGCTTTTTCTACGAGCCCACCGTTCTCGCCATTTCAGACGCGAAGGCGGACGCCGCGCGCATCGAGCCGTTCGGGCCGCTCGCGCTGCTGATTCCGGTAAAGGATGCGGACGAGGCGCTGCGGCAAGCCAACAGCCTGCCCTTCGGGCTGGCAGCCTACGCCTTCACCAACGACATGCGGCTGGCGCACCGGTTTTCCAACGAGATAGAAAGCGGCGTCGTCTGCATCAACGAGCTGCAGGCTTCGCTGCCCGAGACGCCGTTTGGCGGCTACAAGGACAGCGGCCTGGGATCGGAGGGCGGCATCGAAGGCCTGCGCGAGTTCCTCAAGGTCAAGTGCGTGCGCCAGGGAGGACTGGAATGAGCAAACCCGTCATCGGCTTCATCGGCGTCGGCGTGATGGGCATGGGCATGTGCGGGAATCTTGCGCGCAAGTCCGGCTGCATCGTCCTGGCTGCCGACCTGAACATGGACAACGTACACGCGCTCGCGGCCGACGGCGTGGTCGCCAGCAGCATCCAGCAGATCGCGGAAACGGCCAGCATCGTGTTTCTCTCGCTGCCGGCCATCCAGCATGTGGAGGCAGTGTGCACGGGCCCCGGCGGGCTGGCCGCCCACGCCCGGGCGCTCAAGACCATCGTGGACATGAGCACCAGCGACGTCGAGCGCACCCGCCAGCTCGCGCGGACTCTGGGCAAGGCCGGCATCGAACTGGTGGACGCGCCCGTCGCGCGCAGCCGTGAAGCCGCCAACAACGGCACCCTGCTGATCACCGTCGGCGCGGACCAGGCGCAGTTCAACGCAGTCAGGCCGTATCTCGACTGCATGGGCTCCGACGTGCTGCTGTGCGGCCCCACCGGCGCGGGACAGGTCGTCAAGATCATGAACAACATGGTGCTGCTGAACACCGTGCACACGCTTGCGCAGGCGTTTGCGATGGCCGAGAAATCCGGCGTGTCCAAGGACCTGCTTGCCAACGCCCTGAGCCTGGGCTCGGCGGCCTCGTTCGCGCTCAAGCTCACCGGAGCCAACTATCTGGCCAAGGACGTGTTTCCGCAAAAGATGTTCTCCACCGCCTACGCCCTCAAGGATCTGAAGCTGGCGCTGGAGCTCTCCGAGACGATCCACATGGACAACGCGATCAGCAGGCTGACCGCGCAACAGTTGCAGAAATCCGTGGATGCGGGCTTCGCCGACAACTATTACCCGGTGATGTATCGCGTCATCGCTGGCGGGGAGCAGCAGCCATGAACGCAGCACCGGCACTCGACAACTGGCTGGTCCACCGCGGACGCTTTCTGAGCGTGACGTTCATGCTTCAGAACGGTGACCGGGAATTCCTCATCCGCATCCACGAAGGCGCGATCGAAAGCATCCAGAGCGGCCCCTTCGTGATGCCGTGCTGGACGTTCCGGCTGAGCGCGGACGCGCACTCATGGAACAAGTACTACGCCAGCAGCCCCACGCCGGGCTTCCATGACCTGATGGCGATGATCAAGTTCAAGCACCTTCGGCTCGAAGGCGACCAGCACCCGTTCATGAGCAATCTCCTGTACTTCAAGGAGCTGATCAAATCGCTGGGAGGAACCGTGCAATGACCCACGCGCATATCGAGGCAACCAGCGGCGGCTACGTTCACCTGGACATCCAGGGAAAGCGCCATCGCGTCTATTTCGAAACTGCGGGACAAGGCCAGCCGCTGCTGTGCCTGCACACGGCGGGAAGCGATTCGCGCCAGTACCGAGGGATCATGAACTGCACGCAGATCACCGATCGCTTTCAGGTGATCTGCTTTGACCTGCCCTATCACGGAAAGTCCTCGCCGCCCGAAGGCTGGGAACAGTACGAATACAGGCTTACCTCGCAGCTGTACGTGGACTCCATCATCGCGGTGATGGACGCGCTCGAGATCCGCAACCCGGTCGCCATGGGCTGCTCCATCGGCGGGCGCGTGGTGCTGCATCTCGCACTCCGGCATCCCGAGAAATTCAAGGCGCTGATCGGGCTGCAGTCCGGCGCGCACGTGGCGCCCTACTACAACCTCGAATGGCTGCATCGTCCGGACGTGCACGGCGGCGAGGTCTGCGCGGGCATCGTCTCCGGCCTGATCGGCCCGCATGCCGGCTCCGGCGACCGCTGGGAAACGCTCTGGCACTACATGCAGGGCGGCCCGGGCGTGTTCAAGGGCGACCTGCATTTCTACAAGTCCGAAGGCGACCTGCGCGAGCTCGTCGGCCGGATCGATACGGGCAAATGCCCGCTTCATCTGCTCACCGGCGAATTCGACTATTCCTGCACGCCCGACGACTCCCGCGCGCTGGCCGAGCACATCCAGGGCGCCCGGCTGAACATCATGCCGGGACTGGGACATTTCCCGATGAGCGAGGCGCCCGATGAGTTCATCCGCCACCTCATGCCCGTTCTCGAGCAGATCCTCGCGTAGGCGGCAAGGCGACACGAACAAGACAGACCCATCAAGGAGACAATCATGAAACTCAAGCTCAAGTCCGCGGCCGTACTGTCGGCCATCACCTTCCTGTTCGGGGCCGCGCAAGCGCAAAACACCGGCGCGAAGATGTCCGATGGCGTGGTGAAGATCGGCGTGCTCACCGACATCAACGGGCCGTTCATGGACAACGTGGGCAAGGGCTCCATCGCCGCGACCGAGATCGCGGTGGAAGAGTTCGGCGGCAAGGTGCTGGGCGTGCCCATCGAGATCATCAGCGCCGACCACCAGAACAAGGCCGACATCGCATCCACCAAGACGCGCGAATGGTTCGACCGCGACAAGGTCGATGCCGTGACCGAGCTGGGCAACAGCGCCGTGGCGCTGGCGTCCATGAAGATCGCGCAGGAAAAGGGCCGCATGTCCATCGTGACCGGCGCGGGAGCACAGCGCATCAGCAACGAAGACTGCACGCCCAACAACGTGCACTGGGTGTATGACTCCTACGCGCTTGCCAATGTCGGCACGAAATCGCTGGTCAAGAAGGGCTTCAAGACCTGGTACTTCGTGACCGCCGATTACGCATTCGGCCATTCGCTCGAAAACGACGGCAGGAAATTCATCGAAGAAGCCGGCGGCAAGGTGGTCGGCTCCTCGCGCTATCCCTTCCCCGGCAACGACTTTGCCTCCTACATCGTCAAGGCCAACGCCAGCAAGGCCAACGCGGTGGCCATCGCCACCGCGGGGCTGGACCTGCAGAACGCGATCAAGCAGGGCCGCGAGTTCGGCCTCGGGGCCAGCGGCCAGGCCAGCGTCGCCATGCTCATGAGCATCATGGACGTGCACGGACTGGGCCTGAAGAACGCCGGCGGGATGATGTTCGCCGAGACGTTCTACTGGGACCACGATGACGAATCCCGCAAGTTCGCCGACAAGTTCTTCAAGAAGATGAAGAAGATGCCCACGGCGCTTCAGGCCGGACAATACTCGGCTATCCGCACCTATCTGAAGGCGATCGAGCAGGCGGGAACCGACAACGTCGCGGAGGTCATCAAGGCCATGAAGACCATGAACATCAACGACGCGTTCGCCAAGAACGGCAAGCTGCGCGATGACGGCAAGATGGTCCACGACATGTATCTGGTGAAGGTGAAGACGCCCGCCGAATCGAAGAAGCCCTGGGACTACTACAGCATCGAGGAAACGGTACCCGGCAGCGAAGCCTTCGAAAGCCTGGCGCAGAGCAAGTGCCCTCTCGTGAAGAAATAAGCGCCATGACGCAGCAGCGCGGCATCGGCGCGGACGGGGTTCACGAGGTGTACGCCATCAAGTACGCCACGGTGAACCGCGCCCGGCAAAGCAATTTTCTGGACCCGGTGGAGGGCGATCCCGATGCGCCCATGGCGCTGGATTTCTTCATATGGCTCGTTCGCGGCAACGGCGCTTCGCTGCTGGTGGACACAGGCTTCAGCCGCGTGTCCGCCCTCGCCCGCAATCGCGCGTTTCTGCAGGAGCCCGTTCAGGCCCTGCTATCGCTCGGAGTTTCCGCCGACGCCATCAGCGACGTCGCCATCACGCACCTGCACTACGACCACGCGGGAAACGTGAATCAGTTTCCCGGCGCCACGGTATGGCTGCAGGAGCGCGAGATCGCCTACGCCACCGGCAAATGCATGTGCGACAGGAAGCAGAGCCACTTCTTCGCGCTGGACGATGTTTCAGTGGTGCTCAAGCGCATCTATGACGGCGAAGTGCGGCTGATCGACGGGATGCATCCGTTCGCGCCGGGCATCGAATTCCACCGCGTGGGCGGCCACACCGACGGCCTGCAGATCGTGCGCGTGCGCACCGCCAGGGGCTGGGTCGTGCTGGCGTCGGACGCCGCGCACTATTACGAAAATCTGCGGCGCCAAAATCCCTTTCCCGCCATCTTCAGCAAGAGCGACATGATGGAAGGCTACGCGCGCATCAGGCAACTGGCCGACGGCGAGGACAACATCATTCCCGGACATGACCCCGAAGTCTGCGTGAAATTCGAGCGGCTGGACCTGCCGGGCGCCCACATCTACCGCATCGCCTGAAGCGCGGGGGCGGGCACCGTGCTGGCGATCTGCTCCTTGATCCAGTCCCGGAACAGCACCACCTTGCGCGCATGCCGCTGCAGTTGCGGCCGCACCAGGTAGTACGAAGCGCCGGTGCGCACCGGCAGGTTGAACGGCCGCACGAGCCGCTGAGCCTTCAGGTCGTCCGCGAGCAGCGAGGTCTGCCCGATGGCGATGCCGAGCCCTTCGACCGCCGCCTGCCAGGTCAGCACCGAGGTGCTGAAACGCATGCGCTCGGTGGCCGCAACATCTTCGTCGTAGCGGCACAGGCGTGCCCAGGTGGGCCAGTCGTCCTGGCGGTAGTGCGACACGAGCAGACAGGTCCTCAGCAGCGCGCGGGGATAGGCGGCGTCGGGCGCATGCTTCTTGAAAAAGTCAGGGCTGCAGACCGGCTCGATGATGTCCTCGAACAGGAAATCCGCATCCTGCGCCTGCCACGCGCCGTTACCCATCTGGATCGCCAGGTCCACGTTGTCTCGGTCGAAATCCACCGGCTTGACCGAGTTGGTGATGACCACGGAAACGTCCTTGTGGCGCGCGTGGAAATCGGCAAGCCGCGGGATCAGCCACTTGGCCGCGAAAGTGGTGTAGGTCTGGATGCGCAGCGTGTTGTCCGAGCCGCTTCGCATGATGCTGGAGGTGGCCTTGGAGATGGCCTCGAACGCCGGCGCGATTTCCTCTCCATACTGCATGCCCGCCTGTGTGAGGCTGATGCCGTGGCGCTCGCGGCGAAAAAGCTCTATGCCCAGATAGGTCTGCAGCACGTTGAGCTGCTTGCTGACGGCCGATTGGCTGATGTGCAGTTCCTGCGCTGCCTTGGTGAGGTTTTGGCTGCGCACCACGGCATCAAACACCTTCAACGGATTGAGCGGAGGGAGCTTTTTGGACATGTGCCGATTGTAGGAGCCCACTGCCGCGGCTCCCGTCAGATTTTCAATGCTGCGAAAGCCAGTAAACAAGCAGTACGTTGACGGTGGGAGCCGCGTCGTACTGAACCCAATGGCCCGCGCTCGGGACGATCATCCATTCGCGCTCGGGCCGGTTCTGCGCCAGGTATTCAGCCGCTTTCACCGGCTCGGCGGTCACGTCGTTCTCGCCCCACAGCATGAAGACCGGAGCGCTCACGCCCGCAAGCGCATCGTCCAGCAAGGCCTTGCGCGAATAGCTCTTGCTGTAAAAGCGCGTGAGCGCACAGGACTGCGCATGAATCCAGCACGCGGTTTCATCCGCGGGGTTGGCGAGCATGAAGGCCTCGAGGTTCTCGCGCAGCACGGCCTCGCGCTCCTTGCCCTCGAACTCGCGCCAGTTGCGCATGGGCACCTCGCTGGCGCGGCGAAATCCATGCCCCGCGCTGCCCAGCAGGGTGAGCGTGCGGATCCGCGGCATGCGCTGCGCGACCAGGCCCGCGATCAGCCCGCCGAACGAAAAGCCGATCAGGTGAAACGGTTCGTCGCCCAGCAGCTCCCCGATGCCCAGGCACAGCCCCTGCACCAGCAGGTCCAGGCGCGCCGGATCGCGCTGGGGCAGCTCGTCGAAATCGTCCGACGCGCCAAAACCCGGCATGTCCGGCAGGAGCACGCGGTAGGACTGGCCGAGCGCATCGACATTGCGAAGCCAGTGCAGCCACGAACCGTGGCCGCCGTGCAGCGCCACCAGGGGAACGCACTTGCCGCTTTCGCCCTGCCATTCACGCCAGTGGATGGCGCGGCCCGCGTGGCGGGTCACGCGTTCGCGTGAGCGCTCAAGCTGCTCTTGCACCAGGTCAGGGACTGCCTGCACTTCGCTCGTCATGCGTTCGCCTTCGCCATCAGGCCTGAAGAATCAATGCGTCCACCGCCAGCACGCCCTCGCCTTCGGGCATGACCATCAGCGGATTCACTTCGGCCTCGCTCACCTTGAGATCGGGGCGCATCGCCAGGTTCGACAGATTGGCGATGGTCTGCGCGAGCGCCTCCAGGTCGCCCTTCTGGGTGCCGCGCAGCCCTGCCACGGTCTGCAGCATGCGCACCTCGCCGATCATCTCGCGGGCCACCTCCACGCTCACCGGAGCAAGGCGGATGCTGCGGTCCTTCATCACCTCGGCCCAGATGCCTCCGGCGGCCAGCATGATGATCGGCCCGGCGTCCACATCCACGCGATAGCCCACCAGCACTTCGGTCAGGCCCTTGCGCATGGGCTGCACCAGCACCTCGTCGCAGGCGACTCCAGGCGCGCGCTCGGCCAGGTTCTGCCCGAGCGTGCCGAAGGCCTTGGCCAGTTGCTGCGCATCCTGGATGCCCAGCGCCACGCCGCCCACTTCGGTCTTGTGCTGGATCTGCGCGGAGCACACCTTGGCGACCACCGGGAAGGCGAACGGCAGCTCTGCCGGCGGCGCATCCAGCGGGAACGTGGCGGCCGGCGCATGCGGCACGTTCAACTGATCGAGCAGCGCGTAGGCGTCGGATTCCTTGAGCGAGCGCGCGTTCGCGACCTGTCCGGCAGTCGCCTCCTGCCCCGGCTCCCGGCGCGCGAACACCGCCGCGATCGCATCGGCGCAGGCTTCGGGCGTGCGAAAGCACGGAATCCTGGCCTCGGTGAGCTGCGCCAGCGCATCGGGCGCATCGGGCACCAGCATGGCGGCCAGCGGCTTGGCATGGCCGGCGCTGTCCATGATGGGCTTGACGGCCAGATCCGGATTGAAACGCGCCGACGAACCGACCACCGCGACGACGAGGTCGAACTCCGGCGCGTCCAGCAGGATGTCGAGCGCCTTTTTCATCACCTCGTACTTGGTGCCCGCGAGCGTCAGGTCGAGCACGCGCCCCGCCGTTCCGGGAATGTTCGCGGCCTGCAGCTTGGCAAGCGTCTCGGGCGAGACGGCCTGCACGGTCACGTCACGGATACCAAGCTGGTCCACTACCATGGCCGCGCCGCCGCCGGTGGTGGTGACGATGCCCACGCGCCTGGATGCGCGGCGCGCCACCGTCAGTTTTTTGGCCAGCGGCATCACCTCGAACAGCGTTTCCAGCATTTCCACGCGCACCACGCCCAGGTCCTTCAGGAGGGCATCGGCGATATCGTCCTCGCCGGCCAGCGCGCCTGTGTGCGTTGCCGACATCTCCGCCGCCGCGCTCGAACGGCCGAGCTTGTATGCCACGACCGGCTTGCCGCGCCTGGCCGCCTCGCGCGCAAAGGCCTTGAGCCTGTCGCCGTGATGCAGGCTTTCCAGGAACAGCACATAGCCTTCGATCTGCGGATCGTCAAGGGTGGACATGCAGATTTCGCCCACGCTCAGATCGACCTCGCTGCCCACGGACACCAGCCCGGCAAAGCCCACGCCGCGCGCCTTGCCGCGCGAGACCAGCGCGCCGATCATGCTGCCGCTGTGCGATGCGACGAAGACATTGCCCTTGGGCATGTCCGGCTCGGCGAATGCCGCGTTGGCCGTCAGCATCAGGCCGTTCGAAGGGTTGACCACGCCCAGGCTGCTCGGGCCCAGCAGGCGGATTCCCGTTTCCCTGGCGATCTGGCGCAGCTCTTGCTCGCGCTGCGCGCCTTCGGGACCGGTCTCGGAAAAGCCGCTGGCCAGGATCGTCACCAGCTTGACGCCCAGGCGCGCGCACTCGCGGACGGTGTCCACCACCGTGTCGGTGGGCGAAAGCACGAAGACGTGATCGGGCACCTCGGGCAATGCGGCCAGCGAGGCCCAGGCCTGCTCACCCTGCACTTGCGCGCGATTGGGGTTGATGGGATAGACCTTGCCGGTGAATCCCGCGCGGCGCAGGAACTGCTGTGGGCGGCCGCCCGTTTTCCTGACGTCGTCGGATGCGCCGACCAGCGCCACGCTGCGTGGATAGAGCAGCGCATTGCACAGGCTGGAGTTTGCGGAGTTTGGACTCGACATTGGCATCAGTTCCCGATATTGGCTTTTTTGAACTGGTCGGCCCAGAATGCCACTTCCTCATTCAGCTCGGCCTTGAATTCCTTTGGTGAATTTCCGATCAGGATCGAGCCCTGGGGAACCAGCGCATCATGAAATGCCTTGCTCTTGACAGCCTTGGCCACCACCGCGGCGAGCTTGTCGATGATCGGCTGGGGCGTTCCGGCGGGTGCCAGCAGCGCGTTCCACGATTCCGACTTCATGTCCGGAATGCCCAGCTCCTTGAAAGTGGGCACGTCGGGCAGGCCCGGCAGACGCTGCGGGCCGGCGATCGCCAGCGGACGCACCTTGCCCGCCTCCAGGTTCGGCATCGCGCCGGTGGAGGTCATGAACGCCACGTCGATGACGCTGGCCATCAGGTCGTTGATCACGCCGGTCGTGCCGCCATAGGGCACGTGCACCATCTTCATGCCGGTCAGCTGCTCCAGGCGCAGCATCGCCATGTGCTGGGTGCCGCCCTGGCCCGTGCTGCCGTAGGACAGGCCGTCCGGCTTCTTCTTGGCCAGCGCTTCGAACTCCTGGTATGTCTTGACCGGCAGCTTGGGGCTCACGGCCAGCACGCCGGGCGCGGAAGAAATCTTGGAAATCGGCTCGAAGCTCTTGAGCGGATCGAACCTCTGCTGCGGATACACGTACTTGTTCATCGTCAGCGGCGAGGCCGCCACCAGCAAGGTGTAGCCATCGGGCGGGGCCGAGGCCACCATCTCGGAGGCGATGTTGCTGGTCGCGCCCGGCTTGTTTTCCACGATGAACGGCGTCTTCAGCTCATCGGAAAGCGCGCGCGCCACGAGGCGGGCCGTCACGTCGGTCGGACCTCCGGCCTGAAAGCCGACGATGATCTTCACCGTCCTGCCCGGATAGGTGTCGGCGCCCGCGGCATTGGCGCCCGAAAATGCCAGCGCGCCCAGCGCCGCGATGGCGAGATTGATGATTCTTCGTTGCATGTTGTGTCTCCTTGAAAGAGGATGAATTCCGTTGGAGTCCGGCACGCATGGCCGGACTGGATGGCCTGTGAGTGGCCGGATTGCGATCGGTCCGTGAAAGCGCCCCGATCAGGCCGCCTTGGGGGCACGCTGCGGGAACGTGCGCTCGAACACGCCTTCCGCAATGCGGTTCTTCAAGATCTCGATGGACCCGCCGGCGATCATCCAGCCGCGCGTGCGGCGCACGCAGTACTCGATCAGCGCCTCCTGGCTGAAGCCCATGCCGCCCATGACCTGGAGCGCCTCGTTGGAGCACTCCCAGCCCGCCATGTTGCAGGCCAGCTTGGCCATCGCGGTGCTCTGCGCGCTTGGCAGGCCGTGTTCGCCTTCGAGCGCGGCCTTGTAGAGCAGCAGTTGCGCCTGCTCCAGCTTCATCCACATGTCGGCGAACTTCCATTGCAGGCCCTGGAATTCGCACAGCTCGCGGCCAAACTGCTTGCGGGTGAGCGCATGTTCACGCGCCTGGTTGAAAGCATAGCGGCCCAGCGCCAGAGCGCGCGACGAATTGCCCAGGCGCTCCACGTTGAAGCCCGAAATCTGCTTCTTGAAGCCGCCCGCGCCCAGGAGCACATTTTCCTTGGGAATACGGCAGTTCTCGAAATACAGCTGCGACCATTGCTCGCCGTTCATGAAGCTCGAAGGCTGGCCCACCACGAAACCGGGCGTGCCCTTCTCGATCAGCACGGAGCCGATACCGCCCACGCCGGGACCGAAGCGCACGTAGATCAGGAACAGCTCGGCTTCCGGGCTGTGCGTCGAGAATACCTTGCTGCCGTTGATGATGAAGTCATCGCCGTCAGGCGTGGCGCTGGTCTTGAGTTCGGTGACGGCGGAGCCCGCGTCCGGCTCCGTCATGCCCAAAGAGATGAGTTTTTTTCCAGCCAGCAGATCGGGCAGAAAGCGCGCCTTCTGCTCGGGCGACGCATATTCGACGAAGGTGCGGATCGGGCCGAAGTTGCCGGCCTGCACGATGTCCGCGCTCTTGGGGCAGTACAGCGCCACCTGCTGGATCGCCAGCACGGCGTGCATCAGCGTGCCGCCCTGTCCGCCATCCTCCTCCGGGAAGGTGATGCCCAGCAGCCCCTGCTCGGACAGCATGCGGGCGGTTTCCCAGGGGTAGTGCGGCGAGTGCGCGCGCTCCAGCGCGCCGGGCGCCAGCTTGTCCTTGGCAAAGCGCGCCACGCTGTCCGCAAATTCCTGGTGTTCCTGAGAGAGAGTGAAGTCCATGATGGAGTGACCCTGATCCGTTGTTGTTCAATGGGCGAATGATGCAGTGGCAACAGGCTTTCCAGTTCTTCCGGTTTTACCTCCAGACATGATGGAAAAGAATGTCTTGCAGACACTTCGTCCTCCCGCGCACGGGCGTTTGCATTGATGATCGGCCCATCGTCCAAACCTGCAGAGACAAAAACTCTCACATCCTCCCGGAGCACCATCGCCATGTTTGCAAGTGAAAAACTGGGGCAGTTCACCGCCCGATTCCACGAAGCCGCGCCGGACGCCGACGTCCTCCATCACGCCAAGCGCGCTCTGGTCGACTGGTACGGTGCGCTGCTCGCGGGCTACCCGATGGCGCCCACGCCGATGGTGGAAAAAGGCCTGGAGCTGGAGCTCGACCAGGGCAAGGCCCGCCTGGCGCTTGGCCGGCATGCATCCACCCGCGCAGCGGCGCTCATCAACGGCACGGCATCGCACACCGCCGAAGTGGACGACATCTTCCGCGAGGCCATCTACCACCCCGGCGCGCCCACCTTCTCCGCCGCCATGGCCGTCGCCCAGTCGCTGGATGCGAGCGGCATGGAGTTCCTGAAAGCCTCCATCGCCGGCTACGAGACCTCCACCCGCATCGGCCGCACCATGGGACGCACGCACTACCGGCACTGGCACAACACCGGCACCGTCGGCACTTTCGGCGCAGCCACCGCCGCAGCCTATCTGCTGGGTTTGAACGCCGCGCAGACCGCCAACGCCATCGCGCTGTCGGCCACGTTCGCGGCCGGCCTGCAGCAGGCTTTCAAGATGGACTCGCTCGCCAAGCCCCTGCACTCCGGCCGCGCGGCGGAAGCCGGTGTCACCGCCGCGCTGCTGGCCCGGCAGGGCGTGATCTCCTCGCTCGACGTGTTCGAGGGCGAGGTAGGCCTCGGCCGGGCCATGAGCGACGGCCCGGACTGGACACATGCCTTCGATGATCTCGGCGCGCGCTTCAACATCAACGCGATGACGTTCAAGAACCACGCCTGCTGCGGCCACACGTTCGCGCCCATCGACGGCGCGCTCGCCTTGCAGCAGCAGCACGGATTCAGCGCCCGGGACATCGAGCGGATCATCGTCGCCACCTACTCCCCCGCCATCGCCGTTGCGGGCAACGCGAACCCGACGACGGCGCCGGAAGCGCGCTTCAGCATTCCCTTCGTCGTGGCCACCGCGCTCATGCACGGCAGCGTGCGGCTGGCGGCGTTCGAGCAGGAGCGCCTGACGTCGCCCGCGCTGCGGGAGCTCATGGCGCGCGTGCAACTGCAGGTCGAGCCGGCCCTGGACGCGAAATTCCCCGGCCAGCGCTCGGCGCAGGTCACCATCCGCCTGCGCGACGGCAAGGAATATTCGATGCTGCAGCCCACCCGCAAGGGCGATCCGGACATGCCGCTGACCGATGGGGAACTGAACGGCAAGTTCACCGAACTGGCCCTGCCCGTGATCGGCGAGGACCGCAGCAAG
>NZ_JBEBOW010000054.1:0-22123 GCF_040396215.1 Diaphorobacter ruginosibacter | reverse complement strand
CCTCGTCTCGATCGCAAACCTTCGGTTTGCTGGGTCGTGTTAGCAGCTCTTAATGCCCGTGTAATCGTGTCCGGCTTTGGCTGCATGGGGTTACTCAGAGCCAGCGGGATGGCCGTCGTCTGGAGAACATCATGCGCTTGATGGTGTCGTCGCGTTGCACGAAGTGGTGCCAGAGCGCCGCTGCGGCATGCAGGGCGATGAGTGCGTAGCCGACGTCGGCGATCCAGATGTGCCATTGTTTGAACTGGGGCCTGAGTTCGCTGTTGGCCTGCATGAGCGTGGGTAGTTGCAGGCCGAAGAACCAGGGCTGGCGGTCGCCGGCGTTCATCATCAGCCAGCCGAGCAGCGGCACGCTCAGCAAGAGGACGTAGAGCAGCACTTCCACCACCCAGGCGGCGCGTTCCTGCCAGGAGGGAGGGCGGGGTGTGATGGCCGGCCTGCCGGTGGCGATGCGGATTCCCAGCCGCGCGAAGGTCATCAGCCAGATACTGATGCCGAGCGCGTAGTGCCAGTTGCGCATGAGCAGGTAGTTGGGGGAGCCTTTGGGGAAGATGCTCCGGAACTCCATGAGCGCATACACGCATGCGATGAGGATCAGCGTAACCCAGTGAAGCGCGATGAGCGGCGCGGCAAAGCGCACGCGCGGTCCGAGGGAATGCAAGACCAGACTCCTTTTCGTTGCGGGCCAGTTCACCTGGCCCGCGGCAAGGATAGGCGCATGTTGTAACAAGCGCAAGCACGGATGATCACATCGATATAGATCGATGTGTTCTTCGCGGAGTCAGCGCGCTTGACCGTTCACGAATACCTTGAGTTCGCCGCTTTGGAAGGGGGTCCATTCTTCGTCGGACGTGAGCGGCGCGGTCACGACGACGGCTACCTTGTCGTTGGGCGTGGTCTCGGATGCGAAATTGACCTTGAGGTCTTCGTCGCAAAGTTGCGCCTGCATGAAGGGGTGCTTGCGCTCGATGTAGTAGAGGTGGGTCGATGCGTGAGCCCACAGGGCCTGTCCGTTGGAGAGCAGGAAGTTGAAGGTGCCGTGCCGGGCGATGCCGGGGGCAAGCTCGCGCAGGGTGATGGTGAGCTCTTCGATGCTGGGCATGCGGGCGTGCGATTTGGACAGTTCCTGCATGAGCCAGCAGAATGCCTGTTCGCTGTCGGTGCTGCCCACGGGCTGGAAATGGCGGTGCAGGTTGGGGCTGAAGTTCTTGAGGTCGCCGTTGTGCGCGAACACCCAGTAGTGTCCCCAGAGTTCGCGCACGAACGGGTGGCAGTTCTGCAGGCTGACCACGCCTTGCGTGGCCTTGCGGATGTGGGCGATCACGTTCTGGCTGCGGATCGGGTATTCGCGGATGAGCTTGGCGACGGGTGAGTCGATCGCGCGCTCGTGGTCGACGAAGTGGCGCAGTCCCTTGTCTTCGAAGAATGCGATGCCCCAGCCGTCCGTGTGATCGCCTGTCTTGCCCGCGCGCTGGGTGAAGCCCGAGAAGCTGAAGCGCACGTCAGTCGGGGTGTTGCAGTTCATTCCTAAAAGCTGGCACATGCAATGAATGCTTTCGCTGTTCGTGGGGCGGCGCGGGGTGCGCCGCCCGGATACCGCCATAGGTTAGTACAAAACGATGCGGGCGGGGGTCATCCGGCCTTGGCAGCCTTGGCGGGCGCGCGCAACTGGGTGGCGGCGGCCAGCGCGATCAGGCAGAGCGCGGTCAGCAGAACGAAGCATTCGTGAAAGGCGGCGAGCCGTCCGGCTTCCGTGGGCAGCGTGGTGTCCGCGGCATGCACGGCCATGCGCCACTGCAGCACGATACCGCACAGGCTCACTCCGGCGGCGCCGCCCAGCATGCGGATGAAGCTGATGGTGCCCGCGCCCTGCGCGATCAGTGTTTTCTCCAGCGGACGCATGGCGCCGAGGTTCAGGCTGGGCAGGATGAAGCCGAGCCCGATCCGCCCGACGATGATGAAGGCCGCGAGCAGCCACAGCGCCGTGGAGTTGCCCACCAGGATCATCAGCGCGAACGAGAGCGCCAAAAGCCCGAGTCCGATGCTCACGAGCCAGTGCGTGGGCTGCCTGTCGGCCAGCCGTCCCACCAGCGGAAAGGTCAGCGCGAGCACCAGCCCGGCGGGCAGCAGCAGGTTGCCGGCATAGCTGGCCGACAGTCCTATGCCCATTTGCATGAACAGCGGCAGCAGGTAGGTCGAGCCGAACATGGCCGTGCCATAGACGGCCGAGACGATGCAGCCCATCACGAACGGGCGGCAACTGAACAGGCGCAGGTCCATGAGCGGTTTCTTTGCACGCGCAAGCAGCGCCTTCTGCCAGAGGATGAAGCCTGCCAGCAGCAGCGCGGCGAGCACCAGCAGCGCATAGGCCGGGCCGCGCGAATCGCCATGCAACTGCGCCATGCCGTTGAGCAGGCACAGCGTGCCGCCTGCGCCGAGCGCGAGGCCGAGCCAGTCCAGCCCGGCGCTGTTCTCGCCCACCGACGCGCCGCCGGGCGATGAGTGCGGCACGAACTTGACGCCCAGCCATAGCGCCACCAGCGTGACGGGCACCACCATGAAGAAAGTGCTGCGCCAGCCCAGCAGATCGGTGAGCACGCCGCCCAGCGCGGGCGCGATGGCGGGCGCCAGCACGACGCCCATTCCGAAGAGGCCGCCCGCGCGCCCTTGCTCGTGGGGCTGGAAGGCGTGCAGGATGATGACCGCCGGAATCGGCTGGATGATGCCTGCCGCAACGCCTTCGGCCACGCGCGAGGCCAGCACCAGCGGAAAGTGTTGCGCGACGCCGCCCAGGAGGGCGCCCACCATGAGCAGTGTGATCGCGCCGACATAGGTGACGCGGTATCCGAAACGGCTCAGCAGCCATGGCGTGGTGAGCATGGCGACGGTCGATGCCACCATGAAGCCCGAGGTGATCCATTGCGCGCGGGCCTGGCCGAGCTCGAAGTGGGCGCTGATGGCCGGGATGGCCACGTTCACGCTGGTCGATGGAATGAGCGAGGCGATCGTGCCCGCCAGCACGGAGAGCAACAGAAGCCAGCGGTAGCGCGCGCCATAACGCTCGCGCAGCTGGCTGGCCGATGCAGAGCCGCTGAAGGTGGCCTGCAGGAAACCTTTCATTGGCGATCCAGCCAGAGCTTGCCGCCGGTGGACCAGTTCTCGCGCTTGACGTCGGTGATCAGGATGTCCACGGACTCGGGCGAGCCGCCCAGCACCTCCACGCTCACGCGGGTGATCTCCTCGACCAGCTTG
Source organism: Diaphorobacter ruginosibacter (assembly GCF_040396215.1). Lineage (GTDB taxonomy): Bacteria > Pseudomonadota > Gammaproteobacteria > Burkholderiales > Burkholderiaceae_C > Diaphorobacter_A > Diaphorobacter_A ruginosibacter_A. Next base: position 18,871 of record NZ_JBEBOW010000054.1, on the reverse strand, counting down.
CGCTTTTGCTCGACGGTGCGGCCTTCCATCATTTCGATGTGGTACGTTGGCATGTGAGGTCCTTTCCTGGCGGATGAAAAATGAGCGCAAATCATATCGGCAGCTGATGATATTTGCTGGCGCGCGAGCGCATCCGCGCCGCACGGTCGGCGGCTGGCTGGCTGCGCGGGTCAGGACTGGTGGGTATGCTGCGCGGGCTCTGCCGCGCCGCAGTGCGGGCAGATGCAGGAGCGGCCCTTGAGATCGGCGGGTACGCGCGCGAGAGCCTCGCGCGAGACGGGTTCATTCATGCACCAGCAGCTCTCGGGCGGCAGGCCTGCGACAATCGCGCATTGATTGGCCTGCCCGCAAAGCGGGCAGTGGCTGGTGTCGGCGGCTTCGTGTTCTGCGGGGCTCATGAAATACTCCGGTGGCAAGTGTATCGGCAGGGCCCGCACGGCGCCGGATTCCGGATAAAACATTCCATATGATTTTCTATGCAAGCCTGGCGGTGCTGCCGCTGGCTCTCTGGCTGTGGTGGCCGCTGCTCGCGCGGGAGCGGCGCGCGGCGTTCTGGTGGGCGTTTCTTCCCACCATCGCGCTCGGGGCCCTGCCCGCGGCGTTGATCTGGGCCATGCGCCACACGGCGCTCGACTACGTCGTGATCGCGCATCTGCAGGTGGCCAGCGGCTGGATTCTGGCGGCCTTGCTGATCGCATGCCTGCTGGCGTTCGCGCGCGATGTCTGGGGGCTGTTGCTGAAGCTGGCTGGCGGCGCGATGAGCGCGCGCTCGCGCGAAGCATTCACCGTGCTGGGTGTGGCGGCGTCGCTGCTGGTGGCGGGCCTGGGCGTGATGCAGGCGCTGCGGATCCCGCAGGTGCATGAGCAGGACATCGTGATCCCGAACCTTCCCGCCGAGTTCGACGGCCTGCGCGTCGCCGTGCTGGCGGACATCCACGCGAGCCCGGTGAACAATGCGCGCTACGTGCAGGGCATTGTCGACCGCGTGCTGGCGGCGCGGCCCGATCTGATTGTCCTGCCCGGCGACATGGCGGATGGCGATGCCGCCACGCAGGCTGTCAACCTCGCGCCGCTGTCCATGCTGAAGGCGCCGTATGGCGTGTATTCGGCGCCCGGCAATCATGAGTACTACAGCGGCTACGACGCCTGGGCCAGGGTCTATCGCGGCCTGGGCCTGCGCTACCTGGAAAACCAGACCGAGCGCGTGAAGATCAAGGGGCGCACGCTGGCGATCTCGGGCATTGGCGATCCCGCCTATGGCCGGCTGTCGCAGCAGAACGCCGATCCGGCCGTGCCGGAGGGCCCGCCCCCCGACATGGACGCCGTGGCCCGGCAGGCCCGGGGCGCGGACTTCCACCTGCTGCTCGCCCATCAGCCCAAGCTCGCGCGCGAGAACGCGGCCCATGGCGTCGGCCTGCAGATATCCGGCCATACCCATGGCGGCCACATTCTCGGGCTTGATCGCTACATCGTCGCGCCGGTCAACAACGGTTATGTGCGCGGTGTCTACGACGTGGAGCGCATGAAGCTGTTCGTGAGCAACGGCGCGGGACTTTGGGCGGGCTTTGCCGTACGGCTGGGCGTGCCGCCCCGGATCGACGTGCTGGTATGGAGGAAGGGATAGAGCCTCTACCTCACATGGAGATTGCGAGATGTAGGACAGGTTATGTATCGAGTGAATTTTTTGTAATATCCGTGCCTGTTTGCCAGTGATTTTCCGTTTGGCGGTAAATCGGCGGCATGAAGGGATGTTCCGGGAGATTCCGGGCGCTGCGTGAACGTACCGTCAAAAAAGGCAGCAAATGGACGGGAACTCCATGGAAACGGCGGTTAAAACATCCATGAATGATGCTTACGCTCTTTTGCGAGTCGGAAGGGTTTTCCTTTGAATCGTGATTAAAGTGCCGGGGATGTCTTCAATTTCTCCCACATTTTCAGGCAGCCTTTCACGCCGGGATTGGCTGCGCTTTGCCGGTGTCTGCGCGCTGGGCGGCACCATGGTTCTCGCGGGCTGCAAAAATCTGCAGGCCACCGGCGGCAGTTTCCTGCAGCCTTGGCAGGAGCATATGGATTGGACGCCCGAGCGCTGGCGTTCCGTGCTCTCGGGCATGAAGGAGCTGGGCTGCGATTCGCTGTTCCTGCAATGGGTTGCGCTGGAAGGCGAATCCATGCAGACGTGGGATGCGCGCGGCCGGATGCTGCAAACACTTCTGGATCAGGCGGCCAACCAGGGCATGTCCGTGCACATCGGGCTTCCCTATAACCAGGATTGGTGGACTGCCATTGCGCAGGAGGACATCAATGCCGTGAATTCCTACATGCAATCCATCGGCAAGAACTGCATCCAGTACATGCGTTCGGTCACCTGGCAGCAGCACACGGCATTCGCGGGCTGGTACATCCCCTACGAGATCGAGCAATACGACTGGGGCCGGCAGCCACGCCTTGAATTGCTGGCCAACTGGCTCAAGGCGCTGTCGGATGTGGCGATCGAGACCACGGGCCGCGAGCCGAGCATTTCCACGTACTACAGCGAGATGGCCAGCCCCCAGGCGCTCGCGGACATGTGGAGCTATCTGCTGGACCGCGTCATCCTGCGCCCCATGGTGCAGGACGGCGTGGGCGTGCATGGCCTGGCCAATTACGAACGCCTGGAGCCGCTGCACCAGATGCTGTTGCAGCGCGGCGCCAATTTTGACCTGATCGTGGAACTGTTCGATATGGATCAGGATGCGGCGAACGTGGCGGGCGAATTCAGCGCGCACACCGCGGGCGTGGATCGCCTGCGCAGGCAGTGGAACATCGCCGAGGGCTATGGCGCGCAGCGCATCGTCGCGTTCGCGCTCGAGCCCTGGGCGTCGCAGGACTCGCTCGAGGGAATGCAGCTGCGCGGCATCTGGAAGGCGGCCTTCCGCGCGCCGCAGCCGGTTTCGCCCTGACGTGCCGGCGCGCGGCCGCGCGCTCAGATATGCTTGCCGATGATCTCCCGCATGATCTCGTTGGTGCCGCCGAAAATGCTCAACGCGCGAGCATCCGTCCATGCGCGGCCAATGCCGTATTCGGCCATGTAGCCGTAGCCGCCGAACATCTGCAGCATCTCGTCGAGCATCTCGTTTTGCAGTTCGGTGGCGTTGAGCTTGGCCATGGCGGCGGTCGTTGAATCCAGCCCGCCTTGCATATGCTGGTCCAGGCAGTCGTCCAGAAATACCCGCAGCATGGCGGTGCGCGCGGCGACGGTGGCGAGCTTGAAACGCGTGTTCTGGAAGTCGATGACATGGCGGCCGAAGGCCTTGCGCTGCTTCACGTAGTCGCAGGTCACATCCATCATTCCTTCCAGGTTCGCGGCGGCGCGCAGGGCGATTGCGAGACGCTCCTGCGCAAGCGCCATGGTCACATAGCCAAAGCCTTCGTTTTCCTCTCCGATGCGGTTGCCGTAGGGAATCTGGACTTCATTGAAGAACAGCTCGCAGGTGTCCTGCGCGTGCTGGCCGATCTTGCGCAGCGGCTGTCCCTGGGAGAACCCGGGCATGCCGCGCTCCACCGCGAACAGCGTCAGGCCGCGCGCGCCCAGCTCCGGCGCGGTGCTGGCCAGCACGAGAACGAGATCGGCGTTGGTGCCGTTGGTCACGAAGGTCTTGTGGCCGTTGAGCACATAGTGCTTGCCGGTGCGCTGCGCGCGTGTGCGCACCGCCTTGAGGTCGCTGCCCGCGTCGGGCTCGGTCATGGCGAGGGCTCCTATGCATTCGCCCGCCGTCATGCGGGGAAGCCAGCGGTTTTTCTGCTCCTGCGTGCCCAGGTGCACGATGTAGGGCGCCACCATGTCCGAATGAACCGAGAAGCCGATGCCAAGGCAGTTGGCCCGGGCGATCTCCTCGATCACGATGGCGGTATGCCCGAAGTCCCCGCCATGGCCCCAGGGCGCGGGAATCGCGCAGTTGAGCAGCCCGTTGGCTCCGGCCTTGCGCCACAGCGAACGCGGCGTGACGCCCACGGCCTCCCACTGCTCGTAGTAGGGCAGGATTTCCTGCTCCACGAAACGAGTCACCTGCGTCTGCAGCATGAGATGGTGATCGTGGAAGATTTTGCGCATGGCGTGTTCCCGGTGGTGGTGGGGCTGGTGAGGGTCAGGGCTTGTAGTTGTCCGTGGCGCTGCGTTGTCCGCGCAGAACGGGCCTGGCGGCGCTGCCTGTCAGGAACAGGCTGTAGTGCTCGCCGGGCTGCAGCGCCGGCAGGGCGAGCGCTTCGGTGGACACGCCGGCGCAGCTGCCCACGAGCGTCGCCTTGACGGGGTTGATCGCGCGCGCGGCGGAGCCGCCATGGGCAACGGGTGCGAAAAGCGGCGTGCCCGCGGGCGCGATGCCGACCGCGCCCTGCGCGCAGCCGCTGCTGAGGTTGTAAAAGCGCAGGCCGGCCTTGAGCGCATCCTGGGGCGCTCCGGCGGAGTCGTCGATCACGGCAAGCCGCGCGGCATCCTGTTCGCCCGCGGCCAGCAGCGATGCAAAGGTATCGGGCGGCACCTTCATCGGCGCGCTGGCCTTGCCGTTGATGGTGACGGTGAATTCCGAATCGCCCTTGACGATGGCATAGCTGGAGGCGACGGTGTCGCCCGAGAGTGTTTGCCGCGGGCCTTGCGCGATCTGGACCTGGAGCGGCTTTGCGCCCGCGTTGAGCACGCGCACGAAGGATGAGCCCGCCGGCGGGCGCGCCGCATACAGCTGTGCGAAAGCGCCTTCGGCATGCAGGGCGGGCGCCGATGCGGCGGCCAGCGATGCCAGCAGGAGGCCGCGCAGGGCAGGGTGGAAGTGGCGGTGTTTCATGGGAACGGCCTTCAGTTGGCGGCGGCTGCGGCGGGGCGGCTCGCCCGGCTTTCGCGGTACATCTGTTCGAGCTTCTTGCGATCGACTTTTTCGGTCTGCGATATGGGCAAGCCGTGGCAGACGAGCAGCTCCGACGGAATCATGTAGGAGGGAACGCGGCGCGCGAGGATGGCTTTCCAATCCCGCAGCGCTTCTCCGGGCGGGTGCAGCCCGGCGGGTCCGGGATGGTCGGGATCGACGAAACCGACCATGCGCACGATCACGCCATCCGGGCGCCTGAGCGCCACCGACGATCCGGCGCGCACGCCGGGCAGCAGCGCCAGGGCGGCATCCACCTCGGCCAGTTCGATCCGGTAGCCGTGCATCTTGATCTGGTCGTCGCGGCGGCCCCTGAAGGTGACCAGGCCGCGCTCGTCCATGTCGCCCAGGTCGCCGGAGCGGTAGCCGCGCTTGCCGTTGCGCGTGAACATGCGCGTCTCGTTCAGGTCGGGCCGGTTGATGTAGCCGCGCATCACGTGATCGCCGCTGATGCAGATTTCCCCGTCATCGATGAATACCTCGGCATAGGGCTTGGCCCGGCCGATGGGAAAGGGCAGCGGAGCGGCCTCCCGCATGGAGGGATCCACCTCGACCCAGGTGGTCGAGCAGGTGGCCTCGGTGGGGCCGTAGGAGTTGATGATGCGCGATTGCGCAAAGCGCTCCCACATCGCCTCCACCATCGTGGGCGTGAGGGATTCCGCGCCGAACAGGAACACCTTCAGGTCGGGCAGTTCCCCGGCATTGAAGCGCGTATCCAGCAATTGCTGGCGCAGGAAGGACGGCGTGGATGCCCAGACCGAGACCCGCGCATCGGCGAGGTAGCGCGTGAATGCCTCCCGGTCGTCGATGGTCTCGCGCGAGCACAGCACCACCGAACCGCCGCAGGCCAGCGCGCCCACCCAGTTGAAGAGCGAGAAATCAAAGCTGAACAGCATCTGGTCCATGAACACCGGCGCGGGCCCAAGCCCCAGGCAGTCGCGTATCCAGCCGGCGAAAAGGCCGATGCTCTCGCGCCCGATCTGCACCCCCTTGGGGTCGCCGGTGCTGCCCGAGGTGAACATGATGTAGGCCAGCCCTTTCTGTTCGAGCGGGCGCGCCGGGTGGCCGGTGGGCAGGAAGCTGCGGGCCTGCGCGTCATAGCGGGTGGCGGCGCTGACCAGCTCGGTGATGCGCTGGATGCGTTCCTGGGGATTGATGACGTCGATGGGAACGAACGGAACGCCCAGCCGCAGGCAGCCCAGCATGGCCACCACGAACGCCGCCTCCTTGTGGCCCGTGATCACCAGCGGCTCGTCGGCGCGCAGGCCCTCGGCGAGCGCCTGCAGGACCCAGTCATCCACGGCGGCGAGCAGCTCGCCCCAGGTCATGGCAGCCTGCGCATCCTGGATCGCGAGGGCCGATGGGCTTTCGCCGGGGCGGGTGAACTCGAAGCGGTCGAAATCAAATTGCATGTTGTCCTCCAGTCCGGGTTGGTTCCGGCGGGCGGTTGCCGCGCGCGGGTCAGGCCCCGCCGTTGGATTCGATGTATTGCGCGAGCGTGTGCACCGATTGCAGATGCACGTCGATCTCCGAGGGCGGGATCTTCACGCTGAACTGGCGTTCGACGGCAAGGGCCACGTCGACGGCGGACAGCGAGTCCACGAGCCCCGAGTCGATCAATTGCGCGTCGGTCGCCACCGGCGTCATGATGATTCCCTCGATGAGGGTGGCGACCTGGGTTTCGATATCGTTGATGGGCATGGTGGAACTCCTTTGTGGAAAGATCAGAACTGGAAATACAGGAAACGTGTTTCCTTGTGCAGCGTGGCCACGCACAGCGCCAGCAGCAGCAAGGTGGCGATCAGCCAGCCGGGGCTGGGCCGCCATTGCAGCAGCCGGCTCGGATTGGCGAGCGTCTTGAACAAGGCGGGGGAATGCCCGCCCAGGATCTGGTGTGCGTTGGGCGTGAACCAGGTGATGCACAGCAGTGCAGCGATGTAGAAGAACTGCAGGTGATGGCCGATGAGCAGCCGCCACGCGTCGCCGGCGGGAAGCCCGGCGACGTGCGCGAGGGACTCCAGGCTCTCGAAGCCGCGCAGGCCCATCATTCCCGTGAGCAGTTGCCATGCGCTGTGCATGCCGTCGGCGCGGAAGAATGCCTGTCCGATCAGGACGGCGATGAACGTGATCAGCACGCTGGCCGCCTTGGCGGCGGGGCCGTTGTGGCGTTCGGAGGGCGGCTTCTTTCCGACCACGAAAATGCGCCAGCCGTGGTTGATCGACAGGCACAGCCCGTGCCAGATGCCGAACACCAGAAACTGCAGTCCCGCGCCGTGCCAGATGCCTGCCAGCCCCATGGTGAACAGGGTGGGAACGATGATGGTCGCGGCGAATCCGCCGGGCGTCCTGGCGGCGCTGGAGCCCACGGGCATGTCGCGTTTTTCGCGGGCGCGCGAGATCGCCATGGCGGCCGGATAGTACAGATAGGACGTCAGATAGCGCGTGAGCGTGATGTGCCAGCGCGCCCAGAAGTCCACGATGCTCGCGGCCTTGTATGGCGAGTTGAAGTTGAGCGGGAAGCGGATGCCGAACATCTTCGCCAGGCCGAGCGCCATGTCGGAGTAGCCCGAGAAATCGAAATAGATCTGCAGCGCGTAGCTCATGCTCGCGGCCCAAGCGCCCCAGAATCCCAGCTCCGATGGGGCGGCGAAGCCCGCGTCGGCAAAGGGCGCGATGCCATCGGCCAGCAGGACTTTCTTGGCGAGCCCGATGACGAACAGCGCGCCGCCGATGGACAGGTTGTCCGCCCTGAAGCGGTAGTTGGCCGGGTCGGCGAACTGCGGAATCATCTCCTTGTGATGAAGAATCGGACCGGCGATCAGGTGGGGGAAGAACGTCACGAACAGCACGTAGCTGAGAAAGCCCTTTTCCTTGACCAGGCCGGAGCGGCAATCGAGCAGAAAGCCGATCTGCGTGAAGGTGAAGAACGATATGCCGAGCGGCAGGATCAGCGTGTCCATGGCGCCATGCGCGAGTCCCCATTCGCTGAGGAAATTGAACAGCGCGGCGAAATACTTGTAGTGGATCAGCACCGCCAGATCGATGATGACGCCCGCGCTGGTCACCAGCAGTTGCCTGCGCGGCGAGCCGACGCAGCGCAGGATCAGCAGGCCGACCGCATAGTTGAAGAGGATCGACGCCGTGAGCAGCGCGACGAACTGCGGGTTCCACCAGCCATAGAAAACGAAGGACGCCACGCACAGCCAGAACGCCGCCAGCCGCAGGCTGACGCGCCCGGCCGCGTAGTAGCCCATCAGCGCGATCGGCAGGAACAGCAGCAAAAAGATGTAGGAGTTGAACAGCATGGCGGGTCAGGGAGCGGGCGGTGCGGGCAAGGCGGCCAGCGCTTTCTTTTCGTCGTCGGTGAGCGGCAGCGAGAGCGTGTTTTCCGAGAACTCCCAGATCACCAGACGCAGGCTTTGCGGCCAGCGATCGGCTTGCGCGACGGCCTTGAGCATCGCGCCGGCGAACTGGCCTCCATCCATGCTGAGGTTCCAGACTTCCTGCCCCAGGGCCTTGCCAAGCCATCCGGCGAAGTTGCTGCGCAGGCCGTTGGAACTTCCGGCAAGCAGCACCCGAACGGGCGGTGTCTCGTCGAGCAGGCCGCCGCCGCGCACGGGCGTGACGGTCTGCTCCGGCACGAGTTCGATGTCGGGCCGCCACAGCGGCGCCGCATGCTGCAGGCCGGACAGCGTGAGCAGATCGCCCATGCGCGGGCGGGGCTCGGTGGGGGGCGAGACTTCGAATTCCTGGCCCCCGCGCTCGCCGCCTAATTGCACGAGCGCCTTGCTGGCGACGGCCTGCGCGGCGCGCTGCGCGCCAGCGGCGTTCATGTGCACGTCGGTCCGGAAGAACATGGGCTCCTTTCGCCCTTCGAGAGCGCCGCGCAGGTCCACGAAACCGATGGCGTTGCGTGCCAGTGTCCGTGCGAGCATGTCATAGCGGGCGTGCAGCGTCTGCGCCATCGTGCGGCCGCACAGATGGCGGGCCTCCACGCGCGCCTTGTCGGGAACGGCGACGACAAGCAATTGCACATTGCGCCGCAGCAGTTCGTCATGCCAGTGCTTGAGCAGTTGCAGGCGCTCGGTCACGACGCTGGCGGGCGTGCCCGGCGGCGCGCGCAGGCCGTCCTGGTAGAACATCCACTGCGGGCAGCCCAGCACCACTTTCTCGCCGAGGTCGCCAAAGAAGCGGTACCGTACCGATGCGTTGACCGTTTCGATGGCTGCCTGGCCCGGCAGCCTGAGCGATTGATTCAGCGCTGTCTCGGCTGCGCCTTCAAGCCATGCGGCCACGGTTTTCCTGTCCGGCGCGAGCCGCGCCTGCGCGAGCGACCACAGGCCCACGAGCAGGCCCACGGCGAGCAGCGCCATCCACACGAACGCGCTGGCGCCGTGCGCGTTCGCGGGCGAGGATGAAGGGGCGCTCAGGGGCTTGTTCATGGCGGTCCTGCTTTTATGGGTTGATGGCGCGGGTGACCCGCTGCATCCACTCGTCGTCAGGCATGACGGATGCGTTGTCCCAGAGACCGGCGGCATCGGGGCCCTGGTTGAAGTTGGGCTCGTACATCTGCCACACCAGCACCTGGGGGCTGTGCTGGCGGAAGGCGGGCGATTCCAGGTATTCGAGCAGCATCACCCACGGGCCGATGTTGCCCGGTTTCCAGTTCAATGAAACCGGCCGGTCGATGGCGTTGGAGAGCTTCTGCGGAAAGCCGAAATAGGGCTGCACCATGCTGTGGCCGGTCACATGCACGGGGGCGGGCGCGTCGTCGAGCAGGCCCTGGCCTTCGGCCTGGCGGCGGATGGTATAGATCTCGCGGCCGATCTTCTTTTTCTCCTCGGGCGTGAGAAAGAGTTCGGCCAGGTCGCCGTAGCGCCGCTCCTTGGTGGTGTCACCGAGCGCCGTGCCGGAGCCGGACTGGCCGGCGAGCTGCGCGACGTCCCGTCGGATCGCGTCGGCGGTGGCCAGCGCGGTGGCATCGGCGGCGTCCTGCGTCCAGTGCTGATCGGTGCGGTAGAAAACGTTCTTTCCGGATGCCTGTACCGACCTGAGCACCGCGAGGTCGTCGAACGTGGCGATGCCGGCCTGCTGCAGCTTGCCGAGGATGAGCTGGTAGCGCTGCCGCACCTCGGGGCTCACCTGCCTGTCGTCGGGCAGCAGGGACTCATAGAAATGGACCTTGTCGGGCAGCATCAGCACTTCGAGCCTGATGCCCTTGGAGGCCAGCAGTTCGTTGGTCCTGGCGATCATGCGCACGGATTTGTCGATGCCCGCGGGGTCCACGTGCGTGAGGCTGCCCCAGCCCGCGAACAGCCAGCCTTCCTTTCCCTTGATGATCAGCGCGGAGCCGTCCGCCGCCCAGGCGAATGCGGCCGTCATCAGCGCGGCGGCGGCCAGATATCTGGCGTGGCCGCATGCGCGCCGCCACAGCGGCGGCGAAGAGGGATGGCGTGTCTCCTGCATGATCGATGTCCTCCTGTTCAGTGTCGGGTGTGGGGGCGGGGCTGGCGTCAGTACCAGACGGACAGGCTCATGAACCATCCCTTGGCGCGGTCCGCCTGCCCGCCGCCCACGTTGGTGCGGTACTGGATGGTCCAGTCCATGTAGGAGCGCGGCGCGTTGTAGTGGTCTTCGCGGAACGCATAGCGGAGGCTGACGCCCGCGCCGACGCCCGAGGCCCAGCTCGAGCCGTTGCCGAGCACCGCCATTTCCTGCGCGAAGCCGGGAACGCGGGCGCGGTAGTTCTGGCGCTGGAAATCGACGGCGGCCACCAGGTGCGGGAAGATCAGCAGGTGGTCGCTGACGGAGTCCATCCGGAAGCTCCTGCCTACGCGCACCTCGGCGTTGGCAAACCATTGGTCGCGCCTGTACCGGCCTCTTTGCCGTGGCGAGCGCTCGCCGGTCGATGCGTCCGTGGTCCAGAAATTGGCGGACAGGTCCTCGCGGTAATAGCCGGCCTGCAGATAGCCTTCCATCGTGAACCAGCTGTCTTTGTCGAAGCGCAGGCCCGTGCCTTCATAGAACCCATAGGTGGCGTATGCCAGCCAGCCGCCGCTGCTCGCGCTGCCGTCGAAGTTGATGGTTTGCGCATTGCCGACGACGGGCGCGCCGGGCTGTGACGGATCGCGCCCGCTGAGCTTGCAGCGCAGCTCCGCCGAGGCCGGAGTGACGGTGCCCGTGCGCGTGCCCGTGCCCAGCAGGAACCTGCGCTCCAGGCCGAGGGTGAACGCATAGTCGGTCGAGGGCGTGAAGCGCACGCCCACCGATCCCAGCGTGGTGGGGAATCCTGAAACCCCGTCGAATTTTCCACCGCTGACCGGCGACGGCAGTCCGGTGCAGGGGTCGATCACCGATTGGTCGTACGAGACGGAGGAGCCGTTGCGCAGCGTGTTCATCACGCGCCCGTACACCTCGAAGACCTGTGTCGGGCCATTGAGGAATTGCTGCGGCCGCCAGAAGATGTCGGCGGAGCTGAACACCGAGTCGCCCGCCGTGGTGATGGGCGTGCCGTTCAGGCCGGAGCCCGCCGGGCGCGCGCCGCGGTAGCTGGCCGATACCGATGCGCCCCATCCGCGCGAGAGCCCGGCCACCGAGCTGCGCGTGAAATAGCGCTGCTCGGGCGTGAGCTCCAGCTCTCCGTTGTCATCCATGTCGATGGCCTGCTTGAGCGCCTGGATGGCCTCGGGCTTGCGGCCCGCGCTGGCGAGCGCGAAGCCTTCGTCCAGCACCAGGCTGGGGGGCGCCTTGCCCGTGTCCCTGGCCGCCTGGAAATCCCGCAGCGCCTTCTCGGGCTCGCGCTGGCGCTGGTAGAGATAGCCGCGCTGCATCAACAGCGATGCGTCGTCGGGATGTTCCTGCAGCGCGGAGTCCAGCCGGGTGAGCGCGAGCGCGCGCTGCTCGTCGTTGCCCGCCGCCAGCGTGATGGTCAGCAGCAGCTGCATGGCGGGATTGTCGGGCGCCTGCTCCACCGCGATCCGGGCCTGGGCGATGGCTTCCTGGTAGTCCTGCCGGCCATAGGCCGCATACGCCTTGGCGCTGGCCGATCCCGTCATGGATTCGTCGGCAGGCTTCATCTCGCATGCCGTTCCGTAGGGCGTGTCATGGCAGTCCTGAAACGGCGGCGGGTAGTTGCCGGTGGTGAGCTTGCGCGGCGGCCTGGCATGCTGCCCGGCCAGCGCCAGGCGGTCCGCGACCGGCTTGTCATCGGCGTCGAGCGGCGCGAGCAGCGCCTTCACGCGTTCGTGGTCGCCCGCGGCGAGCGCGGCGTCCGCCGCGATGAGGCGGATGCTGGCGCGCTGGTCGTCGTCGAGCCAGTCCTGCGCGATGGCTTCGTCGAAGTCCTGGTTGGCCAGCTCCGTCTTGTTCTGGCGCTGCCTGAGATAGCCGCGAAAGACCAGCGAGGAAGTGTCCTCGTCATCGCGCTTGAGCGCCTCGGATGCGGTCTCCTCCGCGGCCGGGAGCTGGTTGCTGTACAGCAGCGCGGTCATCAGCAGGAGCCGCAGGCTCTGCGCGTCGGGCGAGAGCCGGACCGCTTCGCGCGCCTGCGTGGCGGCGCCGCCGGGGTCGTTTTCGGAGAGCGCCTTGTATGCGGCGATCGTGGGTTCGGTCGAGAGCGATCTGAGCAGGCTCTGCTTGCGGGCGATCAGGTCGTTGGTGTTGGGCGCGCCGAGCGCGAGGGCGGTATCGGCCGCCTCGATGGCCGCCTTGGGCTGGTCCTGCGCTTCGAGCGCCGAGATCCAGAGCAGCGCCCAGGCTCCCTGGCTGGGATCGATGCGCACGGCCTGCTCCGCGAGCCTGGCGCTGGACTCGTATTTCTGGGCGTTGTAGTCGGCGAACGCCTCGGTCGCCAGGGGAAACGCCTGGCGGTAGGCTTCGCTGGCGGGCGAGGCGGATGGCGCCTGGAGGTTGGCCTTGGCCGCGCGCAGTTCATCGGACTGCAGGCCCGCGGCTTCGGCGGCTGCGACGGCTTCGAGCGCCTGTGCGTTCTTGCCCAGTTTCTGCAGCGAATAAATCTGCAGCATGCGCAGGCGCAGCAGATCGGGCCGCAACGCGATCGCGCTCCTGGCCTGCTGTTCGGCCTGCGCATAGCGGCCTGCCTTGAAGCTCGCATAGGCCTGGTTGGCGTGGCGCCAGGCCTTGCCCGTGAGCGGCGCTTCCTTGCGGCCGGCCTTCTCGGCGGATGCGGCCGGAGCGGCGGCACACACGCTGGCGCAGGCGCATGACACCATCAGCGCGGCCATGGCGGCGCGTGAGAGCCTGGCGGCGGTCATGCGGCCACCTCGGCTGCGAGCGGCGCGGTGCGCGAAAACCCATCCACGTATTGCTGGTAGGAGATGGCTTCGTTCAAGGTGTTCTCGTCCAGGTGCTTGTTCTGCACCAGGATTTCACCCAGCGGCAGGCTGATGCTTTGCTGGTGGTTGAGCGCGATGTTGAGCTGCTCTTCGCTGATCACGCGCCAGCTGATGAGCAACTGCCCCAGGGTCTGGCGCTGTTGCTGGAGCTGGTCGGCGGACGGGAAGTCGTGCATGGTCTTGTCCCACGCCAGATGCTTGCCGGTGACGAGGTGGGTGAGGTACAGCCGCCATGCGCGCGCCGCCGCCATGGCGTTGATGAAGTTGCCGACCACCATGCGCGGGATGGACAGGAGCGCGTGCTCCCAGCCGTACAGCCGTTGCACGAAGAACGCGCGCTGCCCCACGCGCAGCAGCAGCGCGATGGCGTTCAGCGCGATCAGCGTGCCCACCCAGCCGCCCGGCGAGAACACCGACGGGTAATAGGTGTCCCACAGCCCGGCGCGGGCCATGAACCAGAAGGCCAGGAAGTTCAGCAGCAGGAAGTAGCCGCCGATGGCGATGAAGGCGGTCACCAATCCCTTGCGGTCGCGGAACAGCAGGTACTTGACGGCCAGCGATCCCTTCCAGCCCACCTGGGACCAGCCTTGCAGGCCGATGCCGAGCGTCCAGCGCGCTTTCTGGCGGTAGGCGGTGCGGAAGGTGTTGGGAAAGTATTCGCGGATGTCCAGCGGCAGCGTCTGCGAGGACTCGCGCTGGCGGCCCAGTCCGAACCAGCTCTTGCGGTGCGCCGTGCGCTCCACCAGGAACTGGCCGAAGATCTGCTTCATGCCCATGCGCGACAGGCGTGCGCCGATGTCGTAGTCCTCGGTCAGCGTGTCGGTATTGAATGGCTGGTTGTCGGTCTGCGCGGCGAGGTATTCGAGCGCCTTGCGGGAAAAGCACGTGCCCACGCCCGCCGACGGCACCATGTGCGACATTCTCTCGCGCACCACCAGGTCCTTGGAATGCCACTCGGCGAACTCGTCCATGTAGGTGCCCGCCACCAGCTCGTACCAGTTGCGTTCGATGGACGCCACCGGCAGCTGGATGAAGTCGAAGCGCGGCAGCAGGTAGTTGTAGTACTTGAGCTCCAGCGGATGCAGCAGGTCTTCGCTGTCGTGCAGCACGATGCCGGCAAAGGGCACGGACTGCTGCGCGTTCTGTTTGAAGATGGCCTGCACCAGCCAGTTCAGGCAGTCCGCCTTGCAGGTGGGGCCGTCGTGCGGCACTTCCACGCGCACCAGCTGGCGGTAGCGGCGGCGCATGCGCTCGACCTCGGTTCTGGTCCGCTCGTCGTTGCGGTACGTGCCGACGAAGATCATGTAGTTCTTGTATTCGAGCGTGTTGACCATGCTCTCGAGCATCATGGCGATGACGTCGTGCTCCAGCCATGCGGGCACCATGATGGCCATGGGCTGCTCGGGCGCGGCGCGGATGGTGGCGCTGCTGAGCGGCGGATAGTGCGGCAGGAAGAAGCGCCGGTAGAGCTGGCGGCCCCAGAACCAGGCGTCGACGATCAGGTCATCGACGCTGGAGATGAAGATGATCACCGCGACTATGACGCCGACGATTTCGAGCCAGCGGTAATAGTCGGCAAGCAGATACGGAAGATAGTGGCTGGACATCATGATGTACCTCCGCTTGGTCCGGGTTTGCGCCGCTTGGCGGCACGCGTTGCAATCATGGAAGCAATGAGAAGCGCGACGAACAGGATCAGCAGCCCGAGCGTGACCGGAACGCCCCATGAGAAGAGGCTGCGCCATTCATACATCGGGCCGGCGTCGCTGGCCTCGGACGCCAGTGCGACGTTGCCGGAGCCATCGACCCATGCCACGTCCGCGCCGGGCCCCAGCAGCGCAAGCGGAGCGCGGTTGACGAGCAGTCCGGTGGCCTCGGGCCAGGCGTTGTCGCCGAGCGGATACCACAGCAGGCCGGCCTGGCCGGATGCCTGCGCCACCTGCATCACGCTGACCATGGCGCTTTGCCGGGCGGGCCATGGAAGGCCTTGCACCGGGCGGTCGTGAAAGCGTATTTCGCCGCCCTTCAGGGAGACGGGCGAAGTCGCGTCCCGCAGCGCGACTCCCGCGGCGACGAAGGGGCGCGTGGGGGTATAGGGCTTGCCTTGCTCGACCAGCACCAGCCGCGCCGCGCTGGGCGAGAGGTTGGCAGCCGACGCCAGATGGATGGCGGCGGAGAGGCCCTCGCGCGCCTGGCTCAGAAAGCCTTCTGGCACGGCCATTTCCGCGTCGAACCCGAGACGGGGAATGAGGTCGGAGAACGCCGGATTCCTGGGCAGCCCGGCGGGCGCGGCGGAGCTGAACCGCACGTTGAAGTCGAGTGCCGTGGCGGGCACCGCGGCAGCCTTGCCGCAGCCGCCCGCTGGCGCGTCCTGCTCCAGGGCGACCTGCAGCAGATTGAGGGCGCTGAGCGCATAGACGGGGATGTCCGCCTCCAGCGTCTGGCGCTGCCCGTCGGCGCCTTGGAGCTGCCGCGCCGCCAGCAGGATGCCGTTCCAGCGCAGCACGCCGACCGGCTTCTGGCTGGCCGCCTTGGCGGGGAGCGTGAACCCGATCTGCACATGCGCCGGCGTATGGCTGCTGGTCGCCGGCGGCAGCATGGCGAAGGTGGCGGACCAGCTTTGGGGCGCCTGCACCAGATACTGCCCGCGCGCGGGGTCGTCGGAGGCGCGCACCAGCGCATGATCGGCCTGATTGGCCGCCGTGCGCGCGGCGCCATTGGCGGTGGCGCTCAGGCGCAGCCATCCGGCGTTGTCGCTGATGGCCGCCAGGCTGGCCGCGCCGCTGGCGGGCACCGCCCATACGGGGTGCGCTCCCAGCGGCATGCGGCTGAAGGGGGCGACGGACACGTCCTTGCCGGCCAGCGGCATCTGCCTTTCGCGCCATTGGGCGAGAAGGCGCAGCGTGTCGTCATCCGTGATCTGCGCGGCCAGAGCATCGAGCGCACTCCCGATCTGGGTGCGCAATGCGGAGTCCACCACCACGACGTCGGCCAGCACGTCGGCGGCATCCAGCATCAGGAGCGCCCCGACTTCAGCGGCATTGGCGATGGTGTGGTGGGCGCTGCCGTCAGCCAGCGCCGCGAACGCCGGGATGGCGGCGAGCCCTTGCGGAATGGCCAGCGTCCTGGTGTCCACCACGTCGCCGACGGCGGGCAGCGTATGCACGGTCGCCGGGCGTCCCTGGCGCGCCATGACGATGCCCACGCGCCACGCGGTGTCGAACGTCTCGGAATTCAGGGGCGGCGCGGCGACCAGCAGGAAGGGCCGGTCGGGCAAGGTGGAGGCGCCTTGCGTCCAGGCTGGCGCAGCCGTGTCCGCGGCCGAGGGGTAGTAGGACAGGTAGCTTCCGGGATCCAGCGCCACGCCCCCCGCTGGCGCGGAGTCGCAGCCGTCTTTCGGCATGGCGCCTGCCTGCATTCCAAGTCGCGCTTGCCCCTGTGCCGCCGTGATGGGCAGCCGGTTGTTCATCTGGCGCGTGTTGCCGGACGATGCGGCGGTGGATGCGGATGCCTGCACGCCGTTGACGGCAAAGGACGCCGTGGGCTGGTTCGCGGGTGTCGTCACCAGCAGCGAGCGCGAGCCGTCGCCCGCATGCACCGGGAAATAGAACTCCTGCATGGAGCCCGCGGGCACGTTGATCGACGAGCCGAGCAGCCCCATGGTGGACAGCGAGATGCGGCGCTCGAACCGCTGGCCTTGCGTCAGTTGCGCAAGGCTGTCGCTCAGCGCGCTGGCCTGCGCGCCAGGGTGCGCGGTGAGCAGCGCCAGCGCCACCACGCTGCCGACGAGCAACTGCGCGCTGTTTTCGGGCGCGGGCCGGGAAGGCGTTCTCCGGAGCACGGGCATGCGGCACCTTAGTGGCTGGAAAGAGAGGGGCTGGATGCGTGGGCTCGTGCTCCATCCGCGTCGCCAGCCGCCGCGCCGAACTCCTGGAACGGCTGGCCGAGGAGCGCCGCGATGATGCGCCCGGAGGCCTCGCCGTCGCCATAGGGGTTGATGCGGCGCGCGAAGGAGGCATGCAGCTCGGGCTGGTCCAGCAGGTGCTCGACGGCCTGGGTGATGCGCTGCGTGCTCGTGCCGACGATGGCGACCGTGCCCGCGGCGACGGCTTCCGGACGCTCGGTGACTTCGCGCATGACCAGCACGGGCTTGCCGAGGTAGGGCGCTTCTTCCTGGACGCCGCCCGAATCGGTGAGGATGAGATGCGCGCGCTGCATCATCCAGACGAAGTTCAGGTACTCCAGCGGCTCGATGAGATGGATGCGCTCGCAACGGGACAGCGTGGACATGACGACATCGCGCACCGCCGGATTCATGTGAACCGGATAGACGATCTGCACGTCGCCGCGCTGCGCCAGTTGTGCTAGCGCCGCGCAGATGGAGCGAAACCCCTCGCCGAAGCTCTCGCGGCGGTGGCCCGTCACCAGGATCAGCTTGCGCCCGGAGTCCATCCACGGGTAGCGCTGCGCCATCTGCCGCGCCAGCGCGGCATCGCCCCGCAGCCTGTCGCAAGTGGCTGCAAGCGCGTCGATCACCGTGTTGCCGGTGACGAAGATGCGCCCCTGGAGATGCTCATGGAGCAGGTTCGCCTTGGACGTGAGCGTGGGCGCGAACATCCATTCACTCACGCAATCGACCACCCGGCGGTTCATTTCCTCGGGAAAGGGCATGGCGAGGTTGCCCGTGCGCAGGCCCGCCTCCACGTGGCCGACGGCGATGCGGCGGTGAAAGGCGGCCATGGCGCATGCGCAGGCGGTGCTGGTGTCGCCATGCGCCAGCACCACGTCGGGCCGGACCTCGGCGAGCACGTCATCCACGCCGGCAATGGTCCTGGAGAACAGTCCGTTGAGGGTTTGATTGGGCTGCATCACAGCCAGATCGAAGTCGGCCCGGATCTGGAACAGCGACATCACCTGATCGAGCATCTGCCGGTGCTGCCCCGTCACGCAGACGAGGCTTTCGATCTCAGGAGTACGGGCCAGGCGCTGAACGAGGGGCGCCATCTTGATGGCTTCGGGACGTGTACCGAAAACGGAAAGTATTTTCATTGCGGCATCCGATTGCAGAGCAACCCCTCGGTTGATTGCGCCATGCGAGGCCGGGCTTGGGGTGGGCATCCAACGAGACCGGGCCGCCATGGCGGGAAGTGTCTGAACAACTAAAAACTATCAAAAATTAAATTTCAATAGCTTCGATTGTTTACAGAATTCTGGAACTCGCAATGAATTGGGCGAGGGAAATTGTTGTTGCTTTGTTGCTTTTGTGATTTCAGCGTTGGAGCTGTCAGCATGTTTTTCGTGAAGAAATAAAAATTCGTCACATAAGACGTATTTCGTATCAATTACGTTTTTCTTCATTGATGCAGGCAGTCACTTCCTCTTCGGGGCTTCTGTTGTCGCATCGTCGGGGAAACGGTTTCGTTCACGAGGAAAGAGAGACGGGCGGCGGCAGATGGCGATAAGTAGGTAGCCCGGGTTTTTTGAAAATGAGAATTGTTCTTTTTTGCTGTCGTAACGCCTGCATTCATTTACTTTTAATAACTTACGTGTAGACACGTTTGTAAAGATGAATGATTGGAAACAAGATCCCCGGGCGGCAACAAAAAGGACTACACGCTTCCC
>NZ_JBEBOW010000053.1:0-22338 GCF_040396215.1 Diaphorobacter ruginosibacter | reverse complement strand
GCTGGATGCGCAAGCCCTGCTTGACGCGAAGCTGGTGGTGATACTCGGTGGCCCCATCGGTGTGTACGAAACGGATCGCTACCCATTCCTGGCCGAAGAGCAGCAGGCCATCGCCGCGCGCCTGGCCCAGGACAAGCCGACACTCGGCATTTGCCTTGGGGCGCAACTCATGGCCCGCGCGCTCGGAGCCGGCGTGGCGCCCACCGGGAAGGTGGAAATCGGCTATGCGCCCTTGACGCTCACCCGCGAAGGGCAGGAATCCGTGTTGCGCGAGGTGGGTTCGACACCCGTGCTCCATTGGCACGGAGACCAGTTCACCATCCCGCCAGGCGCGGTCCGGCTGGCGCAGACGGACGATTTCCCGAACCAGGCATTCTCATTCGGGCCTCGGATACTGGGCCTGCAATTCCATCTGGAAGCCAACCCCACGCACATCGAGCGTTGGCTGATCGGGCATTCACACGAGCTGGCGGCCCATGGCATCGATCCCCGAGCCCTTCGGCGCGATTGCGCGAAACACGGCCTTGAACTGTCCCTGGCCGCGCGCGCGGTATTCGGTGCATGGCTGGACCAGCTAGAGGATGGATAGACCATCGCTGCGCAAGGCGATCGTACAGCCACTCCCGACGGGCCCTCGATAGCTCACGGCTGGGAAAGCGGCCGCGCGAAAACGGTCATCACATAGTCCGCGATCTCCAGTCCGCGCTCCCGCGCGATGGCAGCCAGGCGCTCCTCTATCTGCGGATCGAAGAATTCATGCACCTGACCGTCGGTCAGCGAAACCAGATGTCCATGGCGCGGCTCGCCGTCGCAAAGCTCATAGATCGCGCGGCCCGCGCCCAACTGGCTTTTCTTGAGAATGCCCGCCTGCTCGAACTGCGAGAGCACGCGGTAGACCGTGGCAAGCCCCAGGTCCATGCCCAGCTCCACCATCTGGCGATACACATCCTCGGCCGTGAGATGCCTGCGCTCGCTGCGCTGGAACAATTCCAGCACCTTGATGCGAGGCAATGTCATTTTCAAGCCCGTATCCTTGAGCCGGTCTATTTGTTCCATGCGCGGAAACACTGCTCCATTGGCCGCAAGGTGCCATTGCGTCGGATCATGGGAAAAAAAGCATGGCTGGCCGGAAAACCGATGGCTAGCAAAAACGACCTTGGAGGTATGAATACCTCGGATCGCCCCACGATGAAACTCTGAATGAGAACCGGGGCATCGCCCTGTTCCCGATTGGATTGCATTGTACCTTAAAGAATAATGATTCTCATTTAATAACATCACTTTGAACATTGGATACAGATATCCGCAGCGGCGCAGCCAACCCGGCAGCCAACCTGGCAGTCAGCCGTGGTGGCGTGTGAGAGGACAGAGACTTCGCTGTGCGACGAACTGATGAAGGACGGCATGGAGAGAGATATCTCCAACCGATACCCGTGCCTGTGGTTTCTTGGGCAACGGACTCGTGTTCGAACGAGTCCCGGCTGCGCCCCCGCCAGACGAGCATGCGTATGCGATTCCCGGGGATTGCCCTGCCGGAAACGAAAAAAGGAGCCTAAGCTCCTTTTTTGCCTGCACACATGGATATTCAAACCCCATGCATACCTGAACTGGAGCGGGAAAACGGTCTCGAACCGTCGACCTCAACCTTGGCAAGGTTGCGCTCTACCAACTGAGCTATTCCCGCATTTTCTCTCTCGATTCCTGCGAATCAAGAGATCGAATTCTATCACATTTACTGCCGCCGTCAGAAGCTCCGCGAAACTCTTGGAACTTCCATCTTCAACAGAAGGAACGGCCATCGCCATTCCATTGCCTTCAAACCTGGAGGCGCGGTCCGGAGTCGAACCGGACTAACCGGATTTGCAATCCGGGGCATAACCGCTTTGCTACCGCGCCGTGACTGCTTCCGGCAGCGGACTGATCCATCGATCAACCCACCAGAGAAACTGGAGCGGGAAAACGGTCTCGAACCGTCGACCTCAACCTTGGCAAGGTTGCGCTCTACCAACTGAGCTATTCCCGCATTTTTATCTAAGCCTCACAGTATATACCGTGATTCGCTGCGATGGAATGAATTGTAGCGCAGTTTTTTGGCCTTCCAACCAAAACTGCATTTTTTTCAAAAAAATCTGCAAACGGGCGTTGGCGGCGCCTCGCCCGCCGCAGATTTCATTGCTGCCTCAGTGCTTGACCGAGCCCTGCTGTTCCGCGGGATTCGCGGCGGGCGTGGCGGCGGCCGCCGTGGCCGCCGCAGCGATCTCTTCGTCCGTCAAAGGAACGGGCTGGCGAACCAGCGCCACTTCCAGCACCTTGTCGATCCACTTGACGGGCACGATCTCCAGGCCGCTCTTGACGTTGTCAGGAATCTCCTGCAGGTCCTTGACGTTCTCTTCGGGGATGAGCACGGTCTTGATGCCGCCACGCAGCGCGGCCAGCAGCTTTTCCTTCAGGCCACCGATGGCCGTGACTTCTCCGCGCAGGGTGATCTCACCCGTCATGGCGACGTCGGCTCGCACCGGGATGCCGGTCAGCGCGGACACCATCGCGGTGGTCATCGCGGCACCAGCGCTCGGGCCGTCCTTGGGGGTTGCGCCGTCAGGCACGTGGATGTGGATGTCGCGCTTTTCGAACACCTGGTCCTTGATGCCCAGCCGATGAGCACGGCTGCGCACAACGGTGCGAGCTGCCTCGACCGACTCCTTCATCACATCGCCCAGCGAGCCGGTGCGCGTGACCACTCCCTTGCCCGGCATGGTGGCCACTTCGATGGTCAACAGATCACCACCGACCTCGGTCCATGCCAGTCCGACGACCTGACCCACCTGGTCTTCCTTTTCCGCGTGGCCGTAGTTGAACTTGCGCACGCCCAGGTATTCCGAGAGGTTCTCGGCATTGACCTTCACCTGCGGCTCGACCTGCTTGAGCAGCAGCTGCTTGACCACCTTGCGGCAGATCTTGGAGATTTCACGCTCCAGCGAGCGCACGCCGGCTTCGCGCGTGTAGTAACGCACGATGTCGCGCACCGCGCTTTCCTGCACTTCCAGCTCCTGCGCCTGCAGGCCGTTGTTTTCCATCTGCTTGGGCAGCAGGTACTTCATGGCGATGTTGGTCTTCTCGTCTTCCGTATAGCCGGCCAGGCGGATGACTTCCATGCGGTCGAGCAGAGCGGGCGGGATGTTCATCGAATTCGAGGTCGCCACGAACATCACGTCCGACAGGTCGAAGTCCACCTCCACGTAGTGATCGGCGAACTTGTTGTTCTGCTCGGGGTCCAGCACCTCCAGCAGCGCCGATGACGGGTCGCCACGGAAATCCATGCCCAGCTTGTCGATCTCGTCGAGCAGGAACAACGGATTGCGCGTGCCCGCCTTGTTCAGGCTCTGCAGCACCTTGCCCGGCATGGCGCCGATGTAGGTGCGGCGATGGCCGCGGATCTCCGCTTCGTCGCGCATGCCGCCAAGCGCCATGCGGACGTATTTGCGGCCCGTGGCCTTGGCGATCGACTGGCCCAGAGAGGTCTTGCCCACGCCCGGTGGGCCGACGAGGCACAGAATCGGCGCCTTGACCTTGTCGACACGCTGCTGCACCGCGAGGTATTCAAGGATACGGTCCTTGACCTTCTCAAGGCCGTAGTGGTCTTCATTGAGCACATCCTCCGCGAACTGCAGGTCGTGCTTGATCTTGGTCTTCTTGCTCCAGGGCAGGCCGGTGAGCACATCGATGTAGTTGCGCACCACGGTCGCCTCGGCGGACATCGGCGACATGAGCTTGAGCTTCTTGAGCTCGCCCTCTGCCTTCTTGCGCGCCTCCTGCGGCATGCGCGCGGCCTTGATCTTCTTCTCGATCTCCTCGATGTCCGCGCCTTCCTCGCCTTCGCCCAGCTCCTTCTGGATGGCCTTGACCTGCTCGTTCAGATAGAAGTCGCGCTGGTTCTTTTCCATCTGGCGCTTGACGCGGCCCCGGATACGCTTGTCCACGTTGAGGATGTCGACTTCCCTCTCGAGCTGCTCGAACAGGTTTTCCAGCCGCCCCTTCACGTCGGCCATGTCCAGCACCAGCTGCTTGTTCTCGAGCTTGAGCGGCAGGTGCGCGGCGATGGTGTCGGCCAGGCGGCCCGGATCGTCGATGCTGGAAATCGAGGTGAGGATCTCGGAGGGAATCTTCTTGTTGAGCTTGACGTACTGGTCAAACTGCTGCATCACGGCACGGCGCAGCGCCTCGATCTCGCTCGATTGAGGATCGTCGGCCACGGGTGTTTCCATCGGCGTCACGTTCGCGAAGAAATGCGTTTCCGCGTCGCTGATGGAGTCCACCCTGGCGCGCTGCTGCCCCTCGACCAGCACCTTCACGGTGCCGTCGGGCAGCTTCAGCATCTGCAGGATGGTCGATACGCAGCCCACCTCGAACATGTCTTCCACGGAAGGCTCGTCCTTGGCTGCTGTCTTCTGCGCCACCAGCATGATGCGGCGGTCGGCTTCCATCGCCAGCTCCAGGGCCTTGATGCTCTTGGGGCGTCCCACGAACAATGGAATGACCATATGGGGGAACACCACGACATCGCGCAGCGGCAGCAGCGGCAAGTCGATGGGGGTTGCGGGAAGTGGAGTGTTTCCGGACATGCAAAATCCTTTAATAGCACCCTGGAGTTGAGGCCGCGGGTTTCATTTTCAACCCGCCGCACGGCAGGCTTTTGCACTGCCGCGGCGGGTCACGGTCTCTGACTGCGCATGCGCTGTGCGCGCACGACGCCTGCCTCCCCGCGAAAATCGGGCTCAGGCTTTCTTGGCCGTCTCGCGGTACACGAGCAGCGGCGGCTTGTCTTCTTCGATGGTGGATTCATCCACCACCACCTTTTCCACGTTATCGGTCGTCGGCAGGTCGAACATGGTGGAGATCAAAGCCTGCTCCATGATCGAGCGCAGTCCGCGCGCGCCGGTCTTGCGGGCCAGCGCCTTGCGTGCGATGGCCTTCAGGCCAGCGGGACGGATCTCCAGCTCCACGCCCTCCATGGCGAGCAGCTTGCTGTACTGCTTGACCAGCGCGTTCTTGGGCTCGGTCAGGATCTGCACCAACGCGTCCTCGCTCAGCTCGGCGAGCGATGTGACAACGGGCATACGGCCCACCAGTTCGGGAATCAGCCCGAACTTGATCAGGTCTTCAGGCTCGATTTCCTGGAACACCTCGGAGATGGAGCGCTGCTTCTTGCTCTTGACCGTGGCGCCGAAGCCGATGCCGGAGGCTTCCGTACGGTTCTCGATCACCTTCTCGAGGCCCGCAAACGCGCCGCCGCAGATGAACAGGATGTTGGTCGTGTCGATCTGCAGGAAGTCCTGGTTCGGGTGCTTGCGCCCGCCTTGCGGCGGAACGCTGGCCATCGTGCCTTCGATGAGCTTGAGCAGCGCCTGCTGCACGCCCTCGCCCGACACGTCGCGGGTGATGCTGGGGTTGTCGCTCTTGCGCGAGATCTTGTCGATTTCATCGATGTAGACAATGCCGCGCTGCGCACGCTCCACATCGTAGTTGCAGCTTTGCAGCAGCTTCTGCACGATGTTCTCGACGTCCTCGCCCACGTAGCCCGCTTCCGTCAACGTGGTCGCGTCGGCCATCACGAATGGCACGTCCAGCTGGCGCGCCAGTGTCTGCGCCAGCAGCGTCTTGCCCGAACCCGTGGGGCCGATCAGCAGGATGTTGCTCTTGGAGAGCTCGACATCGTCCTTGCCCGCGCGATCCTTGTGGCGCAAGCGCTTGTAGTGGTTATAGACGGCCACGGCCAGCGTGCGCTTGGCCTTTTCCTGGCCAATCACGTAGTTGTCGAGGTTCGCCTTGATCTCCGCTGGCGCGGGCAGATCGCCGCGACCCTCGCGGCCACCGTCGCCCGCCTGAGGCTCGTCACGGATGATTTCGTTGCACAGATCAATGCACTCGTCGCAGATAAACACCGACGGGCCGGCGATCAACTTCTTCACCTCGTGCTGGCTTTTGCCGCAGAAGGTGCAGTAGAGGTTTTTCTCGCTGGAAGAGCCTTTTTTTTCGGCCATGGAAACAATGCCTTATGACAAGGAACTTAAGTCTGATGATAACGAAATGAGAAACGGCGTTTCTCCCGGTGCTTTTTGTGGTTTTTGACGCGCACGTGAAACGGCCGCGCCCAAAACCATCCGCCTCGGAGCCCGGTGACGCACCCTGTCCCGGTGGCGGCTGCTCCGCCAATACCGCCGGGATCAGCCATCAGCCGGTCAGGGACGCCTGGAGATGACCTCGTCCACGAGGCCATAGTCCCTGGCTTCTGGAGCGGTCATGAAATAGTCCCGCTCGGTATCGGCCTTGACCTTTTCGTAGTCCTGCCCCGTGCGCTCGGCCAGGATGCGATTCATCTGCTCCTTGGTGCGGAGAATGTCGCGGGCATGGATTTCGATATCGGTCGCCTGGCCGCGCGCGCCGCCCAGGACCTGGTGGATCATGATCTTCGAGTTCGGCAGCGAAAAACGCTTGCCCTTCGCCCCCGCAGCCAGCAGGAACGCCCCCATGCTGGCCGCGAAACCGCAGCACAGCGTGGACACATCGGGCTTGATGAACTGCATGGTGTCATAGATCGCCATGCCGGCGGTCACGCTGCCGCCAGGGGAGTTGATGTAGAAGGAAATATCCTTGTCGGGGTTTTCACTCTCGAGGAACAGCAACTGCGCCACGACAAGGTTGGCGGTCTGGTCGTTGACCTCGCCCACCAGGAAGATCACGCGCTCCTTCAGGAGGCGCGAATAGATATCGTAGGACCGCTCTCCGCGGCCCGACTGCTCGACGACCATGGGAATCATGCCCAGGGCCTGTGTTTCCAGTGCACTCATGTATTTCTCCAGACGTACGGATACTGTACTTTGGGAAGCCGCCCTCGCCGGCCGCTTCGGCGCAAGGTTAGCGCATGAAGCCATCAACAAGAAAATGGGCTTGCCCGTGCTGTCCAGAATCAGAAATATCCGACCCGATTCCAGACACCATAAATGAAATGGGGCTTGCACAGCAAAGTACAAGCCCACATGTCATGGTTTCGACTCACCGGCCATCATAGCGGCAAGTCCGATGGCTCCTGATGAAATCAGGCCTGAGCGCCCATCAGGTCGTCAAAGGAGATGGCCTTGTCGTTGACCTTGGCCTTTTCCAGCACGAAGCTGGTGACATTGTTTTCGATCACGACGGCTTCCACGTCGGCCAGGCGCTGGCGGTCGCTGAAGTACCAGCGAACCACGTCCTCGGGCTTCTCGTAGCTGGCGGCCAGCTCGTCGATGTGGGCCTTCAGTTGCTCTGGAGTCGCCTCCAGCTTGTTGGCCTTGACCAGTTCGGCCACCACCAGGCCCAGACGCACGCGGCGCTCGGCTTGCGGGCGGAACACGTCCTCCGGAATCTCCGCCTTGTCGGCGTCCTTGATGCCGCGCTGCTTCAGGTCGGCGATCGCGCCTTCGCGCAGGCGGCCGATTTCCGCTTGCACGCTGGCATTGGGCAGCTCCAGCTCGGCCTTGGACACCAGCGCGTCCATCACGGCCTGCTTGTTGCGGGCCTGCAGGCGGAACTTCACTTCGCGCTCCAGGTTGGTCCGGATGTCCTTGCGCAGGCCTTCGACGGTACCGTCGGCGATGCCCAGCGACTTGGCGAACTGCTCGTTCACCTCGGGCAGGTGAGCCGCCTCGATCTTCTTGACAGTGACCAGGAAGTCGGCCGTCTTGCCCGCCACTTCCTTGCCGTGGTAGTCCTCGGGGAATGCCAGCGGGAAGGTCTTGCTCTCACCCGCCTTCAGGCCGCGCACGGCGTCCTCGAACTCCTTGAGCATCTGGCCTTCGCCCACCAGGAACTGGAAGTCCTCGGCCTTGCCGCCGGCGAAGGTCTCGCCGTCGATCTTGCCTTCGAAGTCCACCGTCACGCGGTCTCCGTCTTCGGCTCCGGCATCCTTGGCGCGTTGCGCGAAGGTGCGGCGCTGCTTGCGCAGGATGTCCAGGGTCTTGTCGATGGCCGCATCGGTCACTTCGGCGGAAACCTTCTCCACCTCGGCGGAGGCCAGATCACCGATCTTCACTTCCGGGAACACTTCGAACACGGCGTCAAAGGATATCTCGCCTTCCGGCGCGCCTTCCTTCTCGGTGATGCGCGGCTGGCCGGCAACGCGCAGGTTGGCTTCATTGGCGGCCTGGGCGAACGCCTCGCCAACCTTGTCGTTCATCACTTCGTACTGAACGGAATAGCCATAACGCTGGGCAACGACGCTCATCGGCACCTTGCCCGGACGGAAACCGTCCATCTTCACGGTGCGCGCCATGCGCTTCAGGCGCGATTCGACCTCGCTCTGAATCGATGCAACAGGCAGGCTCAGCGTGATTTTGCGCTCGAGCTTCTCAAGATTTTCAACAGTTACGGCCATGGTAGTTCCTAGTGTCAGGGCTGTGGACCGAGCCGACTGCAGCGCAGGCAGTCTGCACCGTGTTCCGCCAAAGTCTCACGTTCATGCGCGGCCCGCCCCGAAGGAGACGAGCCGCGTAAATCAATAACCTATCGGTTGTCTGGTGATTTCACGCTCCAAAAAGCCGGAAGAATTCCGGCCTGGTTTGCGGGAAACGGAAGATTATAACCAGCGCTTGTGCACCGGCTCCCCGGTAAAACCTGAGGCGGTGGGGCCTGCGGACAACAAAAAAGGCTGATACCCCTTGGGGAATCAGCCTCCCGGAGGAGCGTCGGCCAGCCGTATCCGGCGGCGCCTTCCCCATCCATTGCATATCGTGGTGCGCGGAGCCGGACTCGAACCGGCACGGTGTTGCCACCGTCAGGACCTAAACCTGGTGCGTCTACCAATTTCGCCACCCGCGCGGTTGCTGGTTCCGCGCGGGCCCGATTCATGGTTCTGGGCATGCCAGAATCCCGGGCGGCCACGGAACTGGCCAAGCCCTATATTCTATCCTGAGTCTTACGCCTTTTCGACCTTTCCGATTTTCGCGGCGGCCCGTGCTTCATGACCCGGCCCCATCGTGCGATGCAGGCTTGCCCACCCGGAACCAGGCGGCATACATCGCGGGGAGCGCCAGCAGCGTCAGGACCGTCGCAACGATCAGTCCACCCATGATCGCCACTGCCATCGGGCCCCAGAACACGCTGCGCGAGAGCGGAATCATCGCCAGCACGGCGGCGGCCGCTGTCAGGACGATCGGACGCATGCGCCGGACCGCCGATTCGATGATGGCCTCGCGCGGCTCCACGCCCTTGGCGCGGTCGAGTTCGATCTGGTCGATCAGAATCACCGAATTGCGCTGGATCATGCCCATCAGCGCGATCACGCCCAGCAGCGCCACGAATCCGAATGGCCTGTTCAGAAGCAGCAATGCCGCCGCCACGCCCGCGATGCCGAGCGGACCGGTCAGGAACACCAGCATCGCGCGGCTGAAGCTATGCAGTTGCAGCATCAGCAGTGTGAACACGATGAACAGCATGATCGGCAAACCGGCCACGATCGACGCCGAACCCTTGCTGCTTTCCTCCACCGCGCCCGCCACCTCGATGCGCACGTCCTGGCCGCCCTCCTCCTTCCAGCGGGACTCCATGGCACGCAACTGCGGCAGCAGCTCGCTGGTGACGGTCGCGCCCTGCAGCCCCTCGACGATGTCGCCCTGCACGGTGACGGCGTAGTCGCGGTTCCAGCGCCACATCACGCCAGGCTCCCAGGTAAACACGGGCCTGGCGATCTGCGTCAGCGGAATCGACTTGCCGCTCGCGGTGGGCAGGTAGGCATTGGCGATGTCCGAGATCGCTTCGCGCTCGTCGGGAGACTGGCGCAGCACGATCTCGATGAGCCTGTCGTCTTCCCGATACTGGCCGATGGTCGTACCGCTGAACATCGTGCGCGATGCCTGCGCGATCGACTGGCTGGTCACGCCGAGGGCGCGGGCCTTGGCCTGATCGACTTCAAGGCGGATGACCTTGACGGATTCATTCCAGTTGTCGTTCACGCCAAGCATGTGGGGGTTCTCGCGAAGAACCTTCTTGACTTCGTTCGCCCGCTGGCGCAGGTGCTCCGGATCACTGCCGATCACGCGGAACTGCACCGGATAAGGTACCGGTGGCCCAACCGGCAGCAGCTTTACGCGGCCACGCACTTCGGGAAATTCCTGCGCGAGCAGACTGGGCAGCAGCAGCCGGATCCTTTCGCGCTCCTTCAGATCGCTGGAGAGCACGATGAATTGCGAGACGTTGGTCTGCGGGAACACCTGATCGAGCGGCAGATAGAAACGCGGCGTGCCCGAGCCCACCCAGGTTGCCACGCTGGCGACTCCATCCTGCTCCATCAGCCGCCTTTCGATGCGCTTGGTGACCTCTTCGTTGGCCGCGAACGACGTGCCCTCCGGGAACCAGACATCCACAATGATTTCCGGGCGGATCGAATCCGGGAAGAACTGCTGCTGCACCTTTCCCATGCCCAGGACACCGAGCACGAAGAGAGCGATGGTCGCGGCGATCGTGGTCCAGCGGTGATCCACGCACCAGCCCACCGCGCGCCTGAAGTAGCCATAGAACGCCGAATCGAACAGCTCATGCGGGGGCGCGTTCGGGTCGTGCGGTTTCACCTTGAGGAGCAAGGTGCCCAGGTAGGGCACGAAATACACCGACACCAGCCAGGACAGCACCAGCGCGATCACGGTCACGGCGAAGATCGCAAACGTGTATTCGCCCGTCATCGACTTGGCGATGCCGATCGGCAGGAATCCCGCCGCCGTGATGAGCGTTCCGGTGAGCATGGGCTTGGCGGTGACGTCATAGGCAAACGTCGCGGCCCGAGCCTTGTCGTAGCCCTCCTCCATTTTCCGCACCATCATCTCGACGGCGATGATGGCGTCGTCCACCAGCAGCCCCAGCGCGATGATGAGCGAGCCCAGCGAGACCTTGTGCAGCCCGATGTTGAAATAGTTCATCACCAGGAACGTGACCGCCAGCACCAGCGGAATGGTGATGGCGACCACCAGCCCCGGCCGGTAGTCGATATGCCAGCCGAAGCGGCCGCCCTTGTGCAGCCCCAGCGAGACAAAGCTCACCGCCAGCACGATCACGACGGCCTCGATCAGCACTTTCACGAACTCGTTCACCGAATCCGCGACGGCGGCTGGCTGGTCCTGCACCTGCGCCAGGTGCACGCCGGCTGGCAGCGTGGGCTCGATCTCCCGCGTGGCCTCGCGCAGCGCCTTGCCGAGGGCGATGATGTCACCGCCCCTGATCATCGAGATTCCCAGGCCGATCACCTCGTGGCCGTCGAAGCGCATCTTCACCGATGCAGGATCGACATAGCCGCGGCGCACCTCGGCTATGTCGCCCAGATGCAGCTGATTGCCGCTGCCGCCACGGATCGGCATGGCGCGCAATTGCTCCACGCTGTCGAACTGCCCGCCCACGCGAACCTGCACCACGTCCAGCTGCGTATTGATGGCGCCGGCGCTCTCCACCGCGTTCTGCGCGCCAAGCTGCTGCAGCACGCCATTGAAGTCGAGCCCCATCTGCGCGAGGCGCTTCTGGGACACCTCGACCCAGATCTTCTCGTCCTGCACGCCGAACTGCTCGACCTTGGCGACGTCCTTCACGCGCAGCAGCCGTTGACGCACATCGTCGGCGAAATCCTTGAGCTCCGCATAGCTGAAGCCGTCGCCACGCAGGGCGTAGATCACGCCATACACGTCGCCGAAGTCATCGTTGAAGAACGGTCCCTGGACGTTGCCCGGCAAGGTGTAGCGCATGTCGCCGATCTTCTTGCGCACCGTATACCAGATGTTGGCCACATCCTGCGGCCTGGAAGAATCCTTGATCTCGAAAATGATCTGCGACTCGCCCGGCTTGGAATAGCTGCGGATCTTCTCTGCATAAGGCACCTCCTGCAGCGTGCGCTCGAGCTTGTCGGTCACCTGTTCGGCGACCTGCTGCGCCGTGGCTCCCGGCCAGTAGGTGCGCACCACCATCGCGCGGAAGGTGAAAGGCGGATCCTCGTCCTGCCCGAGCTGGAAATAGGAAGCAAAGCCCAACAGCATCAGCACGACCATCAGGTAGCGCGTGAGCGGTGCGTGTTCGAGCGCCCACTTCGAGAGGTTGAAATGCTTTTTGGGTTCGGACTCGCCGGACGGCTTTTCTGTACTGGACATGCGTGGCCCCATCCGTCAGTTGGCGCTGGCCGCCGATGCCCCGGGCGCCGCGGTCTCCTGCGGGCTGGCGCTCCTGGGCTGGTACACCGTCACCTTCTGCCCCGGCGAGAGCACGTGCACGCCGGTTGCGACCACCTGCATGCCGGGCTGGAGACCGTCCGCGATGACCGCCTGATTGCCGTCCGCCGTGGCTATCCGCACCACCTGCGAGCGCACGCTGCCGCTGGCCGCGTCATACACCCAGACCGCCGTCTGTCCCCCCTCCTGGCGCAGCGCGGTCGTCGGCAGCGTCAGCGCCTGAATGCCTTCGCGCCCGAGCGCGCCGGGCTCCACATATACCGTTGCGCCCAGCGGAGGAACCTGCGCGCCCTCGATGGCGACCTTGACCAGGAAAGTCCGCGTGACCGGATCCGCGCTGGCGGCCACCTCGCGCACCGTTCCCTTGAGAGGCGCCCCCTCCGCCCAGGGCCGCACCGTCACTTCCTGCCCGGTGCGCAGTTGCGCGACCTTGTCCTCGGGCACCGAGAACACCGCGTCGCGCGGACCATCCTGCGCGATGCGCACCACCGGCGTCCCGGCGGCAACCACCTGCCCCGGCTCCGCATCAATGCCGGTGACCACGCCGGACACGTCGGCAACGAGGCGCGTATAGCTCGCCTGGTTGCCCTGTGACGCCAATTGCGCCTGGGCCTGGTCCAGCGACGCCTGGGCGGCCTTGAGCGAGGCCTCGCGCCGCTCCAGCTCGGCCCCGCTGATGAAGCTCTGCTCCTTCAACTTGCTGTAGCGCTGGACATCCGCCGCCGCCAGATCACGCTGCGTCCGGGCGGCATTCACCTGGGCCTGCGCGGCCTGCGCGGAAAGCTGATAGTCGCGCGCATCAAGCTGCGCCAGAAGCTGGCCCGCCTTCACATGCTGGCCGAGCTCCGCCTGGCGCTCCACGATCTTGCCCGGCACGCGAAATCCCAGGCGCGACTCCACCCGCGCGCGCACCTCCGCCGAATATTCCAGCTGCGCATGCAGTGGCGCGGCCCCCACGGTGAGCAGCTTCACGGCGCGCACCGGCTCGGGCTGCGGCTCCTTGCGCGAGCATCCCGCCAGCGCCACGCCAGCAGACACAATCACGGCCAGCGCGATCGCGCGCGCCCATGCCGGGCGATCGCCGCGAGGCACCCATCTGCTTGTTCGATCCCCCCGGCCCATCGGCGCATCCACGGTGCTCATGCTCATGGCAGCATTCCATTCAATATTAATGACTGACTGGTTAGTAATCTATGAGAGGAGCCGCCGCCTTGTCAAGCGCGACAATATGGGCGTGAACCCCTCCCAGCCCCCACGGAACCCATCAATGCAGACGCCCTGCGGGCAGCCCGAGCCCGCCCGCGCAGCCCCCGTCACGCATTACGAGAACTTTCCCGTCGCATCCTGGCTCTGCCCGCCACACCTGCGCGAACCCATCGCCGCCATCTACGGCTTCGCGCGCACCGCGGACGACCTGGCCGACGAAGGCGACTGCACGCCGGAGCAACGCCTGCGGGACCTGGCGGACTATCGCACCGAACTCCAGCGGATCGCGCGCGGCGAGACGCCAAACCCGCGCTGGCCGCAGGTGTTTGCCCCGCTGCAGGCGCAGATGCGCGAGCACGACCTGCCCGTTCAACTGCTCGACGATCTGCTGGATGCGTTCATGCAGGACATCGTCTACACCCGCGATGGCCGCACCTATGCCGACTTGGCCGAACTGCTCGACTACTGCCGCCGTTCGGCCAACCCGGTGGGCCGCCTGCTGCTGCACCTCTATGGCGTGAGCGACCCGCGCTCGCTGCAGCAAAGCGATGCGATCTGCTCCGCCCTGCAGCTCATCAATTTCTGGCAGGACCTCAGCGTCGATCTGCCGCGCGGGCGGCATTACCTGAGCGATGCGGATTGCACGCAATTCAACGTGCGGCGCGACACGCTCTCCGAGCTGCGGCGAAGCGCGCAGACCGACGCCCTCATCATGCACAACGCGCGGCAGGCCCGCGAGCTGATGATGTCCGGCGCACCGCTCGCGCGCTCGCTCAGAGGCCGCGCCGGCTGGGAACTGCGCCTGGTCGTGCAGGGCGGGTTGAGGATTCTCGACAAGGTGCAGGCGCTTCAGGGCGCAAGCCTCGTACGCCGCCCGAGGATCGGGCCGACCGATGCGCCCGTGATGCTCTGGCGGGCGCTTTGGATGTAGCCGCGCCGCCCGTCAATCCGCGAACAGCTCCAGCAGCCTGTCAAGCCCACCCGAATCGATCGCCACGCCCGCCCGGTCCCGCACAGCGGGCTTGGCATGAAACGCCACTGAAAGCCCCGCCGCATCGAGCATCGCAAGATCGTTGGCGCCATCGCCCACCGCGATGGACTGCGCTGGCGATATGCCCAGGCGCGCGCATGCATCCAGCAGGCGTTCCCTTTTTCCGGCGGCATCCACGAACCGCCTTCCGGGCTGGGCGAGGATGCGGCCCGTGAAAACGCCGGCCTCCACTTCGAGCACATTCGCGTGGATTTCATCCAGACCAAGGCGCTCGGCCAGCGAATCCGCAAAGCGGGTGAAACCACCCGAGATCAGCACGCAACGCAGCCCATGCGCCCTGCACGCCCGCACCAGCTCGAGCGCGCCCTGCGTCAACGGCATGCGCTCATCCCGCACGCGGTCGAGCAGCGAGGCCGGCACGCCGGCGAGCAGCGACAGCCGTTCGCGCAGATTCTGCTCGAAATCCACCCTCGGGCCGGCCATGGCCGCGCGCGTCATGGCTTCGATCCGGGCCTTGCAGCCGGCGAGATCCGCCAGCTCGTCCACGGTCTCCGATGCCACCAGCGTGGAGTCCATGTCAAACGCGATCAGGCGGAAATCCCGCAGGCGCAGGGGCAGCCGCAAATTCCGGCCGAACAGGCCCGAGGAAAGCTCGCGCAATTCCAGGGCGCCACCATCGCTATCGCCAGGCTTCATGCCTATCCTTCCTTGTGCATGGCCACTGCAGCCAGCCAGTCCGCAAAGCGCTTCGCCGCGGCAGCGGCAGCGCCGTCCGTCTTGTAGAGCGCATACACTCCCGCGCCCGTCAGCCGCGGCTGCGCAAACGGAGTGCGCAGGCGCTCGCCCTGAAGGTCTTCTTCCACCATGCACCAGGGGACCAGCGCGATCCCCAGGTCATTCATGGCCGCCTGCACGCAGAGAAAATGATGGTCGAACATCGGCCCCGGCAATTGCGTGGGCACCTCCAGCCCCGCCAGGCCGAACCAATGCGGCCAGTCGTCCACGCAGCCCGTGACCTGCAAAAGCGGGTGACCCAGACAGTCGGCGGGCGCGCGCAGATCGTGGCGCTGCATGAATCGCGGCGACGCCACCGGAATCAGGAAATCGTCCATCACCCGCACGCAGGCGTGCTCGGGGCGCTGCAGCGGAAACCGGAGAATCACGACGTCGCTGGATGCGTCCGCCTGTTCGATGAAGCGGCGATTCACGGTGGTGAGCTGCACATCCACGCCGGGCTCCCATTCCTGGAACTCCGACAGGCGCGGAATCAGCCACTTCATCGCCAGCGACGGCGTCGTGCATACACGCAGAATGCGCGGCGCGCTGGGCGATTTGACGGCATGCGTTGCCGTGGAGATGCGGTCCAGGCACGCCTGCACCTCCTGAAAATAGGCGCGCGCGTGCGGCAGCAGCACGACGCCACGCGCTTCCCTGGCAAACAGCGGCCGGTCCAGGTATTCCTCCAGAAGCCTGATCTGCTGGCTCACCGCGCTGTGGGTAATGCTCAGCTCATCGGCCGCCGCCGTGAAATTGGCGTGGCGCGCGGCGGCCTCGAACGCACGCAGCGTCTTCAATGGCGGCAGCGTGCGCTTGGCCATGGCTCAGTCCGCCACACGCACGGGCGCAGCCGCTCGAAGCAGGGAGTTCACATCCAACATGGGCGATGGCAACGGACTACGGGCTTTCCCGATGACGGTGATATTCAGAAAAGGGATGGGCGAGCCATCCGCGGCGGCGAAACATCTTAGTGGAGCAAGCCATAAGAAAAACTAACAGCAGCCACGAAAAATGAGCGCTGGCCGTCCAGGCGGATATTTTTCTATCATCGCTGCGCGGGAGCGGTCCCGCAAAAACGTGTTCGCATATGGCATCCATCACTATCGACGGCATCGTCAAGCAGTTCGGCGGCAACACCGTTCTGCAGAATCTCTCCCTGCACATCCCGGACGGGGCGTTCTACACGCTGCTCGGTCCCAGCGGCTGCGGCAAAACCACCTTGCTGCGCTGCATCGCGGGCTTCTATGAACCGGACGCCGGCAGGCTCCTGTTCGACAAAGACGACGTGACCCGCATTTCCACCCACCACCGCGACATCGGCATGGTGTTTCAGGACTATGCGCTGTTCCCCGACAAGACCGCGTTCGACAACGTGGCCTACGGCCTTCGCGCGCGCAAGGTCGCCAGGCCGGAGATCACGCGCCGCGTGACCGAGGCGCTGGAGAAAGTGGGCCTTGGCGCGCTGGCCGACCGCTATCCCGCGCAGATGAGCGGCGGCCAGCGCCAGCGCGTCGCGCTCGCGCGCGCCCTGGTGATCCGCCCGCGCGTGCTCCTGATGGACGAGCCGCTGTCCAACCTCGACGCCAAGATGCGCCTGCAGATGCGCGACGTGATTTTGGACCTGGTGCGCGAGGCCGGCATCACCACCGTATTCGTGACGCACGACCAGGAGGAAGCGCTCGCCATGTCGGATCGCATCGCCATCATGGACCACGGCCGCATTGCGCAGTTGGGCACGCCCGAGGACCTCTACGGCACACCCGTCAATGCCTACGTGGCCGACTTCATCGGCTCGGCCAACGTGCTCAAGGTGACGATCGGCCCAGCCGCGCAGGGCGCCAGCCACGTGCGCTATGAGCTCGCCGGCCGCACGCTCAACGGCGTGGCCGGCGCGGGCCGCCTGGCCGACGAAAGCGTGCTGATCGCACGGCCCGAAGACCTGTCGCTGATGGCCCCCGCTCCCCATGTGCCAAACACCGTGTCCGGCCAGGTGCTGCGCCGCCAGTATCTCGGCTTCAAGACGGCCTACCGCATCCAGCTCGACGCCGGCCCCGAGATCCGTGTCGAACTGCACGCGGGAAACACCGTCGCCGACTTCCACGCGGGCGACCGGGTGCAGGTGCTGGTGCCCGCGGACTGCCGCATCGTCGCGGCCTGACGCACGGGAGCCCGGCATCATGAAAATCAAATGGTGGCCCTGGGGATTCCTGACACTGGTGTGTCTGGTCCTGCTCGGCTTCTTCGTGCTGTATCCGCTGGGCGTCCTGTTCAGCAACAGCGTGCTCGACGACGAAGGCGGCTATTCGCTGCAGGCCTTCGTCTCCCTGCTCGATGACACCGAATACGTGAAGGCATTCTGGAACACGCTGATCCTCGGGTTCAGCGTCACCTTCTGCACGGTGCTGGTCGGCGTGCCGTTCGCCTACATGGTGGCGAGGTACGAATTTCCCCTCAAGAACCTGGTCGCCGTCCTGCCGGTGCTCACCATCGTGATCCCGGAAATCATCGTCGGCCAGTCATGGCTGCTGGTGCTGGGCAACAATGGCCTGCTGACCAATTTCTTCGCCGATCACGGCATCGAGCTGCCTTCGTTCTATGGCTGGACGGGCATGATCTTCTCGATGACGCTGGTGTACTACACCTACATCTACCTGGGCGTGCTCGCCGCGCTGCGCGGCTTCGACGGCTCGCTGGAGGAAGCCGGGCTGAGCCTGGGAACCTCGCCGCTGGTCACCAAATGGCGCGTGCTGGTGCCGGTGATGCTTCCCGCCGTGCTCGTCAACGCGCTGGTGGTGTTCACGCTGGTGGTCGGCAACTTCGCGTTGTCCATGTTGCTGGGCAGCCGGGTTCCGCTGCTCTCGGTGATGACCTACAACACCTTCGTGAGCGAGATGGGCGGCAGCCCCGCGCTGCAAAGCGCGATGTCCGTGGTGTCCATCGGCATCGTCGCCGTGGTGCTGTTCGTGCAAAAACGCGTGGTGGAACGCAAGATCTACGCCATGACGCAAGGCCGCGCTCCGGCGCCGCAGCGGGTACGCTCCTGGACATCGGCGCTGTTCACCGGATCGGTGAGTGCGATCATCCTGGCATCCCTGCTGCCGCTCGCCGTCGTCTTCATCGCCGCCTTCACCGCCACCAGCGGGCCCGTGATGCACTGGGGGCGCTGGTCGCTCGACAGCCTCACGCGCGCCATCCGCCATGCTCCCGAGCCGATCCTGAACTCGCTGGAATACTCGTCCATCGCGACAGTCGTCGGCGTTGCCTTCGCGGTCCTGGTGAGCTACCTGACGATCAAGAAGCGCAACGCGGCGACGCAACTGCTCGACTACATCGTGGTGTTGCCGCTCACCATCTCGGGCACCGTGCTGGGCATCGCGCTGGTGCAGACGTTCAACTCCGGCTGGCTGGTGCTGGCCGGCACGTCGGGCATCATGGTGCTGGCCTATGCCGTGCGCCGCCTTCCCTTTGCCGTGCGCAATGCCACATCGACGCTGTTCAACATTCCCGAATCCATTGAGGAAGCGTCGATCAGCCTGGGCGTCTCGCCGCTGATGACGTTCTTCAAGGTGGTGCTCCCGGCGATGAAGGCATCGCTGATTTCCGCCGCGATCCTGATGTGGGTGACGACGATCTCCGAGCTGTCAGCCTCCGTCGTGGTGTACAGCGGCGGACTGGAGACCATGCCGATCGCCATCTTCCGCCAGGTCGATGGCGGACGTCTCGGCCTGGCGTCGGCCTATGGCGCGGCGCTGGTGACGGTGATCCTCGTGCCGATCTTCCTGTCGATCAAGGTATTCCGGATCAATCTCTTCTCCAGCAAATGACGTTTTCTCCTTCCACTCAACCACACCACAAGAGCGAGACATCATCATGAAACTCCAAGCCCTTTTGCAAACCACTCTCGCAGCCCTCGGGCTCGCCGCGGCCATGGCGCATGCGCAGACCGTGGTGCTGTATTCGTCCAACAATACCGAGACGATCGAGACCGCGCTCGATGTGGTGAAGAAAACCGCGCCCAACCTGAAAGTACAGCAGGTCACCGGCGGCACCGGCTCGCTCATGAAGCGCATCCAGGCGGAAGCCAAGAACCCGCGCGGCGACGTGCTGTGGAGCGGCGGCTTCGGCACGCTGGGCGCCTACAAGGAATTGCTGCAGCCGTACAAGGCGCCCGGCATCGAGGCCATCCCCAAGGAATTCCGCGGACCGGATGACCTGTGGATCGGCACCAACGTGCATGTGATGGTCATGATGGTCAACGAGCGCCAGCTCAAGGGCCGCGCCGCGCCCACCACCTGGTCCGACCTGATGAAGCCCGAGTGGAAGGGCAAGTTCGCCATCACCGATCCGAGCAAAAGCGCCACCGCCTACATGCTGGTGTACGGCCTGCTCAAGCAGTTCGGCAAGGACGGACTCGAGAAGATCGCCGCCAACGCGGTCGTGACGTCCTCCTCGGGCAGCACCTACAAGGGCGTGGCGGCGGGAGAGTATCCCGTGGGCCTGACCATCGAATACGCCGCCCAGGAATACGTGGCCGGCGGACAGAAGGAAATCAGGCTCGTCTATCCCAGCGAAGGCAGCTACCTCGCTCCGGAAGGCATGTTCCTGGTGAAGGGCGCGAAGAACATGGACGCGGCGAAAACGCTGTACAACGCGCTCATGAGCAAGGAAGTGCAGGAAGCCGAACTGGTCAAGAACTTCCGCCGCCCGACGCGCACCGACGTTCAGGTGTCCAAGCTCACGACCCTGCCCGACCTGAAGTCGATCAAGATCTTCCCGCTCGATCAGGATGCCGCATCCGCCGAATACGAGCAGTTGGTTGCGCTCTGGAACATCGCCGTCAACAAGGCGCGCTGATCCCGCTGATGGCGGCGCAAGGGCGTTCATGCCGCCCTTGCGCATTCCGGCCGCGAAACGGCGGCCTCGAGAACCCGGGCATGCTCCGCGGACATGGGAGAATCGCGGGATATGAATCCGGAACAGTACGTCCAGCAAAAAGCTGCCAGCTCGGGCAGCAGTTTTTATTACGCCTTCCTGTTCCTGCCCGCGCAGCGACGTGCGGCGATCACCGCGTTCTATGCGTTCTGCCGCGAAGTGGACGACGTGGTCGATGAAGTCTCCGACCCGGGCGTGGCCCGCACCAAGCTCGCGTGGTGGCAGTCCGAGGTGAGCCAGGCCTTCGCCGGCAAACCCACGCATCCGGTCATGCAGGCGGTGATGCCGCATGTGCCCGCCTACGGACTGGAGGAACGCCAGTTCCAGGCCATCATCCAGGGCTGCCAGATGGATCTGGAGCAGACCCGGTATCTGGACTTTCCCGGCCTTGCCCGTTATTGCCACCTGGTGGCCGGCGTCGTTGGCGAGGTCTCGGCCAGGATTTTCGGGCAGACCGACGCGGCCACGACCGGGTACGCGCACAAGCTCGGACTGGCCTTTCAGCTCACCAACATCATCCGCGACGTGGGCGAAGACGCCATGCGGGGCCGCATCTACCTGCCGGTGTCGGAGCTCCAGCAATTCGACGTGAAGGCGCACGAAATCCTGAACAGGAAATACTCGGACAATTTCACGAAGATGATGCGCTTTCAGGCGCAGCGCGCGCACGGCCTGTACGACGAGGCGCTGGCGATGCTGCCCGCCGCCGACCGGCGCTCGCAAAAGCCCGGACTCATGATGGCCAGCATCTACCGCACGCTGCTGCGCGAGATCGAGGCCGAAGACTTCAAGGTGCTGCACCAGCGCATCAGTCTCACGCCCCTGCGCAAGCTGTGGCTTGCGTGGAAGATGCAGGCCCTGGGCCGCATGTGAACGCCAACGCCCGCCTCCGCGCATGAACCCGTCACGCAGGAAGAATGTCGCCGTCATCGGTGCCGGCTGGGCCGGCATGGCCGCCGCGCTCGGCGCCGCCCGCGCCGGACATGGCGTCACCGTCATGGAAGCCGCGCGCACGCTTGGCGGGCGCGCACGCGCGGTGCACTGCGCCGATGCCCGGGGCAACCCCTTGGTTCTCGACAACGGCCAGCACATCCTCATAGGTGCCTATGGCGAATGCCTGCGGCTGATGCGCGAGGTGGGCGTGGACCCGCATGCCGCCATGCTGCGCATGCCCCTGTCGCTGCGCCACGCCGACGGCTCGGGCCTGCGGTTGCCCGATTGCGCCCCGCCCTGGGACGCGCTCATCGGCATTGCGCGCGCGCGCGGCTGGTCGGCCGGGGAACGCATCGCGCTGCTGAAGCGGGCCGCCGCCTGGCGGCTGGAGGGATTCCGGTGCGCGGACGCGGACAGCGTGGCGGACATCTGCGGCGGCCTTCCGCGAAAGCTCATGGACGAGTTCATCGATCCGCTGTGCGTATCCGCTCTCAACACGGTGGCGGCGCAATCGAGCGCCCGCGTGTTTCTGCGCGTGATCCAGGACAGCCTGTTCAGCGGCCGTGGCGGCTCCAACATGCTGCTGCCCCGGGTCGATCTCGGCGAGCTTTTTCCGGCCCCCGCCGCGCGTTGGCTTCAGGCGCGCGGCCACCAGGTCCTGTCCGGCCATCGCGTGCAGGACATGCAGCCCGCGCAGGCGGCGCACGGACACGCCCGCTGGCTGGTGGACGGCCAGCCGTTCGACGCCGTCATCCTGGCGACCGCGCCCCTGGAAGCGGCGCGCCTGGTGCAGGGGGCGGCGGGCCGCCATCCCCACCCTTGCAGCCTGCATGCCTGGGCGCGAACCGCGCAGGTCCTGCGCTTCTCCGCCATCGCCACGGTGTATGCGCAAACGCGCGATACCCATCCCGCACGGCTGGCCGCGCCCATGCTCGCGCTGCGGCCGCGCGCGGGCCAGCCGGCGCAATTCGTGTTCGACCGCGGGCAGTTGGGCGGCCCGCCCGGATTGCTGGCCTTTGTCGTCAGTGCGTTCGAAGGCGAGCGCGAAGCGCTTGCCGGGCAGGTGCTGGCGCAGGCAGCCGCGCAACTGGCGATGGATGGGCTGGCGCATGTGCAGACGGTCGTCGAAAAGCGCGCCACGTTCTGCTGCACGCCCGGCCTGGTCCGCCCCTCCATGGAGATCGCGCCCGGCCTGCTGGCATGCGGCGACTATGTGGATGGTCCCTATCCCGCCACGCTCGAAGGAGCCGTGCTGCATGGCTCCAA
>NZ_JBEBOW010000052.1:0-22449 GCF_040396215.1 Diaphorobacter ruginosibacter | reverse complement strand
GCGCCGATGACGAACTGCCCTTCCGCGCCGATGTTCCACACGTTGGAGCGAAAGCACACGGCCAGCCCCAGCGCAATCAGCAGCAGCGGCGTGGCCTTCATGGTGAGTTCGGCCAGGGCGTAGCCGGACTTGACCGGCTCCCAGAAGAATGCCATCAACCCGCGCACCGGATCCTTGCCAAGCAGCGCGAACAGGCACACGCCGATCACCACCGTGATGGCCAGCGCCAGGATCGGCGAGCCATAGGTCCAGCAGCGGGAAGGCTGGGGACGTTGCTCAAGCTTGAACATGGGCGCCTCCCGCTTTTGCCGGACTGCCGTCCCACAGGCCGCTCATCCATTCGCCGATCTGCTGCACGGTCGCATCCTCGCGCTGGATCGAGGGCGAGAGCTGCCCCTTGGCCACCACGTGGAGGCGATCACATATTTCAAACAATTCGTCCAACTCCTCGCTGAGCACCAGCACGGCGCAGCCGGCGTCGCGCAGCTTCAGTATCTCGCCATGGATCTGCGCCGCCGCTCCCACGTCCACGCCCCAGGTGGGCTGGGAGATGATCAGCAGGCTGGGCTGCGCATCGATCTCGCGCCCCACGATGAATTTCTGCAGATTGCCGCCCGAGAGCGACTGCGCGGCCGCGCCCGGCCCGCCAGCCTTCACGTTGAAGCGCGAAATAATGTCGCGCGCCTGATGCTGAAGCCGCCCCATGCGGATCCAGCCGCCCTTGCCCAGGGCCGTCTTGCGCGTGAGCAGCAGGTTGTGCGCAAGGCTCATGCTCGGCACGGCGCCGCGCCCCAGGCGCTCTTCCGGCACGAAGTGCAGGCCCAGCGCCCGGCGGCGGCCCGGCCCCATGCGGCCCGCATCCTGCCCGGAGACCTGGATCATCGCCGGCGCCGCGCGCGTATCCTCGCCCGACAGCGCGTACAGCAGTTCGCGCTGGCCATTGCCCGACACACCGGCAATACCCACCACCTCGCCTTCACGCACCTGGAAATCGATGCCCGCCAGATCGACGCCGAACTGATCCAGCCTGGGCAGGCTGAGCCGGTTCACCTTCAACACCACCGGCCCGGCGTTGGATGCGCGATGCTCCAGCCCCGGCGGCTCCGAGCCGATCATCATGCGCGAGAGCGATGCATTGGTTTCCCGCGAGGGATCGCACACGCCCGTCACCACGCCGGCGCGCAGCACCGTGCAAGCCGTGCACAGCGCGCGGATCTCGTGCAGCTTGTGGCTGATATAGAGGATCGAGCACCCCTCGGAAGCCAGCCTGCGCAGCACCACGAACAGCTTCTCGACCGCCTGCGGCGTGAGCACCGAAGTGGGCTCGTCGAGGATCAGCACCCTCGGGCGCGTGAGAAGCGCGCGGATGATCTCCACGCGCTGCATTTCGCCCACCGACAGCGTATGCACCGGACGGTGCGGATCGACCTCCAGGCCGTACTCCCTCGCGGTGGACTCCACCTTGGCGACGACATCCGCCAGCGCGATGCTCTTGTCCAGCCCCAGCCAGACGTTCTCCGCCACGGTGAGCGTATCGAACAGGCTGAAATGCTGGAACACCATGGCGATGCCAAGCTGGCGCGCCTCCTGGGGGTTGCGGATCTGCACCGGCTTGCCGTCGATGACGATGCCGC
This sequence comes from Diaphorobacter ruginosibacter, assembly GCF_040396215.1. GTDB lineage: Bacteria > Pseudomonadota > Gammaproteobacteria > Burkholderiales > Burkholderiaceae_C > Diaphorobacter_A > Diaphorobacter_A ruginosibacter_A. Next base: position 20,815 of record NZ_JBEBOW010000052.1, on the reverse strand, counting down.
CCTCATCCGGCTTGACCGCACCATAGATGATCTTCATGAGCGTGGACTTGCCCGCTCCGTTTTCGCCCAGAATGGCGTGGACCTCTCCCGGAAGAACCGTGAGCGATACCGAATTATTTGCAACAACGGACGGGTATCGCTTGGTTATACCGTTCAGCTGCAAACGCGGCGCTGGTGACGGCGAAAAATTCTGATCGGAAAAAGTCATGCGCGAGATTGTCTCTTAGTTGTCGATGGTTGGCGGCGAAACAGGCATTCCCCGCCCGCCGCGCATCGGCGATCCACCAGGGCTGCCCTTGCCTGGACCGGCCCGTGGGCAACATGCGCGAATCGCGCATGCGCCGATGCGATGGACTGCGGGTGCGAACCTCCTAATATGTTCGAAGCGAATCCGCCACGCCGCGCACGCATTGGCGCAGCCAGACGGCCGCCGCCGAGTGATGGGAACGGGAATGCCAAAGCTGGTAATAGTTCAGCGGCTGGAATTCGATCGGGCAAGGCAGCACCACCACGGGCAGGCGCTGCACATACCGCTGGCAGAACTGCCGCCCCGTGGTCAGCACTAGCAAGCTCGATGCCACGATATCGGGAATGAGGCTGAAATGCGCGCAGCGCGCGGCCACGTTGCGCGTGAGTCCCATCTCGTCGAGCTGCAGGTCGATCACGCCCTTCGCGCCGGGAAAGGTCGGGGTCGGCGCGATATGCTCGGCGGCCAGCCATTCGTCGCGATCCCATCCACGGCGCACCACCGGATGGTCGCGCGCAACCAGGCAGACCACCTCATCGGAGAAAAGCCTGCCCAGGTGCAGGTCCTCCGGCGGCTTGGGCCAGTTGGCGATCACCAGATCGACCTCGCCCTGCGCCAGATGCGCCTGGTAGTGGACATCCGGCGACAGCGGAAGCACCTCGATGGGGCACAGGGGCGCCTCGGCCTTGATGCGCGCCACAAGACGGGGCAGGAACAGCGGATCGAGATAGTCGTTGGCCATCACGCGAAAAGTGCGCGTGGCGGTGTGCGGATCGAAACCGCGCGCATCAGAGAAAAGCGCTTCGGCCGAGCGCAGGATGCGCGCGGCGGGCTCCACCATGCGCAGCGCCGTATCCGTGGGCAGCATGTTGCCCCCGGAGCGCACCAGCAGCGGATCGCCCGAGAGGTCGCGCAGCCGCTTGAGCGCAGCCGACACCGCCGGCTGGTGCATGCCCAGCTTGATCGCCGCCTTCGATACGCTTCTTTCAACAAGCACGGTATGCAACACCCTGATGAGATGGAGGTCTATCTTGTCGAAAAGGTACTGTTCTCTCATACGCGGAGCTGCATTCAGGCCATATGTGTTGGCTTATATTGTTCAAACCGGAGCGAAAACCCGCCCCCGCCACGCAAGTGGCAGCAAGCAAGATGCGAGCCCGTGCGGCGCAAGCGTCATACGCCTTGCCCGAGAGCCAGCCCGCGGTCGCGCGAGGGCGTTCATAGTGTTGCAGACATCCGCGGTATATCGCCATTCATATATATACCGAGTCGTTCCGCACTTACCCTTACCGCATGGAAGCCTCCACACCGATCACAGGACCGATCCGCCCATGAGCACCACCCGCCCCCTGCGCTTCATCCGTCGCGGAAAGACCGTGACGCTCAACGGCATAGCGCCTGACCGCACCCTGCTCGAAGTGCTGCGTGAAGACATGAACTGCACCGGCACCAAGGAAGGCTGCGCAGAAGGCGACTGCGGCGCCTGCACCGTCGTGCTGGGCTCGGAGCGCGACGGCGCCGTGCGCTACCAGACCATCAACAGCTGCATCCGCCTTGCGCACTCCATCGACGCCATGGCGCTGTGGACGGTGGAGGATCTGGCGAACGATCCGCTGATCCAGCCCGAGGACAGGAACGCCAGCCCCAGCCTGCACCCCGTCCAGCAGGCCATGGTCGACTGCCACGGCTCGCAATGCGGGTTCTGCACGCCGGGCTTCGTGATGAGCATGTTCGGCATGTACCAGAACCATGTCTGCAAGGGCGAAGCCGTCACGCGCGAGCTGGCGGTCGAGGAACTCTCCGGCAACCTGTGCCGCTGCACCGGTTACCGGCCGATATTCGATGCGGCGCAATCCATGGCCGGCCTGCCGCGCATGCGCGTTAATGAGCATGAGCTGCTCCGGCAGCTCGCCGCGCTGAAGGCCGGGCAGTCCAGCGCCCCTGAACCCTCCTCGCCCTACATGGCTCCAGAATCACTGGAGGCGCTGCTGCAGGCGCGCGCCGCGCACCCGCAGGCGCTCGTGGTGGCAGGCACGACGGATGTCGGCTTGTGGATCACCAAGATGCACAGGCAATATGCGCAGATCCTCGACGTCACCCGCGCCAAGGAGCTGCGCGAGGTGACGGTCTCGGCATCGGGCATCAGCATCGGCGCGGCCGTGCGCCTGACGGACGCATTCCACGCGCTGGAGCGGCAGTGGCCTCAGCTCCACCGCTTCGCCGCGCGCTTCGCGGGCATGCCTGTGCGCAACTCCGGAACGCTGGGCGGCAACGTCGCCAACGGCTCGCCGATCGGCGACTCCATGCCGCTGCTGATCGCGCTGGGCGCCAGCATCACGCTTGCGAGCGTGCGCGGCGAACGCCATCTGCCGCTGGAGGACTTCTACACCGGCTACCGGAAGAACCTGCTGGCGGCGGATGAGCTGTTGACGGCCATCCACCTGCCGCTGCCCGCCGCCGGGCAGAAACTGGCCGCCTACAAGGTGTCCAAACGCTTCGACGACGATATCTCCGCAGTGTGCCTGGTGCTCAATCTGCAGATCGAGGGCGGCATCGTCCGGCAGGCGCGCATCGGCGCGGGCGGGGTGTCGGCAACACCGGCCCGCGCGGTGAAGACGGAGGCGGCGCTCATCGGCCAGCCATGGACGCAGTCCCTGGCGATCGAGGCCGGCAAGGAGCTGCAGTCCGAATTCGACCCGATCTCCGACATGCGCGCCAGCAGCGCATATCGCAAGGAAGTGCTTGGCGCGCTGCTGCGGCGCTTCTGGCTGGAGACTTCGGGCGACGACCGCTCCCGTGTCACCCTGGGCACACTGCACCCACTGGAGGTGTTGGCATGAACACACGCGACAACCCGCTGGACGCTCCGTGCGAAGACACCCTCGCCGCCGCGCCCGCAAGCCCCTCCTCCGGCACACCCATGGATGCGCCCCGGCCCGCAATCGGCACATCCCACGCCCATGAAAGCGCGCGAGCCCAGGTGGCCGGCGCCGTGGACTATATCGACGACATCGCGGAAATCAAGGGCACGCTGTATGCCGCGCCGATTCTCTCCAACGTGGCGCACGGCAAGCTCCACGGCGTGGACGCCAGCGCCGCGCTCGCCATGCCGGGCGTGTGCGACGTGGTGTTCTCAGGCGATGTTCCCGGCGACAGGATCCTCGCCGCGTTCGCGCACGACGAACCCGTGTTCGCCACCGACACCGTGCAGTTTGCGGGACAGGTCATCGGCCTGGTAATCGCCGAATCGGTGATGCAGGCGCGCCGCGCGGCCAGGGCTGTGAAGCTGGACATCACGCCGCTGCCCGCCATTCTTTCGGTGCGCGATGCGCTCGACGCCGAAAGCTACGTGCTGCCGCCGGTCCACGTGCGCCGTGGAGATGCCTCGGCCGCACTGGCGCGGGCCGCGCACCGGCTGCAGGGCCATTTTGAGGTGGGCGGACAGGAGCACTTCTATCTCGAAGGCCAGATCGCCTATGCGCTGCCGCTTGAACAGAACCAATGGTGGATCTACTCCAGCACGCAGCATCCCGGCGAAGTGCAGCACTGGGTGGCGCATGCGCTGGGCATCGAAAACAACGCCGTGCGCGTGGAATGCAGGCGCATGGGCGGCGGCTTCGGCGGCAAGGAAACCCAGGCGGGGCACCTCGCCGTCTGGGCCGCCGTCGCGGCGAACAAGACCGGCAGGCCGGTCAAGCTGCGCCTGGACCGCGACGACGATTTCATGGTCACCGGAAAGCGGCACCCGTTCGAATATGAATACGACGTCGGCTTCGACGGCACCGGCCGGATCACCGGGCTGAAGCTGCAGCTGGCGGCCAACTGCGGCTTCAGCGCCGATCTCTCCGGCCCGGTGGCCGACCGCGCCGTCTTCCACAGCGACAACGCCTACTTTCTGGAGGACGTGGACATCGCCTCCTTCCGCTGCAAGCTCAACACCCAGAGCCACACCGCGTTCCGCGGCTTCGGCGGCCCGCAGGGGGTGATCGCGATCGAGGCCATTCTGGGCGACATCGCGCGCGCGCTGGGCATGGACGCGCTGGACGTGCGCATGCGCAACCTCTACGGAATCAACGAGCGCAACGTCACCCACTACCAGATGAAGGTGGAGGACAACATCCTGCACGAGCTTTTGCCCGCGCTGGAGCAATCATCCAACTACCGCATGCGCAGGCAGGCCATTGCGCGCTGGAACGCGGGCAGCGCGGTGATCAAGCGCGGACTCGCCATCACGCCGGTGAAGTTCGGCATCAGCTTTACCGCGACGCTGTTCAACCAGGCCGGCGCGCTCGTCAACGTCTATACCGACGGCAGCGTGCAGGTGAATCACGGTGGCACGGAAATGGGCCAGGGGCTGCACACCAAGGTGGCGCAGATCGTGGCCGATGAGCTGGGCGTGCCGTTCGAGCGCGTGATCGTCACCGCCAGCGACACCAGCAAGGTGCCCAACGCAAGCGCCACGGCCGCATCGAGCGGCACCGACCTGAATGGCCGCGCGGCCCAGTTCGCGGCGCGCAATATCCGCGACAACATCGCCTCGTACGTCTGCGGGCTGGACGCGGTCGGCGCGGGCGCGGTGCGGTTTGCCGGCGGCAAGGTCATCACGCCCAAGCGCACCCGCGACTGGAACGACGTGGTCAAGGAAGCCTATGCCAACCGCATCCAGCTGTGGAGCGACGGCTTCTACCGCACGCCCAAGATCCACTACGACAAGACCACGCTCACCGGCCGCCCGTTCTACTACTTCGCCTACGGCGCGGCCTGCAGCGAGGTGGCGATCGACACGCTGACGGGCGAGTCCCGCGTGCTCGCCGTGGACATGCTTCACGACGTGGGCCGGAGCATCAACCCGGCCATCGACATCGGCCAGATCGAGGGCGGCTTCGTGCAGGGCATGGGCTGGCTCACCACCGAGCAACTGGTATGGAACAAGGAGGGCGTGCTTGGCACCCACGCGCCGAGCACGTACAAGATCCCCGCCACCGGCGACATTCCCCGGCACCTGAACATAGCGCTGTGGCCCGAAGCCAACCGCGAAGACAACGTCGGCGGCAGCAAGGCCGTTGGCGAGCCGCCCTTCATGCTGGCCATCAGCGTGTACGAAGCGTTGCGCGACGCCATCGCGGCCGCCACGGCGAACACCGGCGAGCCCGTGACGCTCACCGCCCCCGCGACCGCCGAAAACGTGCTTCGCTCCATCAGGCGGCTGGACTGAGCCGCATGCGCCTCGAGGGATGCGCTCCCACGGGGCCCAAGGGCAGGCACGGGATCAAGCCGCGGCCTTGTCCGTCATCTCCCGGATCATGGCGCGGTTGCGCCCTGCCCGCTTGGCGTAATAGCAGGCCATGTCGGCCGCTCGCAGCCAGGGCGTGACGTCCTCCAGATCGGCGGGGGCCACAACGATCCCGATGCTGACCGTGGTGTTCGAGAGCTCGCCTTCATAGCTGAACTCCCACGCTTCGACCGACGCGCGGATATGCTCGGCCACCATCTCCGCCCGGGCCACGGTGCAGTCCGGCAGCACCACGGCAAACTCGTCGCCGCCCAGCCGCGCGGCCCAGCCCACATGGCGCACCAGTTCTTCCAGCATGCTCGAGAACTGCTTGAGCAGCAGGTCTCCGGCTTCATGCCCCAGCCGGTCGTTCACCAGGGTGAAGTGGTCAAGATCGATGAACAGCAGCGCAACGCCGCTGCCTGGCGAGAGCTGTTCGGCTCTGGTGAGCTCCGCATTGCGCACAAGCTGCGCCTTCAGGCGCTCCAGGAACGCGGAGCGGTTGGGCAGATTGGTCAGCGCGTCGCGCGAGCTGCCATGGCGCTCGTCATGGGCCGCGGCCACATCCTCCAGCACCCACACCGCCGCCATGGCGGACGGCAGGTCAAAAGCCATGCGGCCCAGCACGCGCGCCCACAGCAGACTGCCATCCTTGCGCCGCAGGGCGAACTCACCCTCGTAGCCGCGCCGCGTGGCAGCGCCCTCGCGTATCTGCCGCTCCAGTTCGCCGAACTTTCCCTCATCGACGAACAGGCATTTCACGGAGCGTCCCTCCAGTTCAGCCCTGGAGTAGCCCAGCATCAGGCTGGCCTGCTGGCTGAGGAACTCCAGCACGTCGTTGCGCGTGATCACGATGCCTACGGGCGCCTGCTCCAGGATGCCCTGAAGCTGAAGCCGTGAAAACTCCGCCTGATGGCCACTGTGCAGTTGCTGCGCTTCCAGGTGATCGAGCGCGCCGGTCAGCATGTCGGGCTCCTCGGAAGTCTCAGGCCGGCTTTCCGGCGTGCCTTGCGACAGCAAAATGGCTTGCGCCCGCCGATGCAATCTCGTCAACGGCAGGGCCACCCAGGCCATGATCAGCATCGCCAGCAATCCGAAGGTCAGCACGCACGCCGCGGCGATCCACAATTTGCGGTGCTGCGCGCCATACAGGGCCAGCAGCGCGCGTGTATCCGTCACCCGGGCCACCCACCATTGCGGCATGGGAACGCCAGCCATGCTGACCAGGCGATCATCGATGGTTGCGGTCTCGCCTCGTCCCGTCGAGATCGGCGTGCGCTCTTCGCGCCATCGCGCATACGCCTCGCCAAGCCCCGGCTCGCTCGCAACGTTGCCCATGACACGTTCCAGTTCGGGGTGCGAGAGAATGACGCCGTCGGAGGTGAAGACGATCAGCCGGGAATCATCGCGCCCCGGCAGACCCAGTGAATGCGGAAGCAGCCCTTGCGATTGCAGCCGCAGCACACCGCCCACGACGCCGCTCACCTTGCCATCGTCGGCAACAATGGGCAGCGTGAACATGATCCGCGCCAGGCCGGCCACAGAACCCAGCACACCCGACACCTGGGGCTTGCCCTTCACCATGGTGCGCAACAGAATATCGCGCTCTTCGGCATCCAGGCTGGCCGCGGGCTCCATCTTCCCGTTCTGGAGATTGAGAATCAGCCGGCCATCCGCACGGGCAATTTCCACGGCATCAAAGAAACGCAGCGCCGGAAGCCCTTGCTGGAGCATCCATTCCAGCAGCGACGGGGATTGCAGCATCTGCGGCGTAATGCCTTCGGCCACCGTGCCGAGCACCTTCTGGCTCTGCTCGATCTTGCTGGCGAGCAGACGAGCCACCAGTTCAACCTCATCCGTCTGTTGCCGCACGAGCCGACTGCTCAGTTCCTCCGCCGACGCCCTGGAAACCACCCATGCGGCCAGCCAACCGGCCAGCAGCACGCAGATCAGGGCGATCAGCATCATGCGCCGCACCAGCGGGCCCGGCATATTCAACTCGGACATGACTGAGCCATCCGGTCCGGAATCCGAAACCTCGTCTTCGATGGGCGCATCAATAGTCATGTCGGCGGGGATTACCTTTGCCTGGCAATCGTCAATATCGAATGGGGACGTGTTGGATGACCAACGCCTGACTGTCTCAATCAGGCACTCGCCATGTCGTCGGGAATATACGTTTGCCCTGTCACATGGTGGTTGGGATTAATACCTGAATCAGCGAAATCCCTTATGGAGTGTAAAAACACACCCGGTGTTTTCCCTGAATTCCAGGAAGCCACCATCAATATGCCCAGGAAAATCCGCATTAATCGAAGGGATATATACCAACATGCCTGCCAATGGGGCTCCCATGCACCCGTTCAGCGCACCGATGCACGAAAGAGAGCCTCGATGCCGGCAGAAAATCCACACGGCAGCCACGACTCAGTCATACGGGATTCACCAGCAGCAAGGGCATGAGGCAGCCGTCACGATCCGGTTGGTTGGGAATTTGCGGCCAGAATGAAGCAATGCCGCACGGTTCAGCCGCTCCCCCAGGTGAGCGCCCGATGAGCCGCAAGGCGTTTCGAGCGGCGGTATCAGCGCAGCGGCTGAAAGAAAAAAGCGCGTCGGGCAGAAAACCCGACGCGCCAACTTCCAACCTTGAAGAAAAAAATTTGCCAATGAGGCCGACTGCCGCAGCCGCCCCGTTGCCCGCTGATCAGCAACGCGCCACGTTCTGCAGCGCGGTCGGCTGGGGAAGGCTCAATACATTGCCCGTGCCTGAAATCAACCCATGCTCACGCAAATGGCGGAGAACCCGTGAAAAGGTCTCGGGCGCAATCCCCAGTTGCGCAGCAATCAGCCGTTTGCGCTGCTGCAGCGTGACTTGCAGGCTGCCGTCTTCAGCTGGAGCCGCATTGCGAAGCAGCCACTGGGCGCAGCGGGCCTCAGCGTCCTGCGCGAGCCGGCTGACCGCCAGTTCGGTCTGCTGAAAATATCCTGCGGCCATGTCACGCACGAGGGTCTGCGTTTCCTTGCTGAGGCCTGCATAGGCCTGCCGGAACTCGGCCAAGCTGATGCGGCGCAGGCTGACCTGGGTGTCAGCCACTATATCCAGCGGATAGGACTGATCCATGAGTACGGGCGCGGCGTCCAGCCAGACGGGCCCTTCCACCATGCCGAGCTGGTGGCGCAGTTGGCCGGACTCCAGGAGTCCGAAGAGAACCCGCCCGCTGTCCAGATAGATCACGCTGTCAGGGCGCTGCGAGCGTTCGCGCAGCACACGTCCAGCTTGGACGATTTCAGGCAGGTTAGCAGAATGGAAGGAGGACAGAGGGACCATAGGGCATTACTTTGACGCCCAAGCCCGCCCTCTACATTGAGACATATCAAAACACCTGTTCCGAGCTGCGGGGGATTGCCCGGGGTTCTGCTTGTAGCGAAACAAACAACACTTATTAAGAAAAATCAAAAAAAAGCTGGCGGCACGTTGTTTGCTTTTCGACAATTTACCCTCAGACACAAATTCGTCATCCATTACGGATTCCGTCCGTGGGCCCAACATCCGCTCCCCATGTGGCGGTTTACTTTTTCAGAAGGAGAATTCATGAAAAAAACCATGCTGGCCATCGCGGCCACACTTGTTTGCACCACTAGCGCATTTGCCCAGAGCAGCGTGCAGATTTCCGGCATCAGCGACATTTTCGTTGGCTCCATGAAGGCGGCTGGCGACGATGGCCGCACCAATGTGGTGAACAGTGGCGGCCTGACCACTTCATGGTTCGGGTTTTCCGGGTCGGAAGACCTGGGCGGCGGGCTGAAGGCGAACTTCCAACTGACCTCGTTCCTGCAGACGGACGACGGCACGCAGGGCCGCTTCACGGGCGATACCTTCTTCTCGCGCGATGCCAACGTCAGCCTGTCCGGCGGATTCGGCTCGGTGCTGCTCGGCCGCTGGATGGCGCCGAACTTCCTTCCCTCGGTCGTGGCCAACCCGCTGGGCGATTCGTTTGTGTTCTCGCCGTTGATCCTGCACATGAACGTGCCTCTGTTCAACCGGACAGGGTGGCAGTCGACCACTCCCTCCGACACCGGCTGGAGCAACCAGTTGGTCTACAGCACTCCGGACATCGGCGGTTTCAAGGCCAACCTGCAATACCAGTTTGGCGAACAGTCCGGCGACAACAAGAACAAGAAGAACGTCGGCGCGAACTTTTTCTATTTCGGCGGCCCGTTGACGGTCACCGGTTTCTACGAGCGCGCGCAGATCAGCAACCCTGGCGCTGGCTCCTACCTCGGCACGACCAAGACCGCCTGGATGCTGGGCGGCGCCTACGACTTCAAGATGGTCAAGCCCTATCTGTCCTACGGCCAGTCCGAGGCCGACGACACCGACGTGAAGGCCAAGACGCTGCAGGTGGGCGCGTCCGTTCCGCTGGGTGCGGGATCGGTGATCGGCTCGTGGGCCCAGACCAAGCTGTCGGGCGTCGACCTGAACCGCAAAACGCTGACCGTGGGCTACGACTACAACCTGTCCAAGCGCACGGATGTGTACGCCATGGTGATGAACGACAAGATCACCAGCTACAACTCCGGCACCAGCTTCGGCGTCGGCATCCGCCATCGTTTCTGACCGGCGCCGCCGCTGCCTCCGCGCCCGTTCGGGCGCAATGCGAAAAGGCCCCCACGCTCCCCCGCTGCGCGCGGTCCGCAGCCCCCAAGGGGGAACTTTTTGTCTTGGGGCGGCCCGGCAACAAAAAAGGAAGCGCGTCCCGAAAGGGCGCGCTTCATGCCTTCCGGCTGATGGCCAAGGAGGAGGATGAAAGACTGCGGACTGCAGCTCAGAGCACCACGATGGCGCGGAAGTCGTTGACGTTGGTGTTCGTGGGGCCGGTCACGAGCAGGTCGCCGATGGCCTCGAAATATCCATAGGCGTCATTGCGCCCAAGGGCATCAGCCACCTTGCGGCCCGCCGATTCCGCACGCGCCAGGGTATCGGGCGCGACGAACGCGCCGGCGTTGTCCTCGACACCGTCGATTCCGTCGGTATCCGCCGCCAGCGCCCACACGTCGGCCTGCGACTGCAGCGCCTGCGCCAGACCGAGGCAGAACTCCCCGGCGCGGCCACCCCGGCCCCTGGGCGTGCCAGCGGGCAGGCTGCGGATGGTCACGGTCGTCTCGCCACCGCTGAGAATCACGCAGGGCCTGGCAAATGGCGCGCCGCGCCTGGCCACCGCCCGTGCCAGGGCCGCATGCACGCGGCCCACCTCGCGCGACTCCCCTTCCATCTCGTCGCTGAGAACGACTGCCTGCACTCCCGCCGCGCGCGCGGCCTGCGCCGCGGCCTCCAGCGATTGCTGCGGCGTTGCGATCATGTGCACCTCATGCCCTGCGAAAACCGGATTGTCGGGTTTGGGGGTTTCAAGGCCGCCTTGCTCCAGCCGGGCAAGCACTTGCCGTGGAACCGGGATGCCGTAGCGCCGAAGAATGTCCAGCGCATCGGCGCACGTGGTGGTGTCCGGCACCGTGGGGCCGCTGGCGATGACCGCGGGATCGTCGCCCGGCACGTCGCTGATGGTCAGCGTCACGACCCGGGCAGGCGCGCAGGCTGCCGCCAGGCGCCCGCCCTTGACGCGCGAGAGATGCTTGCGCACGCAGTTCATCTCCGCAATGTTGGCGCCGCTCTCCAGCAACGCCTTGTTGATCGCCTGCTTGTCCGCGAGCGTCAGCCCGGCCGCTGGCAGGCTCAGCAGCGCCGAACCGCCGCCGGAGATCAGGCAGAGCACCAGATCGTCCTTCGTCAGTCCCTGCACCAGCTCCAGGATGCGTTCGGCGGCCTGCATGCCCGCCGCATCGGGCACCGGGTGCGCGGCCTCCACCACGTCGATGCGCTGCCTGAGCCCCGGTGGACGCTCGGGGATATGGCCGTAGCGCGTCACCACCAGGCCGGATATGGGCGCATCATCGGGCCAGAGCGCCTCCACGGCTTGCGACATGGCCGCGCCCGCCTTGCCCGCGCCGATCACGATGGTCCGGCCTTTCGGCGGCTCGGGCAGACAGGCCTTCAACGTATGCAGCGGCTGCGCGCTGCGCACAGCGACGGCATAGAGCGACAGCAAGAAGCCGCGAGGATCGCGCCGGAAGTCCGGCATGGCGGCCTGTGCGGCGGAGTCGAGGGAGACGGGCGAGGCTTGGGAAGACATGCGCGAATTGTACGAAGCGATCGCGCCGCCTCATCCATGCTTCACCATGTCGCTCGCCACTTTCCACGGCTCGCAATCCGGATTGCGTAGACTTGCAGCATCCGCAATCGAGCAAGGAGACGGGCCATGCCCCATTTCGTAGACACGTCGCCGGCGGGCGAGTGCATTTTCTGCCGGCTGGCGGCGCGCGAGATTCCCTCCGCCATCGTGCATGAGGACGACCTGACCATCGCCTTCATGGACATCGGCCAGGTCAATCCCGGCCATGTGCTGGTGGCCACCAGGCGCCACGCCGACAACCTCCTGGAACTGACCGACGCCGAAGCCGCCGCGGTCATGCAAACCGCCCGCCACATCGCGCTCGCGGCGCAAAAGGCCTTCCCGTCCGCCGGGCTGACGCTGTTGCAGGCCAACGGCGCGGAAGGCGGCCAGACCGTCAGGCACTTTCACATGCATGTCGTGCCGCGCCACGCGAATGACGGCATCGAGCTGACGTGGCCGCGCAAGGAGCCGGGCGCTGCCGTTCTTGCCGACTACGCGCTGAAGCTGAAGTCCGCGCTCGCCCTGCCTCCCGCGCCTTCAAAAGACTGAACCGGCGAAGGAAGGCGTGCACGCCTTCAAGGCTGCCGCGCTGATGGACAATCGGCGCATGACCGATTTTTCTCTCCTGCCCTGCGTTGCGATCGCCGGGCCCACGGCCTCCGGCAAGACCGCGGCGGCGCTGGCGCTGGCCGCGCGGCTTGCGCCCCGGATGCCCGTGGAGATCATCAGCGTGGACTCGGCGCTGGTGTATCGCACCATGGATATCGGCACGGCCAAGCCCACCGCGGACGAGCTCGCGCGGGTGCCGCATCACCTGATCGACATTCTCGACCCGCTGCAAAGCTACAGCGCCGCGGAATTCGTGGCCGATGCCCATCGGCTGATGACCGGAATCCATGCGCGCGGCGCGTTCCCTGTCCTGGTGGGCGGCACCATGCTCTACTTCAAGGCGCTGATCGAGGGCATCGACGAGATGCCCCCGGCCAACGCTGAAGTGCGCGCCAGGCTGGACGCGCAGGCCGCCGAGATCGGCTGGCCGGCCATGCACGCCGAGCTTGCCAGGGTCGATGCCGTCACCGCCGCCCGGCTCGCGCCCGGCGACAGCCAGCGCATCCAGCGCGCGCTCGAAGTCTGGCTGGTCTCCGGAAAACCGCTGTCGGCGCACCACTCCCGCCAAGCGGCGAAAAACCATTCGAGCCCGCTTGCGGCAGACGCGCTTTTCTCGCTGGAGCCGCAGGATCGCGCATGGCTGCACCAACGTATCGCACAGCGGTTTCAAACCATGCTCGACAGCGGTTTCCTCGAAGAGGCCAAGCGCCTTCGCGCGCGCGGCGACCTGAATCCCGAACTGCCGTCGATGCGCTGCGTAGGCTACCGGCAGGCGTGGGAAACACTGGACGGACTGCATCCCCTGTCCACGCTGGCCGAGCGCGGCGTGGCGGCCACGCGCCAACTGGCCAAACGCCAGATCACCTGGCTGCGCGGCATGCCCGAGCGGCAGATAGTCGCCTGCGACCAGCCCGGCGCCTGCGACCGGCTGGTGGACGCCATCATCGGGCACATGCAGGCGTCGAGGGTCCTGCCTTGAGCGCCGCTGCAAGCGCCGCGCCCCCTGTGCTGACGCAGCTGCGCGGAGTGGGCAGGCATTACGGGAACGCCACGGTCTTTCGCGACGTGGACATGGACGTGCGCGCCGGAGAATTCATCGCCGTGGTGGGCGAGTCCGGCGTCGGCAAATCCACGCTGCTCAATTGCATGGCCGGGCTGGACCACTGGGACTGCGGCAGCATCGTCCACAACGGCGCCGATCTGGCCGGCATGGACGACAGGGCCCGCGCGATCTGGCGGCGCGGCCATGTGGGGTTCGTGTTCCAGGCATTCCACGTGCTGCCGCATCTGGATGTCGCGCAGAACGTGGTGCTGCCGCTGTTGCTGCTTGGCAGGAACGACTCCGCGACGGTGCAGTCCATGCTCCAGTCGGTAGGGCTTGCGGACATGGGAGCGCGACTGCCGCAGGAGCTCTCTGGCGGACAACTGCAGCGCGTGGCGATTGCGCGCGCCCTGATCCATCGCCCGGCGCTGCTGCTGGCCGACGAGCCCACCGGCAATCTCGACCCCGAAACGGCCGCGCGCATCATGGATCTGCTGATTGCGCAGACGCGCGAGCATGGCGCGGCGCTGGTGCTGGTCACGCATTCCGAACACGCCGCCGCCCGCGCGGACCGCATGCTGCGGCTCACCGCCCAGGGCATGCGCGAACATGCTTCCGGCCGGAGCGCGGCGGCTTCATGATCCGCGCCCTGCTCCTCACGGTTTCATGGCAGGGCATCCGCCATCATCCGTGGCGCACTCTGGCGGCGGTGGCGGCGGTCATGCTGGGCGTGGCCCTGGGGCTGTCGGTGCAGCTGATCAACGCCTCGGCGCTCAGCGAGTTCTCACGCGCCGTGCGCACGGTGCAAGGCCAGCCCGACCTCGAAGTAAGCGCCGCCCACGGCACACTGCCGCAATCGCTCTACCGCCTTGTGGCCAACCGGCCCGGCATCGCCGCCGCACTGCCCTGGCTGGAGATTTCCGTGCTCGCCGGTGTGCAGGGGCAGACCCGGCCGCCTGTCGCTTTACGCGTGCTCGGCACCGACACGCTCAGCGTGGCCGCGGTCGCCCCGGCCCTGATGCCGCGCGTCGCCAAGGGCGCGGACCGGCTCTCCATCCTCGCTCCGGACACGCTGTTCCTGAACGCCGCCGCCATGAAGGCGCTGAACCTGGATGAGCCCGACCTGCTGAAAACGCACCTGAACCTCCAGACGGGCGCCCTGCGGCAGATCGTCCAGCCCGCCGGCACCATCGCCGCGCCAGGAGCGCCGGCCGCCGTCATGGACATCGGCGCCGCACAGGATCTTTTCACTCGCTCCGGCGAACTCACGCGCATCGATCTGCAACTGCAAGAAGGCGCGGACGTGGCCGGTGTGCGCGATGAACTGCAGTCCCTGCCCGGCTGGCCGCGCGGCGCGATCATCAGTGTTCCGTGCGATACCGCCGAGCGCGTGGACAACCTCTCGCGCGCCTACCGCGTGAACTTGACCGTGCTGGCGCTGGTCGCGCTTTTCACCGGCGCATTCCTGGTCTATTCGGTGCTGGCGCTGAGCGTATCGCAGCGCGCGGCCCAGCTCGCCCTGCTGGGCGTGCTGGGAGTCACGCCACGGCAAAGGCAGGCGCTGGTGCTGGCGGAAGCCGGCCTCATCGGCATCGCTGGCAGCGCCCTGGGCCTGGCATTGGGAGCGGCGCTTGCCGCCCTGGCCCTGCGCCTTCTGGGCGGCGATCTGGGCGGGGGATATTTCTCCGGCATGCAGCCGCAGTTGCAGTGGAGCACCGCCACGGCGAGCCTCTACGGATTGCTGGGCGTGGGCGCAGCGCTGGCCGGCGGCTGGTGGCCCGCCCGGCACGCGCAAAGCCTGCCGCCCGCGCAGACCCTCAAGGGGCTTGGCACGATCACGCGCGCGCCCAGCAAGCCCTGGCGTGGGCTCGCGCTGCTGATCGCAAGCGCTGGCCTGGCCATGATGCCGCCGGTTCATGGCATTCCGCTTGCGGCCTACGGCGCGGTTGGCCTCCTGCTGATCGGCGGCATCGCCTTGCTGCCGTGGATGGTGCAACTGCTGCTGCAGGCGGCATTGCCTTTCGCGCACCGAAATGCCTTGCCGCTGCTGGCCATCGAGCGCGCGCACCGCATGCGCGGCGCGGCCTCGGTCGCCGTGGGCGGCGTGGTCGCCAGCCTGAGCCTGGCGGTCGCGCTTACCGTCATGGTGAGCAGTTTCCGCACATCGGTCAGCCAGTGGCTGGAAACCGTCGTGCCCGCTCCTTTGTATGTCCGCGCCGCCGGTTTGCAGCCCGGCGACGACGCGGCGATTTTCTCCGCTGAACTGACCGCCGCCATCACGCAGTTGGACGGCGTTGAACGGCTGCAGGCGCAGCGCACGAGCAGCCTTCGCCTCAGCGCCACGCAGGCCCCCGTCACCCTGCTCGCCCGGCCGCTTGGCGGCCATGCCGAGCGGATGCTGCCGCTGGTAGGCACGCCGCTCCAGGCGCCGCCGGGAACCATCCCCATCCACATCAGCGAGGCCGTTCAGGCGCTGTACGGCGTCAGGCCCGCGGACGGCTGGCCCGCGCTTGCGGGCGCATTGCAACCGGATGCGCCCGAGCAATCGCAACAGCCCTTGCGCTTTTTCGTCGCCGGAGTCTGGCGCGACTACATCCGCCAGTTCGGCGCCATCGCCATCGACAGCGCCGACTATGCCCGCATCACCGGCGATGCCCGCTCCAGCGAGCTCGCCATCTGGCCGCATTCGGACGCCGACATCCCCGCGCTGCGCCGACGCATCAACGCGCTGATGCCCGGCGCGGCGCTCGAATTCACCACCTCGGGAGCCATCCGCGCGCGCTCGCTGGCCATCTTCGACCGCACATTCGCCGTCACGTACTGGCTGCAGATCGTCGCCATCGGCATCGGACTCTTCGGCGTGGCCGCGAGCTTCAGCGCGCAAGTGCTCGCGCGCCGCAAGGAGTTCGGGCTGCTCGCGCACCTGGGATTCACCCGCGCTCAGATACTGGGCGTGGTCGCCGCCGAAGGGGCCGCCTGGACCTGCGTGGGCGCCGCCGCCGGAACGCTGCTGGGCATCGCCGTCTCCGCCGTGCTCATCCACGTGGTCAACCCGCAGAGCTTTCACTGGACGATGGATCTGATGCTCCCCCTGCCCCGCCTGGCCTTGCTGGCCCTGGCGCTCGTCGTTTCTGGCACGTTCACCGCCTGGATGGCGGGACGCGCCGCGGCGGGAAGGTCTGCGATACTCGCCGTCAAGGAAGATTGGTGAGCGCATCCACCAACACACTGATCACATCGATGACCGACAAGACCACCGCAACCACACCCGGCAACTGGCTGTACCAGGCCATCGACCGCATCGAAGCCGACTACCAGCGCAGCGCCGACACGCATTTGATACCGCTGCCCCTGCCGGTATTTTCCGGGCATGGCATCGATCTGTACCTGAAGGATGAGTCCACCCATCCCAGCGGGAGCCTCAAGCATCGGCTGGCGCGCTCGCTGTTCCTGTATGCGCTGTGCAATGGCTGGATCAGCGAGGGCTCGACCGTGGTCGAGGCATCCAGCGGATCGACCGCCGTGAGCGAAGCCTACTTCGCGCGGCTGCTGGGCCTGCCCTTCGTCGCGGTGATGCCGCGCTCCACCTCCGCGGAGAAGATCGCCCTGATCGAGTTCTACGGCGGCCGCTGCCACTTTGTCGACAAGGCCGGCGAGGTGTACGACGCCGCACGCGAGGTGGCGCGGCAGACGGGCGGCCACTACATGGATCAGTTCACCTATGCCGAACGCGCGACCGACTGGCGCGGCAACAACAACATCGCCGAGAGCATGTTCACGCAGATGCAGCGCGAGCGCCATGCCATACCGGCCTGGATCGTGGTCGGAGCGGGCACTGGCGGCACCAGCGCGACCATCGGCCGGTACGTCCGCTTCCAGCGCCACGCCACGCGGCTGTGCGTGGCCGATCCGGCGGGCTCCGTATTCGCCCGATACCATCGCACGGGCGATGCGTCGCTGACCGCGCCCGGCTCGCGCATCGAAGGCATCGGCCGCCCGCGCGTGGAGCCCAGCTTCATCCGCACGCTGGTCGATCGCATGGAGGAAGTGGCGGACGCCGAATCGATTGCCGCAATGCGCGCGCTCTCGGACATGCTGGGCAGGCGCGTCGGCCCATCCACCGGCACCAATTTCGTGGCCATGCTGCGGCTGGCGTGCGAGATGCGCGCGGCCGGAACCAGCGGCTCGATTCTCTCGCTGCTGTGCGATTCCGGCGAGCGCTATCTGCCCACTTATTTCAACGACCAATGGGTGGCGGACTGCATGGGCGAGTGCGGCCCGGCCAGCGCGAGCATCCGCGCCCTGACGGCATGACGCGATGATGTCCAAGGGCCTCGCGCTGAGCCGGCGCGACTGGATGGCGTTCGCCGCGCGGGCGCTGGGCACGGCCGCCCTGCCAGCGTGGCCCGCCGCGCAGGCTCTTCCCCAGCGCGTTCTGGAGTTTCCGCGCGACCACGGCAGCCATCCCCGGATGCAGACCGAGTGGTGGTACGTCACGGGGCATGCCCGCCCTGAATCCGGCAGCCACGCGCAAAGCCGGGAGCCCCGGTTCGGATTCCAGGTCACCTTCTTTCGTTCACGCGTGGCGGCAACGCAGCAGATGCGCTCCGAATTTGCCGCGCGGCAGCTCATCTTCGCGCACGCCGCCGTGACCGATCTGCATGCCGGTGTGCAATACCACGAACAGCGCATCGCCCGCGCCGGATTCGGGATCGCACAAGCGTCCGAGGAGGACTGCGACATCCATCTGCGCGACTGGTCGCTGCGGCGCGCAACGCCGCCCGCCGTACCGCGCGCGGCCACGCATGGCGCATTCGAGACGCTCATCGAGTCGCGTGATTTCCAGCTCGCGCTGACGCTGTCCGCCACCCAGCCCCTGCTCCTGCAGGGCAGCGACGGACTCTCGCGCAAGGGCCCTCAGGAGGATCAGGCCAGCTACTACTACAGCGTTCCGCAACTGGTGGTGAGCGGCTCGCTGTCGATCAAGGGAGTGCGCCACCGCATCGCTCCCGCGCGAGACGATCCGCGCGTCAACCGCGCATGGATGGATCACGAATGGAGCGAGGCACTGATGCATCCCGACGCCGTGGGCTGGGACTGGATCGGGATGAACCTGTTCGACGGCAGCGCGCTCACAGCATTCCGGTTGCGGCGCGCCGACGGCGGCACGCTCTGGGCTGGCGGCTCGATGCGCGCGCCCGATGCGCGGCATCCGCGCATTTTTTCCCGTGGCGAGGTGGAGTTCACGCCGGGCCGGCAATGGGCCAGTCCGCGCAGCAATGCAAGCTATCCCGTCGAATGGCTGGTGACCACGCCTGCCGGGCGGTTCAGCGTTCGCGCCCTGCTGGACGATCAGGAGCTCGACGGAACAAGCTCCACGGGCACCGTTTACTGGGAAGGGATCAGTGAACTCAAGGACGCGAGCGGCAGTGCCGTCGGCCGTGGCTACCTGGAAATGACGGGCTACGCCGGAGGCATCCGGCTGAACTAGCAATCGCGCTCCATCATGAACGAGGCCCGCCGTTTTTCGACTGGCGGGCCTTGTCTTTCATGGTTCCTATCTGCGGGTCAGCGGGCACTCCCGCCTGCCGCAGGTGGCCGATGGCACCTCAATGCGGCTTGCCGGACGAGCGGCGGCGCTCCAGCCACGCGATCAGCTCACCCATGAGACCACGGCGGAAGGCCAGCACGCACACGACGAAGATCAGGCCGGTCACGATGGTCACCGATTCACCCAGCGTGTTGAACCAATCCACGCTCGTCAGGTGCGCGAGGAAGTTGCCGAAATCACCGATCTTGTTCTCCAGCATCACCACCACGGCGGAGCCGAGCAGCGGGCCGGACAGGGTGCCGAGCCCGCCCACCAGCGTCATCAGCACGACGTGGCCGGAGGCGCTCCAGTGCACGTCGGAGAGGGTGGCGAAGCCGAGCACCAGCGTCTTGAGCGAGCCGGCAAGACCGGCGATGGCCGCCGAGATCACGAACGCCAGCAGCTTGAAGCGATTGGTGTCGTAGCCCAGCGAGATCGCGCGCGGTTCGTTCTCCTTGATGCCCTTGAGCACCTGCCCGAATGGCGAGTGGATCGTGCGCACGATCACCAGGAACGCGGCCACCACCACGACCAGGCAGACGTAGTACATGGTCAGGTCGCTTTGCAGATCGAGCAGGCCGAACAGCTTGCCGCGCGGCACGCCCTGCAGCCCATCCTCGCCGCCCGTGAAGGGCAGTTGCAGGCAGGCGAAGAACAGCATCTGCGCCAGGGCCAGCGTGATCATGGTCGCATAGATGCCCTGGCGGCGGATCGCGAAAAAGCCCATGACGAGGCCAAGCAGCGCGCCCGTCAACGTACCGAGGATCAGGCCGACCTCGGGAGTGAAGCCCCAGACCTTGATGGACTGGCCGGTGATGTAGGCCGCGCCACCCAGGAATGCGGCATGGCCGAACGACAGCAGCCCTGTGTAGCCGAGCAGCAGGTTGAAGGCGGAAGCGAACAATGCAAAGCACATCAGCTTCATGACGAACACCGGATAGGCGCCGGCGAACGGGGCAATGATCAGGCCCAGCAGCAGGAGACCGTAGCCGATCGGAGCAAATTTCTTCGTATTCATTTGTGATGGCCCCGCTTATTTCTCTTTGCCGAACAGGCCGGCGGGGCGGATGAGCAGAACGATGGCCATGATGACGAACACCACGGTGGACGAGGCTTCGGGATAGAACACCTTGGTGAGTCCTTCGATCACACCCAGGCCCAGCCCCGTGAGGATGGAGCCCATGATGGAGCCCATCCCGCCGATCACCACCACCGCGAACACCACGATGATGAGGTTCTGCCCCATGAGCGGGGTCACCTGATAGACCGGAGCGGCCAGCACGCCGGCAAAGGCGGCCAGCGCCGCGCCGAATGCATACGTCAGCGTGATCATCACCGGCACGTTGACGCCGAAGGCCTCCACCAGCCGCGGGTTCTCCGTGCCCGCGCGCAGGTAGGCGCCCAGCTTGGTCTTCTCGATCACGAACCATGTCGCCAGGCACACTGCGAGGGAAGCCACAACCACCCAGGCGCGGTAGTTGGGCAGCATCATGAAGCCGAGATTGGTCGCGCCTTCCAGCAGTTCAGGCGTGTCGTAGCCCAGGCCGGACACACCGTAGATGGAGCGGAACACGCCCTCGATGATCAGCGTGAGGCCCAGGGTGAGCAGCAGGCCGTAGAGGTGGTCGAGCTTGTAGATCCAGCGCAGCATGGTGCGCTCGATCACGATGCCCACGACCCCTACGATCAGCGGCGAGACGATCAGCATCACCCAGTAGTTGACGCCGAAATAGTTCATGGCCATCCAGGTGAGCAGCGCCCCGAGCATGAACAGCGCGCCGTGCGCGAAGTTGATCACGTTGAGCAGGCCGAAGATCACGGCCAG